>NZ_CP067113.1:0-332311 GCF_016615955.1 Luteimonas sp. MC1750
CGAGCAGGCCGGGAACCGCGGTGATAGGCTGGCCTCCCCCTTTCCACCTCCGCCGCACGTGGCCTGCCACGACGCGCGGCGGTCTCGCTGTCGGTGATGTGAACTCCCACATGGATGCCTGGCCCCGCTGCCTCGAACGCCTGGAAGCCGAACTCCCGGCCGAGGATGTCCACACCTGGCTGAGGCCGCTGCAGGCCGCGCGCCGCGAGGATGCGACCGTGCTCTACGCGCCCAACGCCTTCGTGCGCGATGCGGTGCTGGAACGCTACCTGCCGCGCATCCGCGAACTGCTGGGGCATTTCGGCGGCGGCGCCGACGTCTCGCTCGAAATCGGTTCGATGCCCGTGGCGCCGGCACCGCAGCGCGTGACCGCGACCGCCGCGGCCAATGCCGCCTCGGCGACCGCGAGCGCGGCGGCGTTCCACGGCAACCTCGATCCGCATTACACCTTCGAGAACTTCGTCGAAGGGCGCAGCAACCAGCTGGGTCGCGCGGCGGCCTGGCAGGCGGCGCAGAAGCCCGGTGACCGGGCGCACAACCCGCTGCTGCTGTACGGCGGCACCGGGCTGGGCAAGACCCACCTGATGTTCGCGGCCGGCAACGAGATGCGCCGCAACAACCCCGGCGCGCGGGTGCTTTACATGCGCTCCAACGACTTCTACACCGCGTTCTTCCGCGCGCTGCAGGAACGCACGGCGGACCAGTTCAAGCGCCAGTTCCAGCAGCTCGACGCGCTGCTGATCGACGACATCCAGTTCTTCGCCGGCAAGGACCGCACGCAGGAGGAGTTCTTCCACACCTTCAACGCGCTGTTCGAGGGCCGCCAGCAGATCATCATGACCTGCGACCGGTTCCCGCGCGAAGTGGAGGGCCTGGAGCCGCGCCTGAAGTCGCGCCTGGCCTGGGGCCTGCCCGTGGGCATCGACCCGCCGGATTTCGAGACCCGCGCGGCCATCGTGCTGGCCAAGGCGCGCGAGCGCGGCGTGCACATCCCCGAGGACGTCGCCTTCCTGCTGGCCAAGAAGATGCCGTCGAACGTGCGCGACCTCGAGGGGGCGCTGAATACGCTGTCCGCCCAGGCCAACTTCACCGGCCGCGCGATCACCACCGAGTTCGCCCAGGAGACGCTGCGCGACCTGCTGCGCGCCCAGCAGGCGGCGATCAGCATCCCCAATATCCAGAAGACCGTGGCAGACTACTATGGTCTGCAGATCAAGGACATGCTGGGCAAGAAGCGGACCCGTTCCCTGGCCCGTCCGCGCCAGATGGCGATGGCGCTGGCCAAGGAACTGACCGAGCACAGCCTGCCCGAAATCGGCGACGCCTTCTCGGGTCGGGACCACACCACGGTCCTGCATGCCTGCCGGCAGATCCGCGCCCTGGCGCAGACCGACGGCAAGCTCCGCGAGGACTGGGACAAGCTCATCCGCAAGCTCAGCGAATGAGCCCGGCAGTGGGGTCGAAACAGGGGCTGCAAAGCCGGTGGACGGACCCGGGACAAGCTGTGGACAAGTCGTCGTCCCGATCGGGGACCGGAAGTTGTCCACAGGTTCTCCCACCGCTGGAAGCCGGCTTGTCCACGGGGTTGTCGGAAGGAAATACCGTTTAAAATCAATCGTTTGTGATGGTTGTCAACTGATTTTCCGGACACCACCACCACCGCTTTTTGTATTTATCCAATTCAAGAGCTAGGGCAAGGGGATACCACCGGCATGCGTTTCAGTCTGCAGCGAGAAGCCTTCCTGAAGCCGTTGGCGCAGGTCGTCAACGTGGTCGAACGCCGGCAGACGCTGCCGGTGCTGGCAAACCTGCTGGCCCTGGTGAAGGACGGCCAGCTTTCGCTGACCGGTACCGACCTCGAGGTCGAGATGGTGGCGCGCTGCGCGGTTGACGACGCCCAGGACGGTGAGGTCACGATCCCGGCCCGCAAGCTGTTCGACATCGTCCGGGCGCTGCCCGACGGCAGCAAGGTGACGGTGAGCCAGTCCGGTGACCGGATCACCGTCCAGGCCGGCCGCAGCCGCTTCACCCTGGCGAGCCTCCCCGCCAATGACTTCCCGTCGATCGACGAGGTCGAGGCCACCGAGCGGGTCGAGGTGCCGGAGGCGGCGCTCAAGGAGCTGATCGAGCGCACCGCGTTCGCGATGGCCCAGCAGGACGTTCGCTACTACCTCAATGGCCTTCTCTTCGACCTGGGTGAACATCGCCTGCGCTGCGTGGCCACCGACGGCCACCGCCTGGCGCTGTGCGAGGCCGCGCTCGAGGGCGGCGCCCATGCCAAGCGCCAGATCATCGTGCCGCGCAAGGGCGTGACCGAGCTGCAGCGCCTGCTGGAGGGCGGCGACCGGGTGCTGGAACTGGAAATGGGCCGCAACCACATCCGCGTGAAGCGTGACGACGTCACCTTCACCAGCAAGCTCATCGACGGCCGCTTCCCGGACTACGAGGCGGTGATTCCGATCGGCGCCGACCGCGAGGTCAAGGTCGATCGTGAGGTCCTGCGCGCCGCCCTGCAGCGCGCGGCCATCCTGTCGAACGAGAAGTACCGCGGCGTACGCATCGAGGTGTCGCCGGGCCAGCTCAAGATCAGCGCCCACAACCCCGAGCAGGAAGAAGCGCAGGAAGAGATCGAGGCCGATACCCCGGTCGACGGCCTGGCCGTGGGCTTCAACGTGAACTACCTGCTCGACGCCCTGGGTGCCCTGCGCGACGAGACCGTGGTGCTGGCGCTGCGCGACGCGAATTCCTCGGCGCTGGTGCGCGAGGCGGCCAATGAGCGTTCACGCCATGTCGTGATGCCGCTGAGGCTGTGAACCCGGCCAGGTTCCACGTGGAACAGGAACGCCCGGCCAGGTCCGGGCGTTCTGCTTTTCCGGGGGCGCGGGTGTGCGCCTGACGCGGCTGCAGCTCAGGGACCTGCGCAACCTGGTGGAGGTGGCGCTTGAGCCGGGCCCGGGCCTCAACGTGCTGGTCGGGCCCAACGGTGCGGGGAAGACCAGCGTGCTGGAGGGCCTGCACCTGCTCGCCTACGGGCGCAGCTTTCGTGGCCGCGTGCGCGACGGCCTGGTGCGGACTGGAGCCAGCGCGGTCGAGGTATTCGCCGAATGGCGCGACGACGCGGACGCAGCCAGCCACAAGGTGGGCCTGCGCCACGCGGGCGCCAGCTGGGAGGCGCGGATCGACGGGCGCGCGATCGGTCATCTGGGGGAGCTGTGTGCAGCCTTCATGGTGGTCACGTTCGAACCCGGAAGCCACGCACTGGTGTCCGGCGGGGGCGAACCGCGACGCCGCTTTGTCGACTGGGGTCTGTTCCACGTGGAACAGGGGTTTCTTCCGGTCTGGCGTCGGTATTCTCGCGCATTGAAGCAGCGCAATGCGCTGCTGAAGTCCGGTGCCGCTGCCGGACAGATCGCGGCCTGGGATCATGAGCTTGCGGCGTCCGGCGAGGAGCTGACGCGCCGGCGCGCCCTGTACCTTGACCGGCTGCAGGAGCGTCTGGAGACGGTCTCGCAGGCCCTGGCGCCGTCGCTCGGGCGCCCCCAGCTGGACTTCGAACCGGGCTGGCGGCAGTCGAACCTGTCTCTGGCGGACGCCCTGGCCGTGGCACGGGAGCGGGACCGGATGATCGGGCATACCAGCGTGGGCCCACACCGGGCCGACTGGCGCCTTCGGCTTGATGGGAAGCAGGACGGCGAGGCCCTGTCGCGTGGGCAGGCGAAGCTGGCGGCGCTGTCCTGCCTGTTCGCGCAGGCGACGGATTGTGCGGAAGAGCGCGGCGACTGGCCGGTGATCGCCCTGGACGACCTCGCCTCGGAGCTGGATGCGGAGCATCGGACGCGCGTGTTGGCGTTTCTTGGCGGCACGCCGGCGCAGGCGTTTGTGACCGGGACGGATCAGCTCCAAGGGAGTGTGGGATCGCGCCTGTTTCACGTGAAACAAGGTGCTGTGGCGCCCTCACAGCCTTAGAGCGGTTCAGTCTGGTCTCGCCTGGGTCTCCATCCACCTGTCCACGCCGCCCCTGACGAACGGATGTCCCTGTCGATACCTGCCATCGGTTTGCGGCGTCAGCGTGCCGCCCTCCTTTTTTATTGCATCTCGGCATCATCGCGGAATTCGCCCGAGGCAGGCTGGCGCCTCGAGGCAGGCGGGGTGTTCCACGTGAAACGTGTGGAGCAGATGCAAAGTATCCAACCCCAGGCCGTTGCGGCTCCGGAGTGTTCAGGGCCTCCGCATTGATCCTGCCGTCCTGTCGTGGCCACACTGAGCCAATCTGCGGGATTCGACTCGTCAGCATCAAGCGCGTCGCGCTGCCGCAGCTTGTCTTCAAAGCCGCACGCTGATTCCTGGCTGATGCCCCCGCGATGCCCGCGCCCAGCCCCATCGGCGCCTGCCCCGCCAAACCCCTTGCCAACGGCCCCGAAATGCTATAATCGCCGTCTCAAGCCCTATAAGTAATGTGTCGCGCGCGGCCCCCGTGCGCCGGCCATTGCCGGGCGTTTCCACGGCCAGAAGCACCTCGATGACCGAAGACCACGGCAGCACCCCCGAGACCGCCGCCAACACCGGCTACGATTCCAGCAAGATCACCGTCCTGCGCGGCCTCGAGGCCGTCCGCAAGCGTCCCGGCATGTACATCGGCGACGTGCATGACGGCACCGGCCTGCACCACATGGTGTTCGAGGTCGTGGACAACTCGATCGACGAGGCGCTGGCCGGCCACGCCGACGACATCTCGGTGATCATCCACGAGGACGGCTCGGTCTCGGTGTCGGACAACGGTCGCGGCATCCCGGTCGACATCCACAAGGAAGAGAACGTCTCGGCCGCCGAGGTCATCCTCACCGTGCTGCACGCCGGCGGAAAATTCGATGACAACAGCTACAAGGTCTCCGGCGGCCTGCACGGCGTCGGCGTGTCGGTGGTCAACGCGCTGAGCGAGCACCTGTGGCTCGACATCTGGCGCGACGGCGAACACCACCAGCAGGAATACGCGCTGGGCGAGCCGCTGTACCCGCTCAAGGCCGTGGGCCCGGCCGGCACGCGCCGCGGCACCACGCTGCGCTTCAAGCCCGCCACCGGGATCTTCAGCGACGTCGAGTTCCACTACGAGATCCTGGCGCGCCGCCTGCGCGAGCTGTCCTTCCTCAACTCCGGGGTCAAGATCACGCTGGCCGACGAGCGCGGCGAGGCGCGTCGCGACGTGTTCGAGTACGAGGGCGGCATCCGCTCCTTCGTCGAGCACCTGGCGCAGCTGAAGACGCCCCTGCACCCCAAGGTCATCGCGGTGTCGGGCGAGGAGAACGGGATCACCGTCGAGGTGGCGCTGCAGTGGACGGACTCCTACCAGGAGACCATGTTCTGCTTCACCAACAACATCCCGCAGAAGGACGGCGGTACCCACCTGCAGGGCTTCCGCGCGGCGCTCACGCGCACGCTCACCAACTACATCGAGCAGAACGGCGTTGCCAGGCAGGCCAAGGTCAGCCTGTCGGGCGACGACATGCGCGAAGGCATGATCGCGGTGCTGTCGGTGAAGGTGCCGGACCCGAGCTTCTCCTCGCAGACCAAGGAAAAGCTGGTCAGTTCGGACGTGCGCCCGGTGGTGGAGCACACCTTCGGCGCCAAGCTGCAGGAGTTCCTGCAGGAGAACCCGAGCGAGGCCAAGGCGATCGCCGGCAAGATCGTCGACGCCGCGCGCGCCCGCGAGGCCGCGCGCAAGGCCCGCGACCTCACGCGTCGCAAGGGCGCGCTGGACATCGCCGGCCTGCCCGGCAAGCTCGCCGACTGCCAGGAGAAGGATCCGGCGCTGTCGGAACTGTTCATCGTCGAGGGTGACTCGGCCGGCGGCTCGGCCAAGCAGGGCCGCAACCGCAAGAACCAGGCGGTGCTGCCGCTCAGGGGCAAGATCCTCAATGTCGAGCGCGCGCGCTTCGACCGCATGCTGGGCTCGGCCGAAGTCGGCACGCTGATCACCGCGCTGGGCACGGGCATCGGCAAGGACGAGTACAACCCGGACAAGCTGCGCTACCACCGCATCATCATCATGACCGACGCCGACGTCGACGGCGCCCATATCCGCACCCTGCTGCTGACCTTCTTCTACCGGCAGATGCCGGAGCTGATCGAGCGCGGCCACATCTATATCGGCCTGCCGCCGCTGTACAAGATCAAGCAGGGCAAGACCGAGCTGTACCTGAAGGACGACGCGGCGCTCGACGCCTACCTGGCCGGCAACGCGGTCGAGGGCGCCTCGCTGGTGCCCGCCAGCGGCGAGCCGCCGATCACCGGCGAGGGCCTGGAGCGGCTGCTGCTGGCGTACGCCGCGGCGCGCGACACCATCGCCCGCAACGCCTGGCGCTACGATCCGGAGCTGCTGGGCGCGCTGGTCGACTTCACGCCGCTGGATGCCGATGCGCTGACCCGCAACGTCGACGAGCGCCACGAGCTCGACCTGCTGGAAAAGCGCCTGAACGAATCCGGCCTGGGCAAGCCGCGCTATGCGCTGGAGTTCCAGCCGGCCACCGAGGGCGTGGGGCCGGCGCTGGTGGTCAAGCGCCGCCACATGGGCGTGGATGCGGTCCAGGTGCTGCCGTTCTCGGCTTTCGAGGGCGGCGAACTGCGTGCGCTGCGTGACGCCGCGGCGCTGCTGAGCGGCCTGGTGCGCGAAGGCGCCCAGATCATCCGCGGCAACCGTGCACAGGCCATCTCCAGCTTCTCCCAGGCCCAGGCCTGGCTGCTCGAGGAGGCCAAGAAGGGCCGCCAGATCCAGCGCTTCAAGGGCCTGGGCGAAATGAACCCCGAGCAGCTGTGGGACACCACGGTGAATCCGGAGACGCGCCGCCTGCTGCAGGTGACGATCGAGGACGCCGTGGGTGCCGACCAGATCTTCAGCACCCTCATGGGTGACGTGGTCGAGCCGCGACGGGCCTTCATCGAGGACAACGCGCTGCGGGTGTCGAATCTTGACGTCTGAACAGGGCGGTTGACGCCGCCTTCAGCTCGCGGGGCCTACAACGTCCAGAGCCCATCCAGGACGTCACGATGAAGACCCTCCCGATTGCCGCCGCCGTCGCCGCCACCCTGGCGGTCGCGGCCTGTGCCACCACCACCTCGTCCACCGGGCGCACCCAGTACGTCGGGGCGGTGTCCCAGGAGCAGCTCGACCAGATGGGGGCGCAGGCCTTCACCGAGCAGAAGACGCAGATGCGCCAGACCGGCGACGCGGGCCAGAAGCGCTACGTGAGCTGCGTGGTCAACGCGATCGTCGCCCAGCTGCCCGCCGACCAGCGGCGGATCGCCTGGGAAACCGCGGTGTTCGTCGACGACAACCCCAACGCCTTCGCGCTGCCGGGCGGCAAGGTCGGCGTCTACACCGGCATCCTCGGCGTGGCCCGCAACCAAGACCAGCTGGCGGCGGTCATCGCCCACGAGGTCGGCCACGTGGTCGAGAAGCACCACGACGAACGCATCACCCGCCAGATGGGCGCACAGGGCGCGCTGGGCGTGGTTGGCGCCCTGGTGGGCTCGCGCTACGGCGAGGGCGCCACCCAGACCACCAACCAGCTGGGCGGCGCGGCGCTGC
Source organism: Luteimonas sp. MC1750 (assembly GCF_016615955.1). Lineage (NCBI taxonomy): Bacteria > Pseudomonadati > Pseudomonadota > Gammaproteobacteria > Lysobacterales > Lysobacteraceae > Luteimonas > Luteimonas sp. MC1750. Next base: position 7,583 of record NZ_CP067113.1, read on the forward strand.
AGACGGCGTTCCTGCTGCCGGGCTCGCGCGTGCAGGAGAGCGAGGCGGACGTGGTCGGACAGCGCCTGATGGCGGCCGCCGGCTTCGACCCGCGCGAGGCGGTCAACCTGTGGCAGAACATGATCGCCGCCAGCGGTGGCGCGCGTTCGCCGCAGTGGCTGTCGACCCATCCGGACCCCGCCGCGCGCATCGGCGAGCTCCAGTCCCGGGCCGCGGCGCTGGTCCCGACCTACGAGCAGGCCCGCGCCGGCGGCCGTCGCCCTGCCTGCGGCTGACGCGTTAGGCATGTGCCAATGGTGCGGTCGCGCCGGCGGTTCCCGTTCTGTTAGTTTTGGCACCCCCCGTGCACACGCGGCCCCCGTGCACCGCACCCGAGAGGTCCCCATGTCCGCTTCGAATCCCCAACGCCATTACCTGGTTGCCGCGATGGCCGCCGTGCTCGCCCTGGGCACCGCCGCCGATGCGTTCGCGCAGGCCCGCGGCGCCTCCGAGCGCCGTAGCTCCTCGCGCCAGCAGCAGGAAGCGTCCGCGCCGAAGGCCGACGTGGTGAACGAATATCCCGCGGCCACCCGCAAGGAGCCCGGGCTGCGCGCGACCCCGCGCATCGGCCCGCAGATCAACAAACTGTCCGAAGCGCAGCAGGCCGGTGACCTGGCCGCGACCGAAGCCGCGGCCAAGGTGATCCTCGACAACGACAAGGCCAATGCCTACGAGCGCGCGATCAGCCTGCGCCTGCTGGCCGACCTCCTGATCAACGAGGACAACGCGCGCGCCGCCGACCTGCTCCAGCAGGCGATCCAGCTCGACGGCCTGGGCAACAACGAGCACTACGGCACCATGCTGGCGATCGCGCAGATCCAGCTGGTGGAGGACGACTACACCGGCGCGCTGGCCACCCTCGATCGCCTGGTCTCCGAGACCCGCACCGAGAAGGCGGACGTGCACGTGATGCGCGGCAACGCCCTGTACCGCCTGGAGCGCTTCGACGAGGCGATCGCCGCGCTCGAACCGGTCGTCAAGGGCAATCCGGACGCGCGTCCGGACTGGACCCAGCTGCTGATGGCCTCCTACGCGGACGCCGGCCGCCCCGGCGAAGCCACGGCCCTGGCCGAACAGGTCGCCGCGCAGGTGCCCGGCGACAAGCGCGCCCAGCTCAACCTCGCCAACATCTACCTCCAGGCCGACGACCACGCCAGGGCGATCGAGGTCTACGAGCGCCTGCGCCAGGCCGGTGAGCTCAGCGAGGATCGCGACTACAGCAACCTCTCGGCGCTCTACCTCAACACCGAGGGCGGCGAGGCCAAGGCCATCGCGGTCCTCAACGAGGGCCTCGACAAGGGCATCCTCAAGGGCGACTACCGGACCTATGCCTCGCTGGCCCAGGCCTACTACTTCACCGACCAGTACGACAAGGCGATCGAGTTCTACGGCAAGGCCGCGCCGCTGGACGATGACGGCAGCACCTGGCTCAACCTGGCCAAGGCACTGGCCAACGAGGGCCGCGGGGCCGACTCCAAGGCCGCGGCGCAGAAGGCCCTCGACAAGGGCCTGAGCAATCCCGAAGAGGCGCGCAAGCTGCTTGCGCGCTGATACGGCAGGTCAAAACATGTCCTTTCGTGCGGTGGTACTGCGCTGCACGATTGGGTTAAGCTTGGAAATTCCCGCGCAGAACACGGTCGCGGATCCAGACAACATTCGGGGCGCTCGCCGCCCGGCCAGACTCGAGTTCCCCGCATGACGCAGCACGCCACGACCCTTGACCGGAACAACGAACAGGACGAGGGCCTCAACTGGGCGCGTATCGCCGGTTTCACCATGGTGGTGGCCTTCCACGCCGCCGCCGTCCTGCTCCTGCTCGCCCCGGTCAATCCGCCCGGCGCCGCGCAGGAGGAGGAACAGGTCACCCGCGTGGTGATCATCGAACCGCCGCCGCCGCCCCCGCCGCCGCCGCCGCCGCCGCCAAAGCCGCCGGAGCCGCAGCCGATCCGCGAGCTGGTGCCGCCGCAGCCCTCGCCGCTGCCGCCGCCGCCGGAGGATCCGCCGGTGGTCTTCGACGAGCCGTCGCCGATCGACACCCCGGCCCCGCCGCCGGCCCCGCCTGCTCCCCCGGCCCCGGCCCCGAGCATCGGCGCCAGCGTGGATCCGTCGTCCAAGAGCATGAACCCGCCGAAGTACCCGCCGGCCGCCCTTCGCGCCGGCATCACCGGCCAGGTCGTCCTAGTGGTCGAGGTCGATGCTTCGGGTAACGTGACCAACGTGTCGGTCGAGAAGTCCAGCCGCAACCGTGACCTCGACCGCGCCGCGATCGATGCCGCCCGCCGCTGGCGCTTCAACCCGGAAGTGCGTGATGGCGTCCCCGTGGCCGGCCGCGTCCGCGTCCCGGTGGACTTCGTCCTCTGAAGCGTCCGCAACAGCGATCCGCTGCAAGCTTTGCCCCACCGCTCCGCCCGCTCCACCCTTTTCCAACATTCCAACATCTAGAAGGTAAGCGTCATGCTGCAGGAAACCACTAACGTCCCCGCCGCTGGAGGCAGCAACGCCGCAGCGCTCCAGCAGATGGGCTTCGCGGACATGATCCAACACATGGACGCGGTCGGCTGGGTGGTGCTCATCACCCTCCTGATCATGTCGGCCATGTCGATCTACTGGATCATCTTCAACGCCATCAAGCACGCCCGCCTGCGCGGGAGCTCCGACCGCGTGATCAACACGTTCTGGGAAACCCAGAACGCGCAGGACGCGATCCGTTCGATGGAAGAAGAGCGTCGCAGCGAGCCCTTCTCCAAGGTCGCGCTCGATGCCGCCCAGGCCGCCGCGCACCATCAGCGCCATGAAGGTTCGCGCCTGGTCGAGTCGCTCAACCGCTCCGAGTTCGTCGACCGCGCGCTGCGCCAGGGCGTGACCCGCGAGTCGCTGAAGCTCGAGGCCGGCCTGACCGTGCTCGCCACCGTCGGTGCGACCGCGCCGTTCGTCGGCCTGCTCGGCACCGTGTGGGGCATCTACCGCGCCCTGATCCGCATCGGCGCCAGCGGCCAGGCCGACATCGGCGCGGTTGCCGGTCCGGTCGGCGAGGCGCTGATCATGACCGCGATCGGCCTCGGCGTCGCGATCCCGGCGGTGCTCGGCTACAACTTCTTCGTCCGCCTGAACCGCGGCGTGAACAACAAGCTCGACACCTTCGCCCACGACCTGCACGACTTCTTCGCCACCGGCTCGCGCGTCGGCGAGCAGAAGCACTAAGCGCAGACGGACAGGCCCGAGGAGAACCGACATGGCTTACAGTTCAAGTGGTAGAGGCCATGACAAGGTCAACGCCACGATCAATATCGTGCCGCTGGTCGACGTGATGCTGGTGCTGCTGATCATCTTCATGGTCACGGCGCCGCTGATGGCCCACAAGGTCAAGGTCGAGCTCCCGCAGGCCAACCTGGACGAGCGGCCGGACTCGGCTCCGGCCGCGATGCCCATCACCATCGCGGTGACCGACAGCGGCGAGATCTTCCTCAACGATTCGCCGGTGACGCTCCAGCTTCTGGAGAGTTCGCTGGCGGTCGAAGCGCAGAAGACCCCGCAGCCGCCGGTCAACGTCCGCGCCGACAAGACCACGAAGTACGGGATGGTCAAGGAAGTCGTCCAGGTCGCGCAGCAGCAAGGCATGCGCAAGGTCGGCTTCGTCGCCACCCGCGAGAGCAACTGATCCGGAGTTTGCACCATGGCTTTTTCTTCCGATTCCGGTGACGGCCCGATGGCCGACATCAACATCATTCCGCTCTGCGACGTGATGCTGGTGCTGCTCATCATCTTCATGGTCACCGCCCCACAGCTGTCGTATCCGATCGACATCGACCTGCCGCAGCGCTCGACGAATCCACCGGTGAACCCGGTGGATCCTCCGGAGCCGATCCGCCTGCGCATCGATGCCGGCGGCCAGGTCTTCTGGAACGACAGCCCGGCGCCGATGTCGGCGCTGCGCAACATGATGGAAAGCGAGGTCCAGCGCGATCCGAACAACCAGCCCACGCTCGAGATCGACGTCAACGCCGATGCCGACTACGGGGTGCTGGCCAAGGTGCTGGCCGAAGCGAAGAACGCACAGATGATGAAGATCGGTTTCGTCAGGAACTGATCCGCAAGATCCTCCCGGCGTCGCCTGCAGCGCGCCGGGAGGAACAACACGCTTGCTTTCTTGCGCCGCCCCCAGGGGCGGCGTTTTTTTGTGCCCGTCGATCGGGAACCACGCCCCCCCCCTGTAGGAGCGGCTACAGCCGCGATGGCGAGGGACCTGTTTTTGCCACGGATCCACGCAGATCAAAGCGGATTGACACGGATAGAGCCGACGCGGGAGTGTTGGAAAGGGCGAGATCGGACGGGGCTGCAGTCGCCTGTCTGGATGAAGGGAACAGCTTTTGCCACGGATTTACGCGGATTACGCGGATTACGCGGATCTGCTTCAGGCAAGGGCCAATGGGCGGCGCTGCAGCCAGTCTCTTTCGGATGCGTTTGGGGGGTTGGTCATCGCTTGGACATTCCCGAGGGGCAGGCCTCCGTGGTTCCGCATCCCCTGGGTTTCGGCGCGCCCCTGACCGCCACATCGCTCGTGTCGCGGAGTGCGGCGCTTCCGTCACCCTCTGTATTCCGACTGACCCCTGCTCTATCCGTGTCAATCCGCTCTGATCTGCGTGGATGCGTGGCAAAAAGGTCTTTCGCCATCGCGGCTGTAGCCGCTCCTACAGGGGGCGGAGGGGGCGGAGAGGGCGGAGGGGGTGGAGGAGGGTGAGGTAGCGGCGGATGGTGGTGTCGAGGCCTTCGTAGAGGGCTTCGCTGATCAGGGCGTGGCCGATGGAGACTTCTTCGACGCCGGGGACGGCGGCCAGGAAGTCGCGCAGGTTGGCCTGGCTGAGGTCGTGGCCGGCGTTGACGCCCAGGCCGGCGGCACTGGCACGGCGCGCGGTGTCGGCGCAGGCGGCGAGGGCGTCGTCCGGGGTGCCGGCGGCGTGGGCCTCGGCGAAGGGGCCGGTATAGATCTCGATGCGGTCCGCGCCGGCTTCGGCCGCGGACTCGACGGCGCTGCCGGCGTCGGCGAACAGGCTCACGCGGCAGCCGAGGCCGCGCAGCTCGGCGATCAGCGGCGCGAGGCGTTCACGGTCGCGGGCGAAGTCGAAGCCGTGGTCCGAGGTGATCTGGCCGTCGTCATCCGGGACCAGGGTCGCCTGCGCCGGGCGCGCCTCGCGGCACAGGGCGATGAAGCCGGGATAGCCCGGGCGCGGAGCGGCGAACGGGTTGCCTTCGAGGTTGAGCTCGACGCCGCGTGCGGTCGCCAGGGCGGCGAGCGCCATGACGTCGTCGGCACGGGCATGGCGTGCGTCCGGGCGTGGATGCAGGGTGAGGCCGTGGGCGCCGGCATCCAGGCAGGTGCGCGCGGCGCGCAGCACGTCCGGTTCGGCGCCGCCGCGCGAGTTGCGCAGCACGGCGACCTTGTTGAGGTTGACGCTGAGGCGGGTCATGACGCGGGAGGATACGCCGCTCGGGCCGTTCGAGCCCGGCTCGTACGAAGGGCTGGAAGCGGACTCGAGTCAGGTGAACGCCGGATCAGGGCTGGATCGCAGCGAGCAACGCGGCTCAGCCCTGGGAGACGTCCACCGATGGCGGAGCGACATGGGCGCCCGCCCCGCCAGAACTCGCGGCCGCGCCTGCTGACGCTGCCGCTGTCGCGCCGATCGAAGATCCGGCAGCCGCGCGGCGGGTTTCCGCATCCTCGCGCAGGCGCTTCAGCTCCAGCGGGTCGAGCATCATGCTGTCGTCGCGCGACTGGTTGCCGACGCGCTGGGCCAGCAGGCCGAGGACCCAGGCCACGATGCCGGCGAGCGCCACGAGCAGGCAGAGGACGGCGAGCGCCATCGAGGATGCGTTGAGCGCCACCGCGAACGCGGCCACGGCCAGGAGGAGGAACAGCCAGGGCATGGACTTTCTCCGCGGGATCGATGGCGAAGTCTAGCCCGGCTGGGCTGGGCGGCGCGCGGCCGCCGGGCGCTTGGAGCTTGCCGCTGGTCGCAGTTTGGGGCGGCGGCGGCGATGGTTGGCGGTGTGTCGAGGCCGGGGCAGCGTGATCGGACTCAAGGGTCGGGTAGCCGCGGCTACAGGAGGGGGGAGAGGAGGCGGGCGAGGGCTTCGGGAAGGCGGGCGCGGAAGAGGGGGCGGTGGCGGCCGCGCTGGACGCGCGGGGCGCTGGCGAGTTCGCCCTCGAAGAGGGCCGCCATCTGCGCGGCGATGCCGGGATCGTCGAACAGCACCGAGACCTCGAAGTTCAGCCGGAAGCTGCGGTGGTCGAAGTTCGCGCTGCCCACCAGCACCAGTTCGTCGTCGACCAGCAGGCTCTTGCTGTGCAGCATGCGCGGGCCGTATTCGTAGATCTTCACCCCGGCGAGCAGCAGGGCGCCGAAGTAGGAGCGCGCGGCCAGCGTGACCAGCTTCGAGTCGCTCTCCCGCGGGACCAGCAGGCGGACGTCGAGGCCTGCGGCGGCGGCCGAGGTCAGCGCCATCATCGCCGCCTCGCCGGGCACGAAATACGGCGTGGTCATCCACACCCGCGCCTTGGCGGCGTGGATCGCCGAGACGTGCATGCGGTGGATCGCCTCCCAGGGCGAGTCCGGTCCGGAGACCAGCACCTGCGCATGCACCGGTCCGGGGGCGGCATCCGCCGGCGCATCGCGCGCGACGTTCGACAGGAACTGCCGGTCGCCGGTCGCGTAGGCCCAGTCCTCGCAGAACACCAGCTGCAGCCGCCGCACCACCTCGCCTTCCAGGCGCAGGTGCAGGTCGCGATAGGCAGCGTCGCCGAGGCGTTCGTCCTGCTCGTCTGTGATGTTCATGCCGCCGGTGTAGGCGATGCGGCCGTCAATCACCACGATCTTGCGGTGGGTGCGCAGGTTGGCCCAGGGCCGGCGCCAGAACTGCCCCAGGCGCATCGGGTGGAACCAGGCCAGCTCGCCGCCGGCGTCGAGCAGCGGCTGGAAGAAGCGCCGCGCCGCCCCCGATCCGATCGCGTCCACCAGCAGCCGGACCTCGACCCCGGCCCGCGCGCGTTCGGCCAGCGCATCGCGCAGCGCGGTGCCGGTCAGGTCGGGCTCGTAGATGTAGTACTCGAGGTGGACATGGCGGGTGGCGCGGGCGATGTCGGCCAGCAGGGCCTCGTACTTGGCGGCGCCGTCGACCAGCAGGCGCACGTCGCGCGCGGTGGAAGGGGCGAGCCCGGTGCTGGCGGTGCCGAGGCGGGCGAGCTCGGCGGCGTCGACGTGCGCGCCCGCGTCGAAGGCGGGAGACGCGGCCATGGACTCGCGGCTGCGCGCGCGGCGCAGGCGCTGGCGCCGGATCCGCTGTGGTCCGAACACGTGGTAGATCAGGAAGCCGAGATAGGGCAGGAGGGCCAGGCCCAGCAGCCAGCTGAGCGTCGCCACCGGCTCGCGCTTCTGCAGCACGATCCAGCCGCCCAGCAGCAACAGGTAGGCCGCCCAGGCCGCGATCAGCCAGCTGCCCAGGTGGGGAATCGACAGCAGGCCCTGCCAGGCATCGCGCAACACGTCCAGACGCTTCCCCCGTCGCAGGGACTGAGACAACCGGCGCCTAGGCTAGCCGCATGCGCGACGATGGCAAAGCCAGGCTGGCCGCCCTGGGGCCCCTCAAGGGCCGCGGCGCGGCCTCGCGCGTGACCGGCCGCTTCGAACAGCGCTCGGCCAGCCGCGAGGACGACGGCTGGGGATCGGGCCACGACTTCAGCGACGCCAGCGGCGAAGCGCTCGAGCCCGGCCCCGCCACGGTGGTCACCGTGGAGCGCGCGCGCAGCATCATCAGCCACAACCAGTCGCCCGACATCGGCTTCAGCCAGTCGATCAACCCCTACCGCGGCTGCGAACACGGCTGCGTCTACTGCTTTGCCCGGCCCAGCCACGCCTACCTCGACCTGTCGCCCGGCCTCGACTTCGAAACCCGGCTGTTCGCGAAGACCAATGCGGTCGAGCTGCTGCGCGCCGAGCTCGCGCGCCCGCGCCACGCCTGCTCGCCGATCGCCCTGGGCGTGAACACCGATGCCTACCAGCCGCTGGAACGCCGCGAGCGCATCACCCGCGGCCTGCTCGAGGTGCTGGCCGAGACCCGGCATCCGGTGCACCTGATCACCAAGAACGCGCTGGTGCTGCGCGACCTCGACCTGCTGGTGCCGATGGCCGCGCAGGGCCTGGTGCAGGTCTCGCTCTCGGTCACCACGCTCGACAACCGCCTGGCCGCGCGCATGGAGCCGCGGGCCTCGGCGCCCCATGCGCGGTTGAAGGCGATCGCCGGGCTGCACGAAGCCGGCGTGCCGGTCAGCGTGATGGTGGCCCCGGTCATCCCGGCGATCACCGATGGCGAGCTCGAGGCGATCCTCACCGCCGCGCGCGATGCGGGTGCGCGCGACGCGTCATACGTGCTGCTGCGCCTGCCGCACGAGCTGAAGGAGGTGTGGCGTGAATGGCTCGCGCAGCACTATCCGGACCGCGCCGCGCACGTGATGAGCCTGGTCTCGCAGATGCGCGGTGGCCGCGACTACGACAGCGGGTTCGGCACGCGCATGCGTGGCGAAGGACCCTTCGCCCAGCTGCTGGCGGCACGCTTCCGCAAGGCCTGGCGACAGCTGGGATTCACCCGCCTGCCGTCGCTCGACTGCAGCCGGTTCGTACCGCCCGCGAAGCCCGTGCGCGAACCTGTACCGTCGCCCCAGGGAAGCCTGTTCTAGGCCCTGGGCCGCGCTGCTTACACGCACCGGCGACGTCCCCCTGGTGTACGGTGCGCCGATGAAAGAGCAACTGGGCCACGCCGCGGAGACAGCCGGGCAGAGCGGTCCGGCCGGCGCGGCGGCGACGGCCCCGGACGACCTCGGCCAGCGTTTGCGTGACTGCGAGGCCGAGCTTGCCGATGTCCTCAAGGACCATGCCCTGGTTTCGCACGGTATCGCGCATGACCTGCGCGCGCCGCTGCGCGCGATCGAGGGCTTCGCGGCCATGCTGGAAGCGGGTTCGGGCGAACGCCTGGACGACACCGGGCGCGGACAGCTCGCGCGCATCCGCGCCGCCGCCGCGCGCATGGCCGCGCTGATCGATTCGTTGCAGGCGCTGTCGCGCGCATCGCACGATCCACTGGAGATCACCGACGTCGACGCCAGCCTGCTGGTGGACTGGGCGCTGGTCGAACTCTGCGATGCCGAGCCCGGCCGTGCGGTCGAAGCCACGGTCCAGCCGGACATGCGGGTGCGCGCGGACGAACGCCAGTTGAAGCAGGTCTTCGACCAGCTGCTGCACAACGCCTGGAAGTTTTCCGCCGCACGCGAGTCGGTGCGCATCACGGTCGACGCCGAGCGCGTCGGCGAGCGCGTGCGCATCCGCGTGCGCGACCAGGGCAGCGGCTTCGAAGCCCGGCACAGCGAACGCGTGTTCGAACCGTTCCAGCGCCTGCACGGGGCCGACGATGGCGGCGGTCATGGCCTCGGGCTGGCGATCGCGCGCCGCATCGTCGCGCGGATGCACGGCAGCATCGGCGCACAGAGCGTGCCGGGCGAAGGCAGCATGTTCCACGTCGAACTGCCGGCGGTCGGTGAGCGGGAGCCGTCATGAGCAACCGCCCGATCCTGCTGGTGGAGGACAATCCGGACGACGTCGAGCTGACGCGGATCGCCTTCGCGCAGGCGCAGATCGCGAACCCGCTGCATGTCGTCGACAACGGCGTCGAGGCCCTGGACTACCTGTTCGGGCGCGGGCAGTGGGCGGGCCAGGTCCGCCACGACGCGCCTGCGCTGGTGCTGCTCGACCTCAACATGCCGCGCATGGACGGACGCGAGGTGCTGCAGGCGATCCGTGCCGACAGCGATACGCGCAGCCTGCCGGTGGTGGTCATGACCACCAGCACCGAGCCCTTCGACGTCGAGGCCTGCTACTCGCTGGGCGCCAACAGCTATATCCGCAAGCCGGTGGACTTCGACCAGTTCATGGGCGCGGTGAAGCAGGTCGGGCTGTACTGGCTGATGCTCAACCACCCGCGGGATTCGTAGAGCCCGGCCGGGCCGGATCTAGGACGCGGGGAAGAGCGCTTCGGCGCGCTGGAACAGGATCCAGCTGGTGGCGATGAACTTGTCGCCGCCCCGCGGGCGGTTGCCGCGGTGGGTGTGGGTGAAGGCGGTGGGCGCGATCAGCAGGTCGCCGGTGCGCGGTGCAATCTTGCGGCCCTGGAACAGGAACTCGGTCTCGCCGGCTTCGAAGCCGTCGTTGAGGTAGAGCGTCCACAGCAGGTGGCGATGCAGGGTCTCGGCCGGCGCGTCGCGGGGATACAGCTCGCAGTGCCAGTAGGGATAGCCGCCCTCGCCGTCGGCATACCACTGCAGGTTGACCGTTCCGGGACGCAGGCAGGCCATCGCCAGCTGGCCCAGCGCGCGGTCGTCCATCGCCGTGATGTCGTCCGCCTCGAGGCGGCGCAGCGCGCCGTCCGGCCCCGGCTGCTGCAGCATCAGCGGCGCGATGAGCGCCTGTGGATACCGGCGCAGATAGGCCAGCAGCCCCGAGTAGACCGCGACATTGAGCGCCTGCTCGACATCGGCCCAGTCGGCACGCCCGGCCAGGCCGATGTCGCGACTCTTCTTCAGCTCGGGAAACACCCCGCTGCCCACCCGCCCCGGCTGCAGCGCATCGCTCCCCCGCATGCGCTCGACGATCGCCGCGCACGTCGCCGCGTCGAGCGCGCCGGGCGTCACTTCTATGAAGTCAGCGCTGTCGTGCATTTCGGGCTCCGGGTGGGGGGAAGAGCATTTTTTTGCCACGGATGGACGCGGATAAGAGCGGATTTACACGGATCAAGCGGATGGCGCGATGAAGCAGATTGCGCGGAAAAGAACAGTTGGCGGAGAAACAGTTGGCGGAGAAAACTGGGCGGGCGATTGCTGAAGCGCTTCGTCCGGGCTTCGCCATGGCCGACGGTCAGACCACGCGCAAGACAGACAGAAGCTCTCTTCTACTCCTGCTCTATCCGCGCAAATCCGCGTCATCCGCGTGATCCGTGGCAAAGCTCTGCTCCAACCGCCAGGACCGGAGCGAATCAGCCCCCGTCGTGGTCGCGGTGGTAGCGGGTGGCGGCTTCGACTTCGGACTTCGAACCGAGGAAGACCGGCACGCGCTGGTGCAGCTGCGTGGGGGCGATCTCCATGATGCGGTCGCGGCCGTTGCTGGCGGCGCCGCCGGCCTGTTCGACCAGGAAGGACATCGGGTTGGCCTCGTACATCAGGCGCAGCTTGCCGGCCTTGCCGGGGTCCTTGCGGTCCCAGGGATAGATGAAGATGCCGCCGCGGGTCAGGATGCGGTGCACGTCGGCGACCATCGAGGCGACCCAGCGCATGTTGAAGTCCTTGCCGCGCGGGCCTTCCTTGCCGGCCAGCAGGTCGCGCACGTAGTCCTGCATCGGCGCCTCCCAGTGGCGCTGGTTGGACATGTTGATCGCGAACTCCTTCGTCTCCTCGGGGATGCGGATCGCCTCGCGCGTCAGCATGAAGGTGCCCGACTCGCGATCGAGGGTGAAGGCGTGGGTGCCGTGGCCGAAGGTCAGCACCAGCGTGGTCTGCGGGCCGTAGACGCAGTAGCCGGCGGCGACCTGATCGGTGCCCGGCTGCAGGAAGTCCTCGTCGCAGGCCGCGGCCGTGCCCTCGGGGCAGCGCAGCACCGAGAAGATGGTGCCGACCGACACGTTGACGTCGATGTTGCTGGAGCCGTCGAGGGGATCGAACAGCAGCAGGTAGTTGCCGCGCGGATACGCGTCGGGAATCGGGAAGCAGTGGTCCATCTCTTCCGAGGCGCAGGCGGCGAGATGCCCGCCCCAGGCGTTGGCCTCGAGCAGGATCTCGTTGGACAGCACGTCGAGCTTCTTCTGCGCCTCGCCCTGGATGTTGCCGGTGCCGGCGTCACCCAGCACGCCGCCCAGCGCGCCCTTGCCGACCGCGATCGAGATGCTGGTGCAGGCGCGGGCGACCACCGCGATCAGCTGGCGCAGGTCGGCATTGATGCGGCCGGCGCGCTGCTCCTCGATCAGGTGGCGGGTGAGGGAGACGTGGCTGGACATCGCGGACCTGCGCAGTGGCGGACGGGGCCGCCATTGTCGCCCAAGGGCCCGGCGGCTGCAGGGGCGTTGGCCCGCGCCCCGCGGGCGAGGCATCCCCTGCAGGAGCGGCTACAGCCGCGAGCGGGCCTGGCGATGGATCGACGACGAGGCGATCGCGGCTGTAGCCGCTCCTACAGGGGGAGGACGGGGGTGGGGGTGGGCCGTCAGCGGCGGTCGAGCTGCCACTCCAGGCCCAGCAGCCAGGTGCGGCCGGCGCCGGGTTCGTAGAAGCGGCCGTTGCCTTCGTTGACGATCACCGAGCCGATGTGGTCCCGGTCGAGGACGTTGTCGACGCGCGCAAACACGCGCAGCGGACCGGCCGAGGTGTTCCAGCGGCGCGAGGCCTCCATGTGCAGCAGCCCGTAACCGGACGCGGCCTCGGTGCCGGCGTCGTTCACCACCACGTCGCCGATGGCCTCGGCTTCGAGCGCGGCGGTCCAGGGGCCGCCGGCGTTCCACTGCAGGCGGGCGAAGCCCTGGCGCTCCGGCACGCCCGGGATGCGCGCACCGGGCACGATCGCGCCGGCGTCCACCCCACCGCCGCGGAACTCGGCCTCGAGCCGGGTTGCCGCCAGCTGCAGGTCCCAGGCATCGCCCAGAGGCTGCAGCCACGACAGCTCCACGCCCTGGCGGCGGGCGCCGCCGGCGTTGCGGTAGCTGCTGCGGCCGGCCACGTTGGTCGCCACCGCGATCTCGTCATCGGTGTCGGCGCGGAACAGCGCCGCCTCGAGCTGGCCGCCGGTGGCCGTGCGCCACTTCAGGCCGAGCTCGTAGTTGTCGCTCACCGCCGGACGCAGCCCGAAGGCCAGGCCGGCGCCGCCGTCGGCGCGGTAGGAGAGTTCGTTGAAGGTCGGCGTCTCGAAACCACGGCCCGCGGAGGCGTAGATCCGCAGGTGCTCGGAGGGCGCAAAGGTGATGCCGGCCACCGGCGAGGTTTCCGAGTAGTCGACCCGGCCGCTGTCGTCGGGGTTGCCGGCGGTGACGTAACCGTCGCGCGAGGTGAACTCCACCTCGCTGCGGCGCGCGCCGAGCAGCAGCGACCAGCGCGGTGCGAACCGCCACCAGGCCTGCGCGTACAGGTCCTCGGTCTCGACCTCGTTGCGCTCGTCGCGGCGCAGCGCACCGCGCACGCCCAGCGCGTCGCCGACGAAGTTCTCGAAGCCGCGGCGGCGCTGGCGCTGGCGCTCGCCGGCGATGCCCGCGGCGACCTCGAGCGGGCGGTCGGCGAGGCTGCCGCTCCACGACCAGCGCGCGTCGTAGCCGGCGTAGCGGTTGTCGAGGTCGATCACGCCGCCGGAATGCAGCGGATTGCGCTGCGGCGCCGGCGGAATCGGCAGCACCTGGGTGACCTCGCGGTCGCCGCCCCAGGCCGACAGCCGCAGCGACTGTGCCTGGCCGAAGCCCTGCTCGAACACCGCGCCGGCCTGCGACTGGCGCACGCTCTTGCGGGTGTCGTAGAGGTACGCGTTGGCGACCGCCTGGCGCGGGTTCTCGCGCACCTGCTGCGCGGTCAGGCCCAGGGGATCGCGGGCTTCGGGGATGTCGACGTGGTTGAGCACCAGGGCCAGCGAGCGGCGATCGCCCAGGTCGAAGCCGAGCTTGAAATTGGCCACGTCGCGGCGTGCGGCCGAATGGTCGCGCCAGCCATCGGTGTCCAGGCGCGAGAGCGAAACGTTGTAGCCGACCACGTCGTTGCCGCCGAGCAGGCGGGCCGCACCGGTCCAGGTGCCGTCGCTGCCGACGGTCGCGCGCAGCCGCCAGGGATCGCCGGCCTGGCCGTCGGCGCTGTGGATGGAGACCACGCCGCCCGACGAATTGCCGTGCAGCGCCGAGAACGGACCGCGCAACACCTCGACGCGCTCGGCGCCGGCCAGGCTGAAGTGCGAGAGCTGGCCCTGGCCGTCGGGCATCGAGGCCGGGATGCCGTCGGCGTACAGGCGCAGGCCGCGCACCCCGAAGGTCGCGCGCGCGCCGAAGCCGCGGATCGAGAGCTGGGTGTCCTGGGCCAGGTTCTGGCGGTCGCGCGCCAGCAGGCCGGGGACGCCGCGCAGGACTTCGGAGACATCGCCATCGGCGCCCGCGCGTTCGCCTTCCAGGTCGATGGTGGCGGTGGAGGCGGGGGTGTCGAAGGCCGGGACGGTGCGCAGGCGCGTGGCTTCGACCACGACGGCGTCGAGGGTGGTGGGGGTGGAGTCCGGCGTCGAGCCGGATGCATCGGGCGCGCTCGCGGGGGAGGAGGCGGTGGCACGAGGACTGACGATGTCCTGGGCCTGCGCCGGGGCGGAGGCGAGGGCCGTGGCGATGGCGAAGGAGAGGGTGGCCAGCGCGATGGCCGGCAGGCGGTGCAGGGGGGAGGCAGTCATGTCGACATTGTCGCCCGTGGGCTGCGCCCGGGGACGTGAGCGGGGGTCGCGGGCGCGGAACGGTGTGGTTGCAATGCTGCGGCCCGGAGCAGCGAGCGTGGGCGCGCCGGCGCGTGGACCGACCTGTAGGAGCGGCTACAGCCGCGATCGGCACAGGGTATCGGGCAGGCAGGTGGCCGCTGGCCAAGGGCCCAGAGCGATCGCGGCTGTAGCCGCTCCTACAGGGCGTGGAGGTTCGGGGCGATCGCGGCTGTGGCCGCTCCTGCAGGGCGCGGGGCGGGGGTGGGGCGGCGGGGTCAGACGTCGCCGTCGGTGGTCCAGCCTTCGCCGGTGCCGCGCTGGAAGACGGCGTCGGAGTCGAGCACGGTGCCGGCGGGGATCGACGGCTGCTCAGCCAGGCGCGCATAGATCGGCGTGAAGTCGGGACCGGTCGCGGCCATCAGCTGCTCGAAGCTGTCGATGACGAAATAGGTCTTCTGGTAGGTGTCGATGCGGTAGCGCGTGCGCATGATGCGCTCGAGGTCGAAGCCGATGCGGTTGGGCGCCGGCGACTCCAGCGCGTGCACCGACTCGCCGCTGGACGAGACGATGCCGCTGCCATAGATGCGCAGCCCGTCGGCCTCGCGGATCAGGCCGAACTCCACCGTGTACCAGTACAGGCGCGTCAGGTTCTGCAGCGCCTCCGCGCCGATGCCGTGCGCCTTGACCCCGCCGCGGCCGTAGGCGGCCATGTAGTCGGCGAACACCGGGTTCATCAGCAGCGGCACATGGCCGAACAGGTCGTGGAAGAGGTCGGGCTCTTCGATGTAATCGATCTGGTCGGGGCGACGGATCCACCAGGTGACCGGGAAGCGGCGGTTGGCCAGGTGCTCGAAGAAGTCGAGCTCCGGCAGCAGGCCCTCGACGCCGATCAGCCGCCAGCCGGTGGCGGGTTCCAGCACCGGGTTCAGGTCGTCGTACTTCGGGATGCGGTCGGGCGTCATGCCCATCGCGTCCTGCGCGGTGAGGAAGGCCTCGCTGGCGCGGCCGACCAGCAGCCGGCGCTGGCGTTCGAACAGCGTCGCCCAGGTCGCGTGGTCCTCCGCGGTGTAGCCGCCCCAGTTCTGGTCGACCACGCCCGTGGCGTAGACCGGCACCTTGCCCTTGTCGGTGTGGAGGTTCTCGACGCGGCGGGGCTGGACGGGGGCCTGGGCGGACATGGTGGACTCCTGGTTCGGCGGGGCGCGCTGACTGCCGACGCAGCTTTCGTGCGCGATGACGCCATCACCCATCGACTCTAGCGCCTCGAGTGCGCAAGATGCTTGCGATCCTCGCCATGAAGTCCGCGTTCCGCGCAATATCCTTGCGCCGCACGCCGAACGGAGCGCCGCATGCCCCGCCCCGACACCAGCCTCGACCGCACCGACCTCCAGCTGCTCGCCGAACTGCAGCGGCAGGGCCGGCTGAGCAACGCCGAACTCGCCGAGCGCGTGCACCTTTCGCCCTCGGCCTGCCTGCGGCGCGTGCAGCGGCTCGAGCGCAGCGGCGTGATCGCTGGCTACCGCGCCGAGGTCGACCCCGAGCGCATCGGCCTGGGACTGACCGCCTTCGTGCGCATCCGCCTCAACCACCACGACGCCGCCGCGGTCGCGGACTTCGCACGCGGCGTCAACGAATGGGACGAGGTCGTGGCCTGCCACGCCCTGACTGGCGACATGGACTACCTGCTGCAGGTGATGGTCGCCGACCTCGAACACTTCTCCCGGTTCCTGCTCGACCGCGTGCTGGCGCGCCCCGGCGTGGGCGACGTGAACTCGAGCTTCGTGCTGCGCACGGTGAAGCCGATGCGCGGGCTGCCGCTGCCGCCGGCCTGAGGCGATGCGTCCCCGATCGGCGCTCAGTCGCGGTCGAGCGGGCTGAGCACGCCGCCCGCGCCGCGGCCGAGCACGTGCGTGTAGATCTGCGTCGTGGCCACGTCCTTGTGCCCCAGCAGCTCCTGCACCGTGCGGATGTCGTGGCCCGACTCCAGCAGATGGGTGGCGAAGGAATGGCGCAGCGTGTGGCAGGTCGCCGGCTTGTCGATGCCGGCCTGCACGCGCGCCGCCTTGACCGCGCGCTGCAGCACGGCCTCGTCGACATGGTGGCGGCGCCGCGTCCCACCGCGCGGGTCCTCCGACAGCCGCGAGGACGGGAACACGTACTGCCAGCCGAATTCGCGGGCGGCGGTCGGGTATTTCCGCGACAGCGCGTGCGGAAGCCAGACCTCCCCGAAGCCGTCGGCGAGATCGCGCGCGTGGAGCACGCGCACGCGCTCGACCTGCGCAAGCAGGCCAGCCTCGAGCCGGCGCGGCAGTGGCACGCGCCGGTCCTTGCCGCCCTTGCCGTTGCGCACCACGATCTCCCGCCGCCCGAAGTCCATGTCCTTGACCCGCAGCCGCGCCGCTTCCAGCAGGCGCATGCCCGCGCCGTAGAGCAGCGAGGCCATCAGGCCCACCTGGCCGTCGACCAGCGCGAGCAGCGCCCGTACCTCCGCGTGCGTCAACACCACCGGCAGGCGCTTGGGGCGCTTGGCCCGCGTGACCGAGCCGACCCACGGCAGCTCGACGCCCAGCACCTCCCTGTAGAGGAACAGCAGCGCCGAGAGCGCCTGGTTCTGCGTGCTGGCCGCGACGTCGTCACGCACCGCGAGCGACGACAGGAAGGCCTCGACCTCGGCCAGCCCGAGCTCGCGCGGGTGGCGGCGGTTGTTCGCCAGGATGAAGCGGCGCGCCCAGCCCACGTAGGCCCGCTCGGTCCGGATGCTGTAGTGCCTGGTCCGGCAGCGAATGCGAACCTGGTCGAGGAGACGGGGCGGAGGTGCACCCTGCTGGATCCCGATTACCGCCTCATCGTTGTCCCGGTATGACATACCGCCTCGTCCATGAGGTATTTTCCGGAAGCGTTACCGCAGCCGGCACGCGGCGGCAGGGGCCAAGGGCTTGATTCGGGGTGGGATTTTTCTGGTGACTGGGCGGTGGGGTGTGGCGAGGTGGGGCTGCTACATTCCGCTTTTGGGATCTACTTAGTGTTAGGCCTTGTTTCCCGCACTGTTGGTGTCGGGTTCCAGACGATCTGTAGCGCCTCGCTTATCCGCAGCGTTTGCACCTCGCACGCGCGGTGCAGGCATCGGCAGTCAGCCCTGCAGCGCCTCGGCTTCGGACTGGCCCTACTCTCCGCAAGATTCGACCGGCCGAGTCGGCTTCGGACAGGGCGCTGAGAGAGTTGTTGGCCGCACGAATCGCTGGTTTTGGCTCCGGCCCCAGCAAGTGCCAGCCTCAGGCCGTTCAGCCAGACTTGTTGTAGTGTTCGGCTCAGGAGTTGGGCTGTCGCAAGGTCGGGCGCAAGCTCGGCGTGCGGCGGCCTAACAAATCGTTCAAGCCGAAGCCGCTTCGTTACGCAAAACGCATGGCAGGTAAAGCTTGCCATGCGTTTCGCTCCACTACGCGTCTCGGCTTAACTCTGGCGTTGGCCGCTAAGAGCTTCAGCTTGTGGGTCGCGATGAGTCTTCGCCGGCGGCTTCATCCAAGCATCAGAGCGCACGATCGAGACGGCGCGGGCGCGTGTGAGAGCTTCGCTGTGGCATCTCGCTCGCGATGCGGGCGTCTAGCCAGGCATCTTCGGCTTCGGGCGGTGCGATTTCACTCGCTGGGCTGCGCTCCGCCCAAGCAGTCGCATCGGAGAGTTCACGGTGTGGGTTCGTGGCCGCGAGGCCGGCCCTCCCCGGCTTCGGTCAGGGCGACGCCACGCGGAGGGGCCTGCTTGTGGCACCGGCTTCGTGTTGCTGCGAGCTGGTCGCAGGTGGCTCGGCTTCGGCTAGAGTTGGCGTCCAACAATTCATTCAAGCCGACGCCGCTTCGCGGCGCGGCTTAATTCAGGCGTTAGGCAACCTATGAAACATCTCCGTCACTTGCTTATGGCAGCAGCTCTCATCTCTTGCTCTGCCGGAGCTCAGAAGCTCACCCCCGCTGACTTGGTTCGTGTCTCATGTAGTTCCAACGACGGCGGAAAGACGTGCTTCGGTTACGGAGAGACATACGGTGATGGCACGTCAGACGCCTGCGGCCGGATGCCTGGTGGTCCTGAGTTCGCCCTGAAAATGACTTATGAGGTTTCAGGCAACAGCTTGTGCGAGACGGTCACAAAGACAAGCGATCCCAAGACTATGCCGGTCGGACAGAGATTCTGTTCAATCTACTTGGAGCGTAGGCCGCAGGAGCTTACTTACCGATTCAGCGATGATCCGCCCACCAAGATACGGCATTCTTACAACGCGACCCGATCTGACAAGTGGTGCCAACATCTAGTGGACACATTGCCATGAGGCGGTTGCCTAACAATTCATTCAAGCCGACGCCGCTTCGCGGCGCGGCTTAATTCAGGCGTTAGGCGGCAGATGATCACTTCGGCAATCTACGCAACTAGAGCTTTGGGAATTCTCTTGGCACTCTTTCTAGCCATGAGTGTGGCAGTGACTCTGTCTGGTGAGTTGAACCCCGTAGAAGCTCCGCCGTTCTCCAAGCGCGGTCTATCGGTCTTACCTAGCGCGGCACTGTGCATGTTGCTCCTAGTGCCGCAACGCTTCTTCTTGCGTGGCGCCCGGTACAAGGCCCTGTTCGGTGCGCTCGCGCTGGCCGTGGCCACTCTTGCTGCGGTGACTGTTCGTGACACTGTTCGCACGCTATCTGGCGAGGTTCATTGGGCCTCTGCGCCAGTCGGCTTGGCCTTCTGCCTCATCGTTCTCGGCAATGCAATGGCTCTTTGGGCACAGCATAGGCGCTTGCCGCCTAACAATTCATTCAAGCCGACACCGCTTCGCGGCGCGGCTTAATTCAGGCGTTAGGCCGCTCAAGGAAGACATGGGTAATCCGCTACTAATCTCTGGCGCAGTTCTAAGTGCAGGCGCAGCTCTTCTGCACCTTGGCTGCATCGTTTTTGGCGCTTCGTGGTATCGCTTCTTCGGCGCTGGCGAACAGATGGCTCAGCTTGCTGCGGCCGGCAGCTGGCGGCCAACCTTTATCACCTCGAGCATTGTGTTGGTGCTCGCCATATGGTCGCTGTACGCCTTCTCTGGCGCAGGCCTCATTCCGCGACTTCCCTTTGTGCGCCTGGCCTTGTGCGTCATTGCCGGCATCTATCTTCTGCGTGGCGTGGTGGGGTTCGCATTTGCCTCGTTTGCACCCGGCGGCAACGGACCTGCTTTCTGGTGGTGGAGCTCAACAATCTGCCTCACAATCGGTGTAGTGCACTTTGTTGGCACATGGCAGGCTTGGTCCCAGCTCTCTCGGGTCGCGGCCTAACAATTCATTCAAGCCGACGCCGCTTCGCGGCGCGGCTTAATTCAGGCGTTAGGCGGCCCACGGAGCAGCATCGCAACGTGCAGCAAGCAATTGCCCACATCTCGCTACTGGTCCGTGATTACGACGAGGCCATAGAGTTCTACGTGGGGACACTTGGGTTCCGCTTGGTTGAGGACTCGCCGCGGCCGGAAGAGGGCAAGCGCTGGGTGGTCGTCGCTCCGCCCGGAAGCTCGGGCACGTCACTACTACTCGCTCGAGCTTCGGGCGCAGATCAGCTGGCGGCAGTTGGGGGCCAGACCGGTGGCCGGGTGTTCCTGTTCCTCCAGACAGATGACTTCTGGCGTGACTACGAGCGGTATCGGTCGGCCGGGGTCACCTTCGTTCGCGCGCCCTCCGAGCAGCCTTACGGCACAGTGGCGGTGTTCCAGGACTTGTATGGCAATCTCTGGGATCTGCTGCAGTACAACGGGTCGGTCCCGTATCGTCTCGGGGCCGCCTAACAATGCGTTCAAGCCGACACCGCATCGGGGCGCAAACCACATGGCAGGTAAAGCGTGCCATGTGCTTCACGCCCCGCTGCGGCGCGGCTTAACTTAGGCGTTAGGCCTCATGTACAGAATCGTCTTAGCCTGTTACGGAGTACCGGAGTCAGCTGGCCCGGAAGCTGCGGCGGACATAACAGCCGAGTTCGCGGAGCATCGGCAGTGGTACAAGAATGTCAGCTGTACTTGGGATGGTGCGCGCCTCCTCCTCCAAGGCGACAACGACGTCGACGCAGATGGGCTCGCGCTTATTGATGAGTTCTCTGATTGCACTTCGGCGTATATCAAGGAGCTGTTCGATGGCGAGGTTAAGGTCGAGTCAATTGTCCAGCTTCCAGGTGAGGCCTAACAATGCGTTCAAGCCGAAGCCGCTTCGTTCCGCCAAGCACATGGCAGGTAAAGCTTGCCATGTGCTTGGCTCCACTACGCAGCTCGGCTTAACTTAGGTGTTAGGCGGACATATGGACTTTCTCGCACCCGTAGCTATTGCTGTCGCAGTGCTGGTGGCTCTCCTGATCTATCGAAGAGCTGTAGCTAGCCGCACTACTAGGCAGCGGAACGCGAAATTGGTTGAACGACAGAGAGCGATCCAGTCCGCCATCGACACGCTTGGACTGACCCTCAAAAGCAGCACCATCACGATCCAAGAGGGCGAGAACGCTATTCGGATCGCACGCGATGCGCTTTACCAGCTGGATGTGCAGGGAGACCTATCAGAACTGATCGCTGACAATGAGCAGTTCTTTGAGGAGTGGCGGGCATCGCGGGTGTCCGCCTAACAATGCGTTCAAGCCGAACCCGCTTCGTTACGCGGCCCAGGCGGCAGGTAGAGCTTGCCACCTGGTCCACTCCACTGCGCGGGTCGGCTTAACTTAGGTGTTAGGCCGCACAGGGACCGCACTGCAAATGATGTCTCAAAAGAAGATCGGCTTTCTGGCCATGGCAGTGCCCCTTTGGTTCTTGGCTGTGTACGTCGTCATGGCTGCCATGCGGCCCGACTACGATCACACCGACCGCGCGATCAGTGAACTGGGCAGCCTCGACGCACCCAACCTCTGGGCTTGGAACATCCTCGGGTACATCCTTCCGGGCCTTGTGGTCGCCTTTCTCGGCATGGGACTCAGGCGGGAGTTCTCGCCGCAAGGTCGCGGCGCTGTCATCGGCTCCGTGGCCGTGGTTGCCGCCGGCCTTCTCATGGCGCTTTCCGGTGCCTTCCCGGCCAACATGTCGGACTTTAAGTCCACCACCACCCTGCTCCATACGGTGGGTAGCTTCGGCTGTTACGTCGCTTTCCTTGTCGCCGGCTTTTTGCTGCCGGCCAGCTTCCGCAAGACTTCCGCCTGGCGCTGGGCAGCTATGCCTTCCCTCGCCCTAGTCGTTGCCTCCATTGCCACTGGCTTTTTGCGTTTTGCCGGCATGCAAAGCATCGGTCAGCGCCTAACGTTCGCCTGCTTCTTCCTTTGGGTCGCGCTGGTTGGCTTTGCGCTATGGCGTGCGCATAGCTCGCGGGTGCCGCCTAACAATTCGTTCAAGCCGAAACCACTTCGTTCCAGCAAAGGCATGGCATAAAAAGCTTGCCATGCCTTTGCCTCCACTACGCGGTTCGGCTTAACTCAGGCGTTAGGCGGCACATGAGCAGACTCGAAACCCCGATGACCCGCTGGTACTGGAGCCAGATCGGTGGGCTACTGCTCGAAGAGTTTCTTGTGGTGCCGAGGGCGCCGGGTCAAGGCCGTAGGTTGCTAGACGGACTTATCGTGCTTGGAGAGCCTGCAGCTATCGCGCCGCCGGGCACGCGCTTCGACGTTGCGGGTCGCGACGTCGTCTCAGTACAAACGAAGAACAGTCTGCTCGGCATGTACCTCATGGGCCAGGCACTCTTCTCGCGTGATCTCGTCCGCGCCTTGGGCCCAAAAAGCGTCATGTCCGTTGCACTTTGTTCCGCCAGCGATAGGGTGCTGACGCCCATGCTAGAAGCGCACGAGAATTGTCATGTGGTGGTTTGCCCGTCAGAGGTGTGTCGTGGCGCCGCCTAACAATGCGTTCAAGCCGACACCTCATCGGGGCGCAAACCACATGGCAGAAAAAGCTTGCCATGTGCTTCGCGCCCCGCTGCGGCGCGGCTTAACTTAAGTGTTAGGCACTCACATGGGGCAGCTCTCGCAAAGCATTCTCATCGGACTCATCACCGGCCTAGCCTCGGGGGTGGTCACAGGGCTGTACTCTGGACTTATCATTTCGAGAGTCATGCGGTTTCAAGGTCTAATCGCAGACGCTCTGAGGTGCGTGAATAGCGTCGAGTACATGGATGGCGAGAGGACCGAAGTCAGACGCGGTCGTATCTCCAATCTCGGCGAAATCGGAAGCAGCCTTATGCACTTCGGTCACGTCAAAGCGGGAAAAGCGCTCTTGAAGGAGTACACGGTCATTGGGCCCGCCTTGTACGCAGCAGAGGAAGGCCGGAAAACCGTCCGAGAACTAGAGACGATCCTTTCAAGTAGCTACGATGCGGTACGTGCCCTAAGACCAGGTATCCGCACGTACTTGCCGTAGAGGCTCCGTGTGGCGTGGTGCCTAACAATGCGTTCAAGCCGAAGCCGCTTCGTTACGCAAAACACATGGCAGGAGAAGCTTGCCATGTGCTTCGCTCCACTACGCGTCTCGGCTTAACTTGGGTGTTAGGCCGCAATGGCAACAATCCACCAACTTGCGGAAAAGAGCAGTGTCGGTGACCTCACGGTCGACGAGGTACAGGCGTACGCTTCGGCAGAATTCTTGACCACTGGCCAGGTCTATGATGCTTTGGCGTTTCATCTCGCGATGGGCTACGCGGCGGGCGCACTCGAATACCACTTCTGTGACTCAGCAATGAACTTTGTTATGGGTCTCACCAGATATGAAGTTCCAACGTTCGCCTGGTCGGTGTACTCCGCCTTCGATGAAGGTGAGTTCTATCACGCTGGCGACAGTCAAGAAGTGGATCCAGCAGAGAAGTACACTCGGCCATGGATAATCAGAATCCTCAGGGAGGCCGGCTTTGACATTCCAGCGGCCTAACAATGCGTTCAAGCCGACACCGCATCGGGGCGCAAACCACATGGCAGGTAAAGCGTGCCATGTGCTTCACGCCCCGCTGCGGCGCGGCTTAACTTAGGTGTTAGCGCCCATGAAAGATTCGCATCACTTGAAGGCATCAGCAAAGCGATTCATGGGGGTCGGTCCGTCGTTCGGCCTACTTGGGATCTTTTTCACTATTGCGATAGCGTTTGACATCGGCCCTCTGAGCAAGAGTGCGGATCGGGCAGCGCAGGAGATGCTAGCTCTAAATGCTTTAGCATTAGTCGCAATTGCGGCGATGTTCTTTACCGGATTGGTCTCGACCATCCTTGGAAGGCCTACGGATGAATGGGGGGTATGGCGTCGAAGAGTCTTTCACTACTTTTCCACGCGCCCTGCCGAATTTGTCGCGGACTTTGCAGCACCAATGTTCTGGTTCTTTTTTGGTGCCGGCGTCGTGATGGCGTGCGCTGGAGTCCTGGATCCTTTACAGATTCTTGTCTTCGTAGCGTTCCTCTTGTCGCTAGTCGTTCTTGGCTTCGTTGCGATCCTGTATGTCGATGTTCTTCACAGCAAAGGGATCAGTACGGGCTGGCGACCACTCCGTAGCGGTCGTCTGATAGGCGCCCTGCTGCTAGCTGGCTCGCTGTGGCTGGTGTACTTGCTCCCGGTGGTGCCAAAGAGTGAGCTGGGCGCTAACAATGCGCTCAAGCCGACACCACATCGGGGCGCAAACCATGTGGCAGGTAAAGCCTGCCACATGCTTCACGCTCCGCTACGGCGCGGCTTAGCTTAGGCGTTAGGGCGCACGTTCAATGCAACAGTAAATGGGGGAACCGAAATGCTTAGATCTATCTTAGTTGTAGTGGTTGCATGCTCCGCAATGAACTCGACTGCCGCCCAAGAGGTAGCACCACCCGCTTCCACCGCGAGCGGGCCAGCTCAGATCGTTGTGAACCGCGATACCGGAAAGATGGGATCGCTTTGTGCAACCGAGCTGTATGTGGATGGCGCGTTAGTCGGTCGTGTCCAACCAGGTCAGTCCACAACTGTTCTCGCTCCGGCAGAAGCCAAAGAGCTTCTTGCCCGCCCGGCGCTGGAATCGTACATCTGCAAAAAGATCTATTCGCTGCCCCAATGGGAGCGCCGGGCGCCGCTCAACGGGCAGTCGGCCACCTTTCGCTATGGCTTCAATGCCAAGGGCGAACCGTTCATGGAAGCAACTCAATAACGTGGCTTTGCGCCCTAACAATTCATTCAAGCCGACGCCGCTTCGCGGCGCGGCTTAATTCAGGCGTTAGATTAAATTAGAGGCATCATGAAAACTTTACTTATCTTCTTAGTAGGGCTTCTGACTTCAGCGCCATTGCTCGCACAGAACTCTCTATCCTTAGTACGTAATAAGGCACAAGTCATTGCATCGCAGTTAAATGACAATTTTTCCACCAGTGGCGCGGGGCTTCCTACTGAGTTCAACTATCAGCAAAGAAAAATTTACGCCGTTCCAATTTCCATCGCAGAACGATATGGCGGAAATGGTTACGATCAATATATCGCCGTATACGAGCTCAGTAATGATAGCCGCAGTCAGAACCAGAGCTCTCCACCCAGCTACAGCCTAATCGCATTTTCGAAAGTCGGTGCAAAAATGTGGCGTAGCATCAAATTTGAATCAATACAATTTGCCAATGACACCTTCTACTTTGACGCAATCCGCTGGGGGCCAAATGACCCCGGCTGTTGCCCATCACAAGAAGTTAGAATTGGATACAGAATTACTGACTTTGGGTTGGTAGAGATTTAATCTAACAATTCATTCAAGCCGACGCCGCTTCGCGGCGCGGCTTAATTCAGGTGTTAGGCCCCTAATGAGGATCTGCAGCACTCCCATGGGACGGGTCAGACTTTACGCTATTGCGCTGGCTACAGCGGCGGCACTTCTGTCGGGCTGCGGCGTGCAGAACGTTCGCTCGACCACCTCATCGGCACCGACAGCCAGCCTTTGCGGTGTGCTCGCGACGCCAAGTCAGCTCGGGGTTTTGGTTTCGTTCCAGGCTATAGCCTCAACGGATCTCCATCACGGCATCACGCTAAGGGACCCTGCGTGTCCAAACAAAGGCGTGAGAGTTGGTCCCCCGGCAGAAGATGCAGACCAGAGCGTCGCGCGGTTCTTAGGCCAGTTGCGGCTGCTGGCACCCCATCTGGTCTGGCGTTCTGCTCGGGGCAGATTCACTGGGCGCATCACGCTCAACGCCGCCGGTGAACGACGCGTGGCGCTCTTGGCAGCGCACGACTTCCAAGAGGTTGCGGATGAGCCGTAGCTTGCGGGGCCTAACAATGCGTTCAAGCCGAAGCCGCTTCGTTGCGCAAAGCACATGGCAGGTACAGCTTGCCATGTGCTTTGCTCCACTACGCGTCTCGGCTTAACTTCGGTGTTAGGCCTTGTGTCCGGCACTTCCGGATAGGCAACTTCGCTCGCATCAGATTGGCCGCTCATCTGTCACTTTTGGCGCCTCGCACGCGCGGTGAGCGGCATCGGTGTCAGCGCCTGCCGCACCTCGGCTTCGGACGGGCGCGACTCTCCCGCAAGACTCCACCCGCCGAGTCGGCTTTGGACAGATCTTGGTGCGGTTCTTCGCGCGCGCGAGCTGTAGTTCGCGCTTCGCCGCCCAAAGTGCCGCCCAGTTGCGCCAGGTTGTTGTAATGTTTCAGTTCGGGGTTGGGCCGCGGCGGGTCGGGCGCAAGTGCCAGGCAGCTGCGGCCTAACGAGTCGTTCAAGCCGAAGCCGCTTCGTTACGCAAACCACATGGCAGATACAGCTTGCCATGTGCTTCGCTTCACTGCGCGTCTCGGCTTAACTCTGGTGTTAGGCCTTGTTTCCCGCACTGTTGTTGCCGGGTTCCAGGCGATCCGTAGCGCATCGCTTATCCGCTGCGTTTGCACTTCGCACGCGCGGTGCAGGCATCGGCAGTCAGCCCTGAAACACCTCGGCTTCGGACGGGCGCGACTGTTCGCAAGATTCGACCTGCCGGGTCGGCTTCGGGCAGTGCGCGGTGAGAGTTCTTGGCCGCGCGCATGGTGCGTTTCGGCAGCACCAGACACGGCGCTTGTTGTACTGTTCACCTCAGGGGTTGGGCTGCCGCACGTCGGGCGCAGGTGCCAGGGAACGGCGGCCTAACGAGTCGTTCAAGCCGATGCCGCTTCGCGGCACGGCTTAACTCTGGTGTTAGGCCTCATATGACCGTCCGCGATTTGTTAGCAGCAAAGCAGCGCACATTTTTGGCGGTGGTCTTTATCGCTTGGCTGGCTGGCCTTGTGGCCATATCGTCACTGCGACATCAGTTGGCCCTTCTCGTGTCCGTCGCATCCATCGCCGTCATACTTGGTGCGTTCGTCTACCTGTATCGCACGGCGCGTTGTCCACGCTGCACCACCAAGCTCTGGCTATTGTTGTACAAGCTTGTTCCAGTCGGTCCACTTCGGGCCCGGCTTGACCATTGTCCGTCCTGCGGCATCTCGGTCAGTGAGTCGGCTGAGGCCTAACGATTCGTTCAAGCCGACGCCACATCGGTGCGCAAACCACATGGCAGGTACAGCTTGCCATGTGCTTCACGCCCCGCTGCGACGCGGCTTAACTCTGGTGTTAGGGCCCGCATGAAGTCTTTCGTTTGCTCAACCTGTGGTGAAACGCATGACGGCCTGCCCACCGACCATGGCTGGAAGCTTCCGGATGTGGTTTGGGCCATCCCAGAGAGCGAGCGAGCCAATCAGGCAAAGTTCAATAGCGACCTTTGCCAGTTTGGCAG
This sequence comes from Luteimonas sp. MC1750, assembly GCF_016615955.1. Classification (NCBI taxonomy): domain Bacteria; kingdom Pseudomonadati; phylum Pseudomonadota; class Gammaproteobacteria; order Lysobacterales; family Lysobacteraceae; genus Luteimonas; species Luteimonas sp. MC1750. The sequence continues at coordinate 34,831 of NZ_CP067113.1, forward strand.
TAGCTTCTTCATACGCTGCCTGCTCAAGCTCCCCTTCAACGAGCAATCCGACTACTACGGCTGGGGTGTCTGGGTAGGAGTGCAAGAGCCAGACTTCTTCCGGTACGTCGAGCTCTATGACAAGGACGGGAGTAATGAGCCGCCAGTCGCGGGCACTATCGCCAATGCAATGCCAGGTTACCCATCTACTCTTGGCCTAGCTGTAATGGTGCAGTTCCAAAACAGCACAAGCCGGCCCGCTGTTCACGTTCCAGCGGTCAGTGGTCATCCTCTGGCTGTGGAGCAATCCAACGGCATAGACAATCGGCGGTATCACGAGATACTTGTTGCCACAGGGTCCGCGGGCGGGCCCTAACAATTCATTCAAGCCGACGCCGCTTCGCGGCGCGGCTTAATTCAGGCGTTAGGCCTTGTTTCCCGCACTGTTGTTGCTGGGTTCCAGGCACTCTGCAGCGCGTCGCTTATCCGCAGCACTTGCACCTCGCACGCGCGGCGCAGGCATTGGTAATCAGCCCTGCAACTCGTCGGCTTCGGACAGATGCGACTTTCCGCAAGATTCGAGCGGCCGAGTCGGCTTCGGACAGGGCGCGATGAGAGTTCTTGGCCGCGCGAGTCGGTGGTTCCGGCCTGGGCCCCGGCAAGTGCCAGCCTCAGGCCGTTCGGCCAGACTTGTTGTACTGTTCGGCGCAGGGGTTGGGCTGTCGCAAGGTCGGGCGCAAGCTCGGCGTGCGGCGGCCTAACAAGTCGTTCAAGCCGAAGCCGCTTCATTACGCAAAACACATGGCAGGTAAAGCTTGCCATGTGTTTCGCTCCACTACGCGTCTCGGCTTAACTCTGGTGTTAGGCCTTGTTTCCCGCACTGTTGTTGCCGAGCTCAAGGCAATCTTTAGCTCCTCGCTTATCCGCAGCGTTTGCACCTCGCACGCGCGGTCAGGCATCGGCAGCCAGTCCTGCAGCACCTCGGCTTCGGATTGGCCAGACTCTCCGCAAGATTTGACCGGCCGAGTCGGCTTCGGACAGGGCGCTATGGAAGTTCTTGACCGCATGAGTCACTGGTTTCGGCTTCGGCCCGGACAACTGCCAGGCTCGGGCGCTCGGCCAGACTTGTTGTACTGTTCGGCTCAGGGGTTGGGCTGTCGCAAGGTCGGGCGCAAGCCTAGCGTGCGGCGGCCTAACAAGTCGTTCAAGCCGAAGCCGCTTCGTTACGCAAACCACATGGCAGGTAAAGCTTGCCATGTGCTTCGCTCCACTACGCGTCTCGGCTTAACTCTGGTGTTAGCACCCAATGGAGAGTTCGCATGATTTCGACAACCCAAGTCCGCGCTGTTGCGTTGGCGATCGTTCTCGGTGCCAGTGTCGGCTGCGCCAGCACCCTGCCGGGGACTCATAGCACTCCAGCGGGACTCGGAGCGGCGGTAGATAGCGGCCAGCTAGGGGGTGCGCCTTATAGAGTCGAGATTCCCAGCAACTGGAATGGCGAGCTGGTAATGCTTCTTCATGGCTATGAGCCAAAAGGAGTGCCACGCGAATATCCTTGGCCTCAGAACGAAGCGTCGCCCATCTTTCTATCTCAGGGCTATGCGGTCGCTGAAAGCGCCTATGCGTCACAGGGCTGGTCGGTCTCGGATGCGCTGCCAGATAATGAACAGCTGCGGTCTTACTTCACCGACAAGCATGCTGAGCCTAACCGCACATACCTCGTTGGGTTCTCGCTGGGCGGTCATGTCGCGCTTGCCAGCCTCGAGAAGTACGGAGACCGTTATGACGGCGCGCTTTCACTATGCGGTGTCAACGTTCCGGCTGCTATCGCTTTCGAGGAAGGGATACTGACGGCACTCGTGTCGTTTGACTATTTCTTTCCGGGAGTGATGGGACTCGCGTCGGAAGGACTTTCTGATCCGGCATCCCCGCCGATGCTGGACCCGCAAGCAATCGAGGTTGCGCTTGCGGAGAACGAGGCCTCTGCGAAAATTCTGGCCGACCGCCTGGAGATCCCAAGGACCGGTCTTGCTGGTGCACTCATGCTCAACTATATGGTGTTGCGTGAAGCCCAAACCCGTTCGGGAGGATTTCCAGTCGACAACACGACCATTTCGTATGCGGGCTTCGGGGACGATGTGGCGTTCAATAAGAGTGCACGGCGCTATGCTGGTGATCGGAGCGCCATGAGCTATCTCGCCGGCGCCGCAGATCTCACAGGCCGCTTTGACAAGCCGGTGGTAATCCAGTCGAACAACAACGACCCCACGGTTCCTGAGCGATTCGAGTCGATCTATCCGGCCTTGGCTTTCGCTGCGGATCCTGCGGCACAGTTGGTCTCGCTACCTTCAGTCGGGGAAGGGCACTGCGACTTCTCTCCGGATCAGATTCAGGCCGCCTTCGGAACACTCGTCAATTGGGTCAAAAGCGGCACGCGGCCCGAAAGTCTCTAGGTTGGGTGCTAACAATGCGTTCAAGCCGAAACCGCTTCGTTCCACAAAGCACATGGCAGGTACAGCTTGCCATGTGCTTCGCTCCACTACGCAGCTCGGCTTAACTTAGGCGTTAGGGCGCTACCAAACAACAGGGGGACTGGATGAAGGCACTCACGTTGCTGGCACTCTTGCCAATTTCAGCAATATCTGCCGATTGGGTTGAGATTGAAAGAACAACGGACAAGGCCGTTCTGATTGATGCAGAGTCAATCAAGTACAGCAATGCTCAGCACACCGAGAGACAAGCTTGGGTAAAGCTCGTTCAACTCCGTGATGGAGAACACCCCAAAGGCGACTACACGCTTTCATTCAACGAATTCAACTGCGAGTCTGGGGCCGTCAAGTTCAATGAAATTCTTCTGTTCAGTAGCAGTGGCGCGTTAAGAACAAAGACCAACCTTAGCGCTGATGGCTGGCATAGGATGCCGAGCGAATCCAACTACGCCTACATCATAGAGACGGCGTGTTCTTATCCAGAGCCTCAGAGCCACGGTGCGGGTCAGACAGGCAGCCAAGTTTCAGATTTCAAACGAGACGTCCTCAATGCCCTGCAGAAGGACATAAGTATTGGTGGGGCGGTAGTCTCTTCCGTTGGAGATGTAACAAAGGAGTCGCCGACGGAGTTCTACGCTGATTTTGATTGGACAATTGACGGAAAAACATACAGTTGCTCCGGCTCTGTTGAGACTGATTCAACAGGTCGAGTAGTACAGGCCAGCATTCCGTACGTTTGTTATCGTCAGTACAGTGACGCCAACATCATGAGTGCGCGCCCTAACAATTCATTCAAGCCGACGCCGCTTCGCGGCGCGGCTTAATTCAAGCGTTAGGCCCCACGGGGACATCATCGAAACTCATGGATAGAGCGCAGATCACTCGCCTACTGCTCATCGCGTGCATCTTGTATGTGATTGGCTTTTACTTCATCGGAAGCGCCATTAAGCCAGGCTACTCTCAGCTAGCCAACTTCGTGAGCGAGTACAACGCAACTGGCACTGCGTGGGCACGGACCCTAACTTTCGGCGGATTCTTTGCGACCGCCATTCTATTTTCTGCGTTTCTATTGTCAGCCAGGCCGCTTGCCCAGGTTTCGGGGATTAGCCGCTTGGGCTTCTGGCTCTTGTGGTCGCTTCCTGCTTCATTCCTTCTTGGCGTACTCGCTCCCTGCGACGCCGGCTGCCCCATCGAGGGCTCAACGAGCCAGCAGCTGCACAATCTATTCGGGGTCTTGGTGTACCTAGGCATGGGTGTCAGCGTCGCTTTGTTGTCTCTGGCTCACGGCTTCAACGCATTCGCATGGCGGCGCACCTTCATGCTGCTGACTGGCTTGGCCTTCCCGCTTGTATTTGCTCTCATGGTTCAGCCTGATTTGTCACCTTGGCGCGGCTTCCTTCAGCGGCTCCTGGACATAGCAATGGCAATCTCACTCATCTCCTTCCACCAAACCCTTGTTCGGCCGGCACGTCGAGGTGGGGCCTAACAATGCGTTCAAGCCGACACCGCATCGGGTCGCAAATCACATGGCAGGTAAAGCGTGCCATGTGCTTCACGCCCCCGCTGCGGCGCGGCTTAACTTAGGCGTTAGGCGCTCATCATATGGCTCAGAAGTTCAAGCCCGGTGACATCTTTGGGGTTCCACTCCCGAACAACTCAATGGGCATTGGTCAGGTTCTTAGCTTGGAGCCAGATGCGCTCAACTCAGTGGGGTGCGTCTTCTTTGCAGCCACTGTCAGCCCAAGCGGCCTTACCGGCGCCATGGAACCGATCGCTGCTCTGCTGGTTACTCCTGACTTGCTCAAGAGTGGCGCATGGCCCGTTAAGAGTCAGGGTCCGGTGTTCTTGGAGCCGGAGGAGCGTCCTTATGAGATTCATCGGGCCTCGCATTGGGTCGGTGTCAGAGTCACGGGATCGGGGATAGTCCAAGAGTTCTTGGCTGCATACCAAGGTCTCATGCCATGGGATGCATGGCATGATCCGCACTATCTTGATTCTCTATTGCTGCCGGGCGTGGAGCGGCCAAGTCATGTGGTCTCGTCAGCACGCGCCTAACAGTTCGTTCAAGCCGATGCCACTTCGTGGCACGGCTTAACTCAGGTGTTAGGCCGCACTGAACCGCTTTACGATCCAGCTCCAGGCGCGACGGCCGCGGCTGTTAACCGAAGTGTCGGTTACGTGGAACTCTGCACACCATCAGTTCAAAGAATCTATATTGGCGGATCGGAACCCGTTACCTATGAACCATAAGAGCTTGGACTTGTGGATGATGCAGACGGTAGGACGTAGAGCCTGCGGGGTAGCGTTATCGCTATGGATTGTTGGCGTTATCGTCGCGGCGCTCTTCGCTGCAATCCGCAATGATGTTGAAATATACAGTCTGCCTGTGCTTGGCCTGTTGATTGTTGGTCTACCTGCTGCGCTTGGCTTTATGCTCTACGCTGGCAGACTTGCGGGTAAGCGCCTTTCTAAGTGGGTTATTTCTTCCGCTGGCGTGATTGCTGCAGCCGTACTTGTGTTGGCGGCTATCGACCACCACATGGCCATGAAACGCTTTGAGGCCAACCAGGCGGAACTGGTCGCGTCGGGACAATGCGACGACGACAAGTTGAGGGCTATGACGCCAACCGTCCGTAATTGGATGGATGCCCAGTGCGGGAAGCGTGGTGCGATCGACCACGGCTACCAACAGTCATACTCTTCACAAAGCGGGCAGATCGCTGCGAAAGCTGAAGCACATTTTTATGTTGCTACTCCGGATGGATGGGGTGAAGCACCCTTGGTTGGGAGAATGGCTTGGCACGTTGCCAGCAACGGCGGCACAGAACAACCAGACTGCGGAGTCATAGTTTCCAAAGATGCCAGCTTTCTAGCTGCTGGAGCGGACGGCTACATTGATAACCAGTCTAAAGAGCAGCTTAAAGAGATGCTTAGCCTAAACTTTCAGGACGTCGTCATTGGTAGCTGGAACACAAACTCAGAGCTAGGCGGGCAACGCGCCTTACAGCATGTATACAGCGGATCTATGGACGGCGAGCGTCAAACAACCATGACTATACAGACTGTTCGAGAAGACAGGCTCTACTCGTTCTTCTGCAATGCGCCAGCCGATGTGTTTCCCACAATTTATCTCAAACTCTTAAGAGTATCGGATACTTTTAGCTTCCGATAAGCGGCCTAACAATGCGCTCAAGCCGACGCCACATCGGGGCGCAAAGCACATGGCAGGAACAGCTTGCCATGTGCTTTGCGCCCCGCTGCGGCGCGGCTTAGCTTAGGTGTTAGGCCGCAGACGTTGCGCGCCCTTTGATGCAGGCTTAGTGTTGGAACATGGCTTACGATCAGTCCCGAATTGATGAGGCAGTCTTGGCGCTCCTTGCCGCCCACCTCTTCGACACGAACAGTTCCTGGAAGGGGTATGACTTCGATGTCATGAACCGCCTTCATGACGCCGGATATCTGTTCAATCCCGTGGGCAAGCAGAAGTCGGTGCAGCTTACGGAAGAGGGAGTGGAGCGCGGGCTAGAGCTCGCAAAGCGGCTTTTTGGAACCGCAGAAGACCATCGTTCTGCTTAGCATCTGGGTGCCTAACAATGCGTTCAAGCCGAAGCCGCTTCGTTCCGCAAAGCACATGGCAGATACAGCTTGCCATGTGCTTCGCTCCACTACGCGTCTCGGCTTAACTTAGGCGTTAGGCGTCATGCCAGGGACCGGAGCAAGCCGTTGAGCAAACTACAGCCGGTGTCAGAGATCATTGATCCTGAGGTGCGAGCGTACGCCAAGGAGGCCACCGACTTCCTGTTGTCAAAGCGGTGGTGTCGTTCCGTCTCGTCTCTTGACCTTGGTTGTTCTATCGCAGGTATTTTTGGTGTTTTCCTGGCCCAGATCAAACCGAATCACCCGGAGATCGATGAGCAACTTTGGGTTGTTGTGGGTGATTTGCCGCCGGCATATCTGGTCTGCGACAGCGCCGCCAACTGGCAGGAGGCACTGGCCGCCTACGTCTCCGAGATGCGGCAGTGGGTAGAGGCGGCCAGCCTTGGTCAGTCTGTTGAGGATCTCATTCCGGTAAATGTGCCCCCGACCAAGGAGCATGCCTCGCAGCTAGCAACTCGACTAGACTTTTTGCACGAGCGCTTCATCACTGTTGAGGCTGGAGACGTTGTAGGTGACGCCTAACAATGCGTTCAAGCCGAAGCCGCTTCGTTCCGCAAAGCACATGGCAGGTACAGCTTGCCATGTGCTCCGCTCCACTACGCATCTCGGCTTAACTTAGGTGTTAGGCCTTGTTTCCCGCACTGTTGTTGCCGGGTTCTAGGCAATCTCTAGCTCATCGCTTATCCGCAGCGTTTGCACCTCGCACGCGCGGTGCACGTGTCGGCAGTCAGTCCTGCAGCACCTCGGCTTCGGACAGGCGCGACTTCTCCGCAAGATTCGATCGGCCGAGTCGGCTTCGGACAGGGCGCAGTGAGAGTTCTTGGCCGCGCGAGTCGCTGGTTTTGGCTTCGGCCCCGGCAAGCGCCAGCCTCAGGCCGCGCGGCAAGACTTGTTGTACTGTTCGGCTCAGGGGTTGGGCTGTTGCAGGGTCGGGCGCAAGCTCGGCGTGCGGCGGCCTAACAAGTCGTTCAAGCCGAAGCCGCTTCGTTCCGCAAACCACATGGCAGGTAAAGCTTGCCATGTGCTTCGCTCCACTGCGCGTCTCGGCTTAACTCTGGCGTTAGGCCTTGTTTCCCGCACTGTTGTTGCCGGGTTCCAGGCAACCTGTAGCGCCTCGCTTATCCGCAGCGTTTGCACCTCGCACGCGCGGCGCAGGCATCGGCAGTCAGCCCTGCAGCACCTCGGCTTCGGACAGGCGCGACTCTTCGCAAGATTCGACCGGCCGAGTCGGCTTCGGACAACGCGCAGTGAGAGTTCTTGGCCGCGCGAGTCGCTGGTTCTGGCTTCGGCCCCGGCAAGCGCCAGCCTCAGGCCGTTCGGCCAGACTTGTTGTACTGTTCGGCTCAGGGGATGGGTTGTCGCAAGGTCGAGCGCAAGCTCGGCGTGCGGCGGCCTAACAAGTCGTTCAAGCCGAAGCCGCTTCGTTACGCAAACCACATGGCAGGTAAAGCTTGCCATGTGCTTCGCTCCACTACGCGTCTCGGCTTAACTCTGGTGTTAGGCCTTACGTACTCGCAGAATCGGGGAAGGCACATTGCGCAGACTTGCACGCTGTTATCGATCTGCCGCTTCCAGCGGTGCCGGAGCGGCAATGCTTGTTCTGTCTCTGATTTTCGGCGCAAGCGCGTGGGTGGCAAGGGGAGAACTCCTCCACGGGCTTTTCTCAGCCGCGATGATCTATGCGTTTCTGGTATCTACTCTTGCAGCAGGTAGGTGGCGAGTTGAAAGGACATAGCCGTTCCCTGCGCGGCTCGCCTTTCGGGCGCTTGGCAGGCGTGGGCGCGATCTGCCCGGAAGCGGCGGCCTAACAATGCGTTCAAGCCGAAGCCGCTTCGTTACGCAAAGCACATGGCAGGAAAAGCTTGCCATGTGCTTTGCTCCACTACGCGTCTCGGCTTAACTTAGGTGTTAGACCTCACGGGTAAAGATCATGCCTGCAATCCCTTACAAAGAACCAAGCACCAAAATTCCCTACACCTTGATTTGCAGCAAAACTGAAGCTGAAGACATTGCGAGCACAGCACCAACTGCTGCAGTTGTTATAAAAATGCCCGACACAGGCGGGACAGTCGAGTTTGATGGGGCGGGATCTGTCACCATTACCACTAAAAATGGTCAACACAGTTTCGCATCAGCTAATGAGCTGGTTAAGAACGCGAAAGCCGCACTAAAGTGATTCTGGCGCGGTCTAACAATTCATTCAAGCCGACGCCGCTTCGCGGCGCGGCTTAATTCAAGCGTTAGGCCGCAATGGCAACAATCCACCAACTTGCGGAAAAGAGCAGTGTCGGTGACCTCACGGTCGACGAGGTACAGGCGTACGCTTCGGCAGAATTCTTGACCACTGGCCAGGTCTATGATGCTTTGGCGTTTCATCTCGCGATGGGCTACGCGGCGGGCGCACTCGAATACCACTTCTGTGACTCAGCAATGAACTTTGTTATGGGTCTCACCAGATATGAAGTTCCAACGTTCGCCTGGTCGGTGTACTCCGCCTTCGATGAAGGTGAGTTCTATCACGCTGGCGACAGTCAAGAAGTGGATCCAGCAGAGAAGTACACTCGGCCATGGATAATCAGAATCCTCAGGGAGGCCGGCTTTGACATTCCAGCGGCCTAACAATGCGTTCAAGCCGACACCGCATCGGGGCGCAAACCACATGGCAGGTAAAGCGTGCCATGTGCTTCACGCCCCGCTGCGGCGCGGCTTAACTTAGGTGTTAGGCGGCACAGGAAGATCTGGGGGATCCGATGCTTCACAGACAGAACGTTCAAGAGTTGCTTGACGCATTGGCGCTAGAGATCCTCGATTTCGTTAAGAAGTCGGAGTCCAGCTATCCCGATCGCTGGGTACCCATAGCTCACGTCAAGAATTGCCTTGACCTCAATATGGTCGCCGTTCCACAGGGTGGAGCGCAGTACGGGCCTAAGGGTTGGGTGTTCGCTAGTCTCGCAAGAAGACTCGAAGACCAGAGGCTGCTGGAGCACACGCGCATCGGCTCACGCTCATTCTGTCGTTCTGCGCGTGCCGCCTAACAATGCGTTCAAGCCGACACCGCTTCGTTACGCCAAGCACATGGCAGGTACAGCTTGCCATGTGCTTGGCTCCACTGCGCGGCGCGGCTTAACTTAGGTGTTAGGCGGCACTCGGGAGATATATGGCGATCGATCTGTTTGACCTGACGGGGAGCTGGCTAGACCTACTGCTCGCGCGTCGGATAGTCATTCCGACCGCCGTGGGTATCGTCGTAGCTCTTGGGGTCTACTACTTGACCGGTCAAACTCCGGGGTCCGCCGCGGTGGCGTTCGGTATCGGTCTACTCAGCGTATGCGTTGGCGTAATCTGGCACATCGCTGGCGGCAAACCGGGTGCCGCCTAACAATGCGTTCAAGCCGAAGCCGCTTCGTTCCGCAAAGCACATGGCAGATAGAGCTTGCCATGTGCTTTTCTCCACTACGCGTCTCGGCTTAACTTGGGTGTTAGGCGGCACATGAGCAGACTCGAAACCCCGATGACCCGCTGGTACTGGAGCCAGATCGGTGGGCTACTGCTCGAAGAGTTTCTTGTGGTGCCGAGGGCGCCGGGTCAAGGCCGTAGGTTGCTAGACGGACTTATCGTGCTTGGAGAGCCTGCAGCTATCGCGCCGCCGGGCACGCGCTTCGACGTTGCGGGTCGCGACGTCGTCTCAGTACAAACGAAGAACAGTCTGCTCGGCATGTACCTCATGGGCCAGGCACTCTTCTCGCGTGATCTCGTCCGCGCCTTGGGCCCAAAAAGCGTCATGTCCGTTGCACTTTGTTCCGCCAGCGATAGGGTGCTGACGCCCATGCTAGAAGCGCACGAGAATTGTCATGTGGTGGTTTGCCCGTCAGAGGTGTGTCGTGGCGCCGCCTAACAATGCGTTCAAGCCGACACCTCATCGGGGCGCAAACCACATGGCAGAAAAAGCTTGCCATGTGCTTCGCGCCCCGCTGCGGCGCGGCTTAACTTAAGTGTTAGGCGCACCACTGCACCGCAAGGAGGCGTGAAGTGAAACTGACAGACTCGGAAATTCGCCACTTCAAGAACGTACTGTGGGGCACGCGCTTCTGGGCGTCGTTCCGCTGGGTTCTGTTGGGTGTTCTGGGCTACACCGCCGTCGCACACTTCAGCGGCTGGAGGCCGCAGACCCGTCCGGACTGGCTGGTTGCCGGAGCTCTCTACATGCTTGTCGCTTGGCCAGGCCTGTGCCGCACCTACGTATTTCACACGCTTCGCCGCGTTGTTGCGGAGGACCCGGAGGCGAGGGCGCAGCTTGCTGCGGCTGGCGTTAAAGAGTTCGCGTCTGGCACCCCGGCGGGGCGCGCCTAACAATGCGTTCAAGCCGAAGCCGCTTCGTTACGCAAAGCACATGGCAGATACAGCTTGCCATGTGCTTCGCTCCACTACGCGTCTCGGCTTAACTTAGGTGTTAGGCGGCAGTGGGATCTCTCGCGAGGTGATGATGTGAAAGAAGAAGACAAAACGGGTCTGAAGTACTTTGGGGCGTTGATCGTTGCTCCACTCGTAATTATTCTGATTTCCGGAGCTTTGAAGGATTCCCGAGACTCTTCCAGCTCTCGCCGGTTCCAGAAGTTCCTGATGGAGAATGGGTGCAGGGAGGCGGGCACGACGTTCTCGGAGGGGTACGAGGAGACCGCTTACTTATGCAAGACGGACTTCGTCTGGGGCGACAAGCTTTCGTACTCAAAATACATGATCTTCTTGGATGAGTATGAGAGATGATTCCGTGCAGCACGGTTGCCGCCTAACAATGCGTTCAAGCCGAAGCCGCTTCGTTCCGCAAAGCACATGGCAGATACAGCTTGCCATGTGCTTCGCTCCACTACGCGTCTCGGCTTAACTTAGGTGTTAGGGCTCAATTGTGGCTTCCGAAGATCTCAATGCTCTGTTCAATGAGGCTCTCGGGTTCGCTGAGTACATGCTGCTTGCGCATGGCGAGTTCATTCCATTTGGCGTATCGATGAGCCCCGACGGAAAGATAGCCCAAGTAGCTGGGAGCCTCGGCACCGAGCAGCCTAAGTCGGCTGATATGGTTGAGTTTCTTCAATCATCTTTCGCTCACTCGGCGGCTCTTGGCTCCATCAGGGCAGCTGGTGTGTGTTTGGATATGTACGTAGTTCCTCCTGGGCAAGAGCAAAAATCGGATGCAATTTGCACCCGGCTGGCTCATGTATCAGGCGAAACAGTAGAGGTATTTGTGCCGTACTCTCGCGACAAGCACGGGGCTTTCCAGCTTGGTCAAACGTTCTCAACAGCGGGTGTCGAGTTCAAGCTAGTTGAGCCCTAACAATGCGTTCAAGCCGAAGCTGCTTCGTTCCACCAAGCACATGGCAGGTAAAGCTTGCCATGTGCTTGGCTCCACTACGCAGCTCGGCTTAACTTAGGCGTTAGGCCGCAGGGGAGGCGACGCTATGTTTCGATTTCTGATCATACTTGTGCTTGTGTTAGCCGCACCTGCATATGCAAATGAGCCTATGCAGTTCAAGATTGCTTCTGAAACGCCCGAAAATAGTCTTTTTCGCGTTGCAATACGTGGCGGACAATTTGAAATTTTTGCTTCTGGCGAGATAGATCCGGGCGCAACTGAAAGATTTCAAAAGTTCGCTGCCACTAACTCGATAACAGACGCCATTGTGCTATTCGACTCCCCTGGCGGTTCGCTATCCGAAGGCATGCGCCTGGGAAGAGCCATTCGATCAATGCGGTTCAATACAGGTGTCGGCACATACGGTCCAAACGGCAGGCGAAGGTATCAGGGCGTCTGCGCAAGCTCGTGTGCTTATGCTTTCGCGGGTGGCGAGTACCGCTTCTATTACGGCAATGACGAAAGAATCGGGATACATCAGTTCTACTCGTCTGGCGATAACCAAGCCGACATGGGAGACACTCAACTCGTCAGTTCGATTCTTATTGATTATCTACAATCCATGGGCGTCAATCCACAAGCATTTGTGGTCGCAAGTAGTGCGCGCGGCGATTCGATGTTTTGGCTGACCGAGGATCAGGCCACTGCGCTAGGGCTCGCAAATAACGGGGCCGATCCAACGGTGGCTGAGATCAAGATGGCCGGTTCGAGTCCATATTTGAGGCTTGAGCAGACGCTTAGCAACGTTACAACGCGAATTTTATTTGGGTGTGATCTGGGCCGTGTCACTTTGCTGGCAGGAATCGTCACAACCCCCGACCTGTCAAGAGAAAAGCAGTCGTTCTTGAAAAGAACCTACCTAGAAACGGACTCTGGGGAGCTTATGGCTGCGCAAGGCAAAGCTGGAACTAGTGCAGTCGGTAGCGTACTGTGGCTTGATCGCCTACCAACTAATTCCGATCTGGTGGAACTGCTAAGGACCAACCAGCTCGGAGTTTGGACAGAAAGCGGTGGCCCAATGAGATGGGGCGCGACGATTGACCTTCGACCCGTGAAGCAAAAGATGGCGCACTTCATGGAAAACTGCTTGAAAGGTAACTAGGATGCGGCCTAACGATTCGTTCAAGCCGACACCGCTTCGCGGCGCGGCTTAACTCTGGTGTTAGGCCTTGTTTCCCGCACTGTTGTTGCCAGCTTCAAGGCGGTTCATTGCATCCCGCTTGTCCGTCGCGTTTGCACCTCGCACGCGCGGTGCAGGCATCGGCAGGTGGCCTTGCAGCGCCTCGGCTTCGCACGGACGCGACTCTCCGCAAGATTCGACCGCCCGAGTCGACTTCGGACAGAGCGCAGCGAGAGTTCTTGGCCGTGCGAGGCGCGGGTTCTGGCTTCGGCTCGGGCGAGTGCCAGCTCCAGGCCGCTCGACCAGACATGTTGTACTGTTTTGCTCAGGGGTTGGGCTGTCGCAAGGTCGGGTGCAAGCTCGGTGTGCGGCGGCCTAACAAGTCGTTCAAGCCGAAGCCGCTTCGTTACGCAAACCACATGGCAGGTAAAGCTTGCCATGTGCTTTGCTCCACTACGCGTCTCGGCTTAACTCTGGTGTTAGGCACTCACATGGGGCAGCTCTCGCAAAGCATTCTCATCGGACTCATCACCGGCCTAGCCTCGGGGGTGGTCACAGGGCTGTACTCTGGACTTATCATTTCGAGAGTCATGCGGTTTCAAGGTCTAATCGCAGACGCTCTGAGGTGCGTGAATAGCGTCGAGTACATGGATGGCGAGAGGACCGAAGTCAGACGCGGTCGTATCTCCAATCTCGGCGAAATCGGAAGCAGCCTTATGCACTTCGGTCACGTCAAAGCGGGAAAAGCGCTCTTGAAGGAGTACACGGTCATTGGGCCCGCCTTGTACGCAGCAGAGGAAGGCCGGAAAACCGTCCGAGAACTAGAGACGATCCTTTCAAGTAGCTACGATGCGGTACGTGCCCTAAGACCAGGTATCCGCACGTACTTGCCGTAGAGGCTCCGTGTGGCGTGGTGCCTAACAATGCGTTCAAGCCGAAGCCGCTTCGTTACGCAAAACACATGGCAGGAGAAGCTTGCCATGTGCTTCGCTCCACTACGCGTCTCGGCTTAACTTGGGTGTTAGGGGGCTAATCGAAATGAGGAGCTACGTGAAGGCCATACTTTTCCCCGCAGTGCTACTAATGGCAGCCTGTGCACACCAACCTAGCCCTTCTTCTGGAGGTTTAGGTACTTCGGTTTCAGGCGGCCATATCGCCAATGTGACTCGCGACGTTCAAGGTTGGCACAACGCTCAAAACCCAGATTGCTTGTTCTCTCGCGCTGTCAAGGTCACTGTCACCGAGAGAGACAGCGATGGAGTCACGGAGCGCTGGACCATCGAGGGCTGCAACGGCAGGCTTTTTGACTATGAGGCTTACATCATGTCAATGGGTGGCGGTATCACCGTCATGGTCTCAAACGCAGATGGTTCACCGGCATCGGTCGCCCCCTAACAATTCATTCAAGCCGACGCCGCTTCGCGGCGCGGCTTAATTCAGGTGTTAGGCCTTGTTTCCCGCACTGTTGCTGCCGGGTTCCAAGCAAACTGTAGCGACTCGCTCATCCGCAGCGTTTGCACCTCGCACGCGCGATGCAGGCATCGGCAGTCAGTCGGGAAGCACTTCGGCTTCGGACAGGCGCGACTTTCCGCAAGATTCGACCTGCCGCACCGGCTTCGGCCAGGGTGCGGTGAGAGTTCTGGGCCGCGAAGGCTGCAACATCATCGCTTCGGCCTGGCAGATTCCAGCCTCGGGCTGACCGGCCAGACTTGTTGTAATGTTCGGCTCAGGGGTTGGGTCACCGCAGGTCAGGCACAGGTGCTGGGCAGCGGCGGCCTAACGAGTCGTTCAAGCCGAATCCGCTTCGTTCCGCAAAACACATGGCAGGTACAGCTTGCCATGTGTTTCGCTGCACTACGCTGCTCGGCTTAACTCTGGTGTTAGGCGGCAAACGAGACAGCCCCATGGATCCGGAGAAGACGCGGTTTGCTTGGTGGTTTTACTTCTGGTTCTTGGTCGCCTTAGCGACGATCAGCCCTTTCTTTGGGCCGCTGGATCCAGTGGGCTGGGCACAATGGAGCTTCGAGCTCGTCGGCATTGCCGGGCTATGGGGTTACCTTCGTCGGAAACCTATCGTGCACCTGCAGCTTTGGCGCGCTTACTTCCTTGCTGTCATAGTGTCGTTGCTGTATGGCGGCTTCAGCGCCATCTTCGGCGACCCACCGGACCCATTCTCAGGCGTCGCTTGGCATGGATTTCTGGCTGTCGTCACGCTCTTCGTATGGGTCATCACCGTTCCACTTCTCATAGGGCTTTGGCGCTATGCCTTTAGGAGCCCAAGCATTTGGCAAAGTACCGGGAGTGCCGCCTAACAATGCGTTCAAGCCGACACCGCTTCGTTACGCCAACCACATGGCGGAGAAAGCTTGCCATGTGGTCGGCTCCACTACGCGGCGCGGCTTAACTTAGGCGTTAGGCGCTTATCGATGAGTACGGGCTGGGCACCAACTTCAGAGCAGCAGGAGCAGCTATTCGCCGAGCTTGGACGATGCCTGTATGTTTTTCAGGCAATTGAAGCCAGGCTGAAAATGCTACTGCCTCACATGGTTCCTGTGGGGCAAGAGTCTAGTCTCACGAGCGAAAATTTCTCCAGCTGGCGGCTTTATCTCGACTCTAAGACGACACTAGGCCCATTGATTCAGAAGCTTAAGGAGCACGTAAGGTCGGATCACCCAGAGCTACTAGACCAGTCGTGGCGTCAGCTAGTCCGGTATCGCAACGAGATCATCCATCATTACGTCGAACAGCCGTTCTCTCGCCTTGATACAGAGTCAAAGTTCAATGACGCAATGCTCTTCCTCACGCATCGCAGGGCCGCTGCTATACCTTTGCTGGTGCTCTTGCAGGACACATGTATCGTCCTTATGCAGGAGCTTGCGCCAGAGGGAGTGCTTGCTGAATCAACTGCAATTCACTAGGCGCGCCTAACAATGCGTTCAAGCCGACACCGCATCGGGGCGCAAACCACATGGCAGGAAGAGCTTGCCATGTGCTTCACGCCCCGCTGCGGCGCGGCTTAACTTAGGCGTTAGGCCTTGTTTCCCGCACTGTTGTTGCCGGGTTCCAGGCGATTCGTAGCGCATCGCTCATCCGCAGTGTTGGAACCTCGCACGCGCGGTGCGGGCATCGGCAGCCAGCCTTGCAGCGCCTCGGCTTCGGACAGGCGCGACTCTCCGCAAGATTCGACCGGCCGAGTCGGCTTCGGAAAGGGGCGCTGTGAGAGTTCTTGGCCGCGCGCTCGATAAGTCCGGCTCCGATCAGACCGAGCCGATACTCCCGGCCAGGACTTGCTGTAGTGTTTCGCTCAGGTGTTGGGCTACCGCAGTTCTGGTTCGGTCTGCGGCGGCCTAACAATGCGTTCAAGCCGAAGCCGCTTCGTTACGCGGTCCAGGCGGCAGGTAAAGCTTGCCACCTGGCCCGCTCCACTACGCGTCTCGGCTTAACTTAGGTGTTAGGCCTCATGGACCGATTTCGCGTATTCCTAAGCATGATTCTCGCGCTGGCTATGCTGAGTGCGGCTGCAACGGAACCTGGCGCACCTTCCGCGGCTCGAGACGAGGTCATAAGGCAAATCCTTGGCGAGTTCTGGGGAAGTGCTCGGGATGTCCGGGGCATGCCGATCCAGCCTGAGAATGAGCAGGATCGAATCATCGTTCCTGTTAGTCGCGCCGCCGCGTACAGAGCAATTGAAGCCGGTAACATTTCTGCGGTAGCAGAGTGGTGCGGGCTGGAGTGGGAGCCGCACTACTTCGCACTCACCAGAGCGGCGAGAGCGAAGGGGATGGTCGATAAGCAGGTTGCATTCCTGTCGGTGTTGCATGGAGCAGGTCAGGCGGCGTACTTGAGGTCGCTCACTGGCCGCACCTGCACCGAGGAGGAGCGTGGCCGCGTGACGAGGTTGCGGGATGAGTCAGCGGTTCAGGGGCTACCCGATGACGCGAACAGCAGTTGGTGACTGGTTGAGGCCTAACAATGCGTTCAAGCCGAAACCGCTTCGTTACGCAAACCACATGGCAGGAATAGCTTGCCATGTGGTTCGCTCCACTACGCGGTTCGGCTTAACTTAGGCGTTAGGCGCGCTATCGCACCGCATGGAGGCATGAAGTGAAACTAACGGTATCCGAAGTCCGTCATTTCAAGAACGTGCTGTGGGGAACTCGCTTCTGGGCGTGGTTTCGCTGGGTGCTCTTGTTGGTCCTTGGCTACACCGCCGCAGCACACTTCACTGGCTGGAAGCCTCTGGCCCGAACTGACTGGCTGGCCGCAGGCGCGGTCTACCTGCTGGTCGCTTGGCCAGGCTTGTGTCGCACATACGTGTTTCATACGCTTCACCGTGTGGTGGCGGAGGATCCGGAGGCACGGGCACAGCTCGCTGCTGCTGGTGTGAAAGAGTTCGCGTCTGACGCATCGGGCGGGCGCGCCTAACAATGCGTTCAAGCCGACACCGCATCGGGTCGCAAACCACATGGCAGGTACAGCTTGCCATGTGCTTCACGCCCCGCTGCGGCGCGGCTTAACTTAGGTGTTAGGCCGCAATGGAGAGTTCGGTGGAATCTCTTGCTCCGCTACTGAGTCAACTCACAGCCATAAAGTGGCTCCTGATCTTCATTGCACTGTGTGTACTAGGCATGCTGGTCATCTTCTTTGTAATTGCTGTCAATCTACTGGACGCAGTGAAAGAGGGACGGAGCAGCAACCGAAGCAGTAACAAGAGATCAGAGCTAGACGAGTTGCTCGCCTCGGGACAGAGCAAGGCCGCAAAGTTCACCGCCATGGAGTGGGTCAAGGCTCAGCCGCTCAGTCCTGACGCACACTGGGCGCAAGCAAAGGCGCACTACCAATTGGGTGAGCTGTCAGAAGCGAAACAAGTGCTCAAGGGGCTGCTTAAGTTTGCACCAGAGGAGCACTATCGTGTGGATGCCTGGCTCGAGCTGCTGGAGTCGGAGTTCTCGGAGCGGCGCCCAAAGCCGGTATCCTGATATGCGGCCTAACAATGCGTTCAAGCCGACACCGCATCGGGGCGAAAACCACATGGCAGGAAGAGCTTGCCATGTGCTTCACGCCCCGCTGCGGCGCGGCTTAACTTAGGCGTTAGGCGGCACAGGGACCGCACCACACATGATGTCTCAAAAGAAGATTGGCCTTGTCGCAATAGCCACTCCGGCATGGTTCTTGACCGTCTATTTAGTAATGTCGGCTATGCGGCCGGACTACGTACACACCGACCAGGCTATTAGTGAGCTGGGCAGCTTGGATGCACCCAACCTCTGGGCTTGGAACGTTCTCGGTTACATCCTGCCCGGCCTCGCTATAGCACTCTTGGGCATCGGGCTCCGGCGCGAGTTCGTAGGCCGCGGGCTTCCGGCCACTGCCCCAGCAATGGCATTGGTGGCCGCAGGCCTCCTGATGGCACTGTCCGGCGCGTTTCCCGCCAACATGACGGACTTCAAATCCACTACGACGCTCCTGCACTCGGTAGGCAGCTTTGGCTGCTACATCGCGTTCTTAGTAGCAGGCTTCTGGCTGCCTTCACTGTTCCGGAAGGTCAACTCATGGCATTGGGCAGCAACGCCGTCGCTCGCCCTCGTAATCGCGTCAATCGCTACTGGGTTTCTGCGCTTCGCTGGCATGGCCAGCATCGGTCAGCGCATCACCTTCTTGTGCTTCTTCCTGTGGGTTGCGCTGGTAGGCTGGGCGCTGTGGCGGGCCAACAGCTCCTCGGTGCCGCCTAACAATTCGTCCAAGCCGACGCCGCTTCGCGGCGCGGCTTAACTCAAGTGTTAGGCCGCAATGGACGCAGCTCTGATCCCTAAACTGATCAAGCAGAGGCGAAGGCTGCTACAAAGCTACCTAGTCCATGTGGCTTGGTTCGCTGCCATGATCATTACCGCGATAGCTCATTCATCCAGGACGGTGGTCGCCAGCTCAATCTTCTTGGCGCTCGTAACGGTTCCGCCCGTCATCGCTTACGCGGCAGCGGTGCACCGAACTTGCCGAGCGATTGATCCAAACGCCAAGACGATCGGACTTGTTCCAATGATCATCATGACGGTGCTGTTTACTCCATTTGAGTCCGGATTGGTTGTCCCAGCAAAAAATCTGTTGGTTTCAGGCAGGTTGGTACGAGAGCGTCAGGCTGCGGCTATGCGGCCTAACGAGTCATTCAAGCCGACGTCGCTTCGCGACGCGGCTTAATTCTGGTGTTAGATTGCGGAGAAACTTCTTGGCGACCCCACCAAAAATTCATAGGCGATTCAAATCATTCGACAAGGAGATGCGAGACATTTGGGAGTCGTACGAGCTCATACAACACATGTGTTCAACCGAACATCTCAGGATCAAAGCCCTTCAGAAGAGCCTGCCAGGATCTACTGTTTTTGTGCGGTCAACTCTCTACGGAGCACCCAAAGACCTTAGTGCCTCAAATGCATACGGTGCAATCTCCCATCTGCAAAGAGCACTCAATCCCCGCCACGCACTTCTGGATGCTGTTGCTGCTTTTGAGGAGTACCTCGGATGCCTTCTAGAGATAGTCCTATTGGACAATCCTGATCTCCTGAAAGGGGATGCAACAACAGCCGAGAGAGAAGAAATTAAGCTAGTCAACTGGATTGTTGAGAGCGCCGACAAATCAGAGATTCTAGAAAGAATTGTGGAAGAAAGAATTCGGGCGCTGTTCTACGGAAATCCAGTGGATGTGCTAACAAAGCCGAAGAGCAAGCTCAGGATTCATGGCTACTTTTCGGATCCGCAGTGTAAGCAGCACATCGACAAATTCGCGGAGATCGTGGCCCGCAGAAACCTTATTGCACACAATGACGGGTACGTAGATCGAAAATATCTGAGAGAAGTAACTTCCACAAGCTTTAAGTTGGGCAAGAAGATTCCGAATGACAGTGCGTACATAAAGGATGCTATCGGATTTCTTTTGTGCTTGGCCGGGAAGGCCTCAGAACTGGTCTTGAGGAATCACTACTCATCAGGAGTTAGTGGGGTTCTCGCCTCTAGGCTAAAGTGCTGTAAATCCCTGCCCGCAATCTAACAATTCATTCAAGCCGATGCCGCTTCGCGGCACGGCTTAATTCAAGCGTTAGCCGCTGTGAGAGAGAGAGCTGCGTGGAAACCATTAGCTTCGACGATTTCCTGAAAGTTGAGCTGCGCGTTGGCCGGGTCGTAAGCGCGTCGGTGTTTGCGGAAGCGCGAAAGCCCGCCTATGTCTTGCACGTGGATTTCGGCAAGAACCTTGGCGTCAAGAAGTCCAGCGCACAGATCACGGCGCTCTACCGACCTGAGGAGCTTGTCGGCAAGCTGGTGGTAGCCGTCGTCAACTTCCCTCGCAAGCAAGTAGGCCCTTTAATGTCCGAGTGTCTGGTGACCGGGTTCCATAATGAGCAGGGGGAGGTCGCGCTCTGCGTGCCCGATCAGGCAGTTCCACTTGGTACGAGGCTGCTGTAGTGGCGGCTAACAAGTCATTCAAGCCGATGCCGCTTCGCGGCACGGCTTAATTCTAGTGTTAGGCGCTATGAAAGTTCTGAGCAGGTTCGCAGTTCTTTTAGCAGCAGCACTTCTCGCAGCGTGCATGGGCGATCCCAATGCTAAACCGGCGTTCGGCGAGGAATCCGGCCTGCCAAAGAACTGCCGGGCGATCGTCCAAGCGAACGTTGACGCGTATCGCAGCGGGCAATACACGGCGGACGAGGTGATGGAGTCGTTGGAGAGGAACTGTGGTACCAATGGACATGCGTGGGGCCAGTAGCATTCCGCCAAGGGCGCACGTACTTACTCACGGCGCGCCTAACAATGCGTTCAAGCCGAAGCCGCTTCGTTCCGCAAAGCACATGGCAGGTACAGCTTGCCATGTGCTTCGCTCCACTACGCGTCTCGGCTTAACTTGGGTGTTAGGCCCTACACGGAGCGTACATGGCAACCGATACGTGTAAGTCTTGTGGTGAAGCCATCGAAGATGGCTATGTCGTGTGCTGGAAATGTGGGGCCGGAGTAGATGGGAGTCCGCCCGCTGAAGACTTCGTCCAATATCGCGAGTCCTCTTCGCAGGCCGAGCAGCGAGCCTTGGCATGCTTGCGGTGTAGCAACAAGATGAGTTTTGTTCGGCGCATGAGGCTGCACGAAGGAAGCCTCTTGCCTGGACTTCTGCTCGACGTGGCAAGACTCTTCACTAACCGGGAGAACTTTGACACTTACGCATGCGAAACCTGCGGAAAGGTTGAGTTCTTCGTGGCAGAGTAGGGCCTAACAATGCGTTCAAGCCGAAGCCGCTTCGTTCCGCAAAACACATGGCAGGTACAGCTTGCCATGCGTTTAGCTCCACTACGCGTCTCGGCTTAACTTAGGTGTTAGGCCGCAAAGGAAGGCTATGGCGACCGTTTACAAATCAAAAACTGATGCGTGGTTGCTTGCTGTTCTCGCAGTTGCGATTGCGGTGTCACTTTTCGCCGCTGTCGTAACCGTGTCTGACGGGTCCCCCGCTGCGTGGCCCGTGGCCGCGTTCATCGTCGTCATCGGTGTCGGCCTGCCTATCTGGCTGTTGCTTTCAACGCGCTATACGTTGGAGCCCCGTCAGCTAAGAGTACAAAGCGGCCCGTTCAAGTGGCACATCAAAGTAGCGGACATCACCAGCATTACGCCCAGTTCCAACGCGCTCTCCAGCCCAGCGCTTTCATTGGACCGGCTGCGTATTGACTACGGCTCGGGAAGGTCGCTCATGATTTCTCCACGGAACAAGGAACGGTTCCTCCGAGATATTGAGGCTGCCCGTCGCGGTGCGGCCTAACAATGCGTTCAAGCCGAACCCGCTTCGTTACACGGCCCACATGGCAGGAAGAGCTTGCCATGTGCGCCGCTCCACTGCGCGGGTCGGCTTAACTTAGGTGTTAGCTGTCATGAAAAGCCTCTCGGCGCTCATAGTCCTTCTATTCTTGGCGCTTGCGCTTGGGTGCGGGCGGGAAGAACACCTTAGCCCCCCAATACTGGTGACCACAGACCCAGATGCTGAAATCAATGTCTGGCCCTTGGGTTTAACTCGTGGACTGGTCGTAATCGATGAGAATTGCATCAAGCTAGATCGAAGCCCGGTCCAGCCTGATATGGTTACTCTTGTATTTCCGCCTGATTATAGACTACGGAAATCAAGAAAAGGTTGGGACATCATTACTTCAAGAGCCGATCCGTGGGGCTTCGTTGGTGCAGAGCGCGAAATCGGAGGTGGCTCCCTAAACGATGACTCGGTCGTTTCTCACTACGTAAGCGCAGAGTTAAAAGGACAGTGCCTTGGACCGTACTGGCTTGTGACGCCAGAAGACCCTGTTGAACTTCAGCCACGCAATGTCCAACCGTCGCCCCCATCCACTGACAGCTAACAATGCGTTCAAGCCGAAGCCGCTTCGTTCCACCAACCACACGGCAGGTAGAGCTTGCCATGCGGTTGGCTCCACTACGCGTCTCGGCTTAACTTAGGTGTTAGCTGCTTATGACAATTGTCCGATTCTCAAGCATCCTTCTTCTCGCGGTCTCGCTCCCGGCGCAAAGTGGCTGGCGTGATATGGACGGCAATGCTCTGCCTGAGACGGAGTCTCGGAAATCGCAAGGTGGATTCAGCGCCTCGCTTGTTGTTACCCCAGATCGAGACTGGCAAGCCAAGTGGGAAACACCTCCAGAGACAGTCCCCCACTTCACCGAAGCCGACGAAGTCTCAGAAGGCGGCGAGCTAACTATCCTGACCTTTCTGTCAAATCCGAAAATCTCGCCCTCCGGAATGACCGAGGTGACATGCGATTTCATCGTTACGAGACCAGATGGCTCAAAGTCTGTAAGTGAAATCAACATGCCTTGCTTCAACTATGAGCTCAAGACGGATCCTACGAACGTCTATCTCACCGCTGCCTCGCTCAAATACGTCGCAGAGCCTTCAGATCAGCGCGGCATCTGGGAGGTAGCTGTAAACGTCAAAGATTTGGCTCGTGGGGTCGCTCTTCCGTTGCGCACCTCCTTTGTCGTGAGGTAAGCAGCTAACAATTCGTTCAAGCCGACGTCGCTTCGGGGCGCAAACCACATGGCAGGTAAAGCTTGCCATGTGCTTCACGCCCCTACGCGCCGCGGCTTAACTCTGGCGTTAGGCGTCATATGAAGAATCTCACGCTCGTGTGGATCTGCACCGCTCTGTTCGCTTCTGCGCAGTCGGGGGCGTGCGAGCCTACGGCCGACCAAATGGAGGATTACTGGCAGCGAAGCCGCAAGAGCGAGGAAGCGTACCTCACCAACCTGGCTCAAAACGTAGATCAGATACTTACCGGAACCGTCAGCGACGTCACCCAACTGTCTGACGGCCCGTACGCTCAGCTGGCCCATATAACGGTAGACGCGACCATCAAAGGTCATCCGGACAGCTTTGCATCCGCGAAGATGTGGCTGCGCGTCAATCCGAAGCGCGACAGCCCCACTTTGGACAGCATTCGGTCCTGCGACGAGCCGCCGGATCCAGCGCAATACAATCCATACGTGCTGAAGAGCTACCGATATCTCTACTACATCAAGGACGGGGTCCTTCTACGCGTAAATGGATTTCCTCTCGGCCCTCCGCCGCTAGAGCCAGAAAGCGAGATTGAGCTTCTCAAGCGAGCAGGCGTCTAGTGCTCCACGTGACGCCTAACAATGCGTTCAAGCCGACACCGCATCGGGGCGCAAACCACATGGCAGGTGTAGCTTGCCATGTGCTTCACGCCCCGCTGCGGCGCGGCTTAACTTAGGTGTTAGGCCTTGTTTCCCGCACTGTTGCAACAGGGTTTGTGCTCGCCTGCGGCAGCGGGCTCTTTCGTGACTGTTGGTTCCTCGTACGCGCGGTGACGGCATCGGCAGTCACTCGTGGCGCAGCTCGGCTCCGGACAGGCGCAGCTTCAGCACAAGTACGATCATCCTGAGTCGGCTCGTTCAAGTTGTCGGTGCAGGCTCTTGGCCGCGCGAACTGTCGGTCTTGGCTCAGCCCCCCAGGCACGGCCAGCGCCAGGCAAGTTGTTGTAGTGTTCCGCTCAGGGGTTGGGCCAGGTGCCAGGTATCAGCGGCCTAACGATTCATTCAAGCCGATGCCGCTTCGCGGCACGGCTTAATTCTGGTGTTAGGCCTTGTTTCCCGCACTGTTGCTGCCAGGTTCCAGGCGATCTGTAGCGCCTCGCTTATCCGCAGCGTTTGCACCTCGCACGCGCGGTGCGGGCGTCGGCAGTCAGCCCTGCAACAATTCGGCTTCGGCCAGGCGCGACTCTCCGCAAGGTTCGACTCGCCGCGTCGGCTTCGGGCAGTGCGCGGTGAGAGCTCTTGGCCGCGCGACTTGATCTTCTAGGCTTCGCTCGCGCCAAGTGCCAGGTCAAGCTCTCCAGCAAGACTTGTTGTACTGTTCGTCTCCGGGGTTGGGCTATCGCGGGTCGGGCGTAAGTTCCGGGCAGCGGCGGCCTAACAAGTCGTTCAAGCCGAATCCGCTTCGTTACGCAAAACACATGGCAGGTACAGCTTGCCATGTGTTTTGCTTCACTACGCTGCTCGGCTTAACTCTGGTGTTAGGCCTTGTTTCCCGCACTGTTGTTGCCGGGTTCCAGGCAAGCTGTAGCGCCTCGCTCATCCGCAGCGTTTGCACCTCGCACGCGCGGTGCAGGCATCGGCAGTCTGTCCTGCAGCACCTCGGCTTCGGACAGGCGCGACTCTTCGCCAGATTCGACCTACCGGGTCGGCTTCGGGCAGTGCACGGTGAGAGTACTTGGCCGCGCGCATGGTGCTTTTCGGCAGCACCAGACACGGCGCTTGTTGTACTGTTCGCCTCAGGGGTTGAGCTGCCGCACGTCGGGCGCAGGTGCCGGGGAACGGCGGCCTAACGATTCGTTCAAGCCGATGCCGCTTCGCGGCACGGCTTAACTCTGGTGTTAGGCGCCACGGGGGGAGACGATGGATCTGACTGAAGAGCAAGTTGAAAGATTGATATCCGCATTCGAGAGGCGAGACAGGTGGCACGCCGAACGATTGTTCCGGCGGGAGAATGAATTCTTTCACCGCTTGGCCAGAATTGAAGAAAAGCTAGACGAGATGTCTTCGCATCATGGATGCTGTGCGCTCTCCGGTAGCTCTAATGAACGAGAGGGAATATTACAGCTCCTGACCGGCGTCCCGGGCAACATCGGTTCGGATCAGAAGCACGTCAGGAAAAAAACTAAGAACTCGGCCCATCTCGTAATATGTGACCCATACTTCTTTCAGTTCAACAAGCCGACCAAAGGGTTTAAGAACAAGAATGACTACGTTGATTACCTGATCGATCTTCTATCGAGTCCAGAACTGAGATCAGTAGAGATCTTTCACCTTCCCGGGCCAGAGGGAATTATTTTCCAGAACTTCAAGAGGCGCATTGCTGAGCGAGGTGTCGACGCTTCGTACTACGAGACGGAATTGATACATGACCGCGTGATCATCGACTCTCATGGAAATGGAACATTGCTCGGAACATCGTTTGCCGGCGTAGGGAATAAGTTCTCGTTTGTGCTAACGCTTCCTAGAACCGACGTCGACCAATTCTTGAAGGAATTGGGCCAGATAAAGCTGGACCTCCGCAGTGGCGCCTAACAATTCATTCAAGCCGATGCCGCTTCGCGGCACGGCTTAACTCAGGTGTTAGGCCGCTGGTGATAGTCAACCGTGGTTGACACATAGACAACCGTGGTTTACTCTCCCTGCCATGGTCGAGATCCTCAAGAGCGACACTTTCGATGCATGGTTACGCGCTTTGCGCGACCGTCAAGTAAAGGCTCGCATAGAGGTGCGTATCCGGCGGTTGTCGCTGGAGAACCCAGGGCAGCACCGAGCGCTCAAGGGTGGGATCTGCGAGCTCAAAATAGATCACGGCCCCGGGTATCGGGTTTACTACACCTTTCGTAATCAAACACTTGTGCTGCTGCTCTGCGGCGGCACCAAATCCACCCAAAGCCAAGACATCAAGCTTGCGCAGAGCATTGCCAAGCAATGGGAGGACTAGCCATGACCAAAGTAAAAGAGAAGTTCAGCCGCTACGACACCGCAGATTACCTGGAGACGGAAGCGGACATTGCTGCGTACTTGAACGCATGCGCAGAAGAAGATGATCCCGCGCTGCTGGTGGCTGCGCTCGGAGATGTGGCCCGAGCTCGCAACATGACCCAGCTCGCCGAGAAAACCGGCATGACCCGAATGGGCTTGTACAAGGCTCTTTCGGGGCAAGGCAACCCGAGCTTCGCTACCGTATCCAAGGTCGCGCATGCGCTTGGCCTAAAGATCACGGTGGCAGCGACCTAACAATGCGTTCAAGCCGACACCACATCGGGGCGCAAACCACATGGCAGGTACAGCTTGCCATGTGCTTCACGCCCCGCTGCGGCGCGGCTTAACTTGGGCGTTAGGCCCCGCTGGGAGGTGCATGGCGATGTGGAAGGGCGGCAACGAGAAGATGCGTCGAAACCTGGGCGCGGGAATGGCGCTTGGCGTCGCAATCGGCGCAGCGTTCGGAATTGTCCTTGGTAGCCCTGCCCTGAGCATCGGGCTAGGCATCGCTCTGGGCGTTGCCGCTGCACTCGCATTGTCCAGCCGGCGGCCAGGTAAGGTCGGTAAGTCGACGCCACGTTCTCGTGGTGACAACGGCGGCGGCTGGGCATGACAGTGCGTTCAAGCCGACACGGTAGTTCCTTCGCTTCAGTGGACACCCTGACCTAACGATCAGGAGTGTCTTCATGCTCACACCAGGCCCCATAACAACCTACCGTTACACCGATCATTTCAAGGCCACCGCAGTTCGCCTGAGTGAGCTTCCCGGCGTCTCCGTCGCCGACGTTGCCGAGTCGCTTTACAGCCCCCTTTCATGTTGTCTCGCTGACGCAGACTGGCGCGAGAGGGCAGAACCGCAAGTGCCCGCCTTGGCGCGTCTTGGCTTGACTTGGGGGTTGGCGCCAATGGCAGCATTTCGCAAACTCATGTTCACAACCGCTCTCACCTGGCTTGCGATCGGCATTTGCGTAGCGGCGGCTGGCATCCTTTTTACGTTTCCCGCGGATCCAATGATCTGGCAGGCGGCAACGTGGACTCTTGTAGCAGCGTTGTGCGCGCTGCTGGTTCTCGTCGTTGTGCTTGGCTATGTCATGGCTACGAATCAGGCCACAAGGACCTGGCGGCGCATCACCCCTTTTCTGATCGGCGTTGCGTGCCTTGCACCAGTTGCCGTCGGGCTGTTTTAGCCCGCACACTCAGCCATCACGTCAGAGAGGGCGGCATGGGTGGGGCCTGGCAAAGCGTTCGAGACGAAGCCGCTTCGCTCCATTCCGCGTCTCGGCTTGGCCCAGGTGTCAGGTCCGCATTTGGCCATGCAGAGGGTGGAGAGATTCAATGGCTCGATTTGGCGTCACAAACATCTACCTCCTGGTCGGACTCGGACTGCTTGCCGTTAGCGCCATTCTGGCGGCTTGGATCTTCTTCCAGCCTGCCGCGATCGCCCACAGCGACATGCGATTCAGGGTTGCCTACGGGAGCTTCATCGCCGGCCTCGTTCTGTATGTGATCGGCCGCGTGACGTTGGTGATGCAACGCCGGCCGCAGGCCTAGCAAATCATTCAAGCCGCTACTGCTTCGCGGCACGGCTTGATTCCGGTGCCAAGTCGCAGGGAGCCACATGGCCAGTCCAACCAACAAGCTTCTCGTATTCGCCGCTGCCCTCAGCGGACTCGCAGCGCTGGTACATCTGGCGTGTCTTGTCGTGGGCGCTCCGCTGTTTCGGCTCTTGGGCGCCGGAGAGCAGATGGCACAGCTGCACGGGGCCGGCCACTGGTATCCCACCGTCGTGACCCTGGCGATTGCCGGCGTTCTTGCTGCCTGGAGTGCTTACGCCCTGTCCGGCGCCGGCGTGATTCGCAGGCTGCCGTTGCGCCGTACTGTCCTGTCCGCCGTCACGGCCATCTACATGGTCCGGGGCGTCGCGTTCGTGCCGGTCATGGCGTACTTCCCTGGCAACAGCATGGTGTTCTGGCTCGTGAGCTCTTCAATCTGCCTGCTGATCGGCATCGTCCACCTTGTGGGCCTCCGGCAGTCCTGGGGCAGGCTGTCGTGCGGCTCGGCCCCGCTTGTTCGTTAGGCAGCGATGGATTCCTCGCTCCGCATCGAGTTCGCAGTCCGCTATCGGCTTGGAGAGTACCTTCGTTTCGTAACGGAGCACGCGTTCGACACAGAGGAGTCCTTGCAGACCCTGACGGGGGCAAGGCGACATGTGGCCCGCTTTACGCTGCTGTGTGTTGCAGCAATCGGGTTCGTGTACAAATCGTCGCGTGTCGGCCGATGCGACTTCACGATCGACGCTGCGGGCGTGAGCAGGCGCACCAGGCGTGGCCCGGGCTCTGTTGCCTGGGCCAGGGTGAAGGCAGTCCACATTTACAGCCCGGGATTTCTTGTCGAGCTCGAAAGCGGCGCCATGCCGATACCGTTCCGCGTGCTCTCACTCGAGCAGCAAAAGCAGTTCAGGTTGCTGGCCGCGGACCACCTTCCTGAGGGGCCGCAGCGTGGCCGTCCAGTCGAGCCCACACCGCTTCGCGGCGCGGCGTAGTCTGGCGTCAGGCGGCATGGGACGAGGTGCGGAAATGCTTGGGAAGGGCGCCGGATCATTGCTTACGGTACAGGCCTTCATTGCGGCACTGGATCATCCGCTCAAGCAGGAGATTGTCGCGCTCAGGCACATCCTCCTCGGCGCGGACCCGGGGATCTCCGAGGAGAACAAATGGAACGCACCGAGCTTCAGGACGTCAGAGCACTTCGCCACGATGCCTCTGAGGGCCAAGGACTCGGTGCAGCTCATTCTCCATCTGGGAGCCAGGTCCAAGCGGGCGTTGCCGCCGGGCTGGATCCCTGATCCCCATGGGATCCTCAAGTGGCTTGGACCAGACCGTGCATCGGTCAGGTTCGCCGGTCGGGAGGACCTTGTGGTGAAGCGTGAGCCGCTGGTTGCAGTCGTCCGGGAGTGGATCAAGCATGTGTAGCTGCGTTCAAGGACACGCACGTCTCGGTCTTCCGGCCGTCGCTGCAGTGAGCACCGTGGCGATCGCGCGGCGGCAGAAAGTATCGCCGCGGGCATGAGAGGGTCCGCGGCGGTCGCTTCGGCGCTGGTGGCGTTCGCCGTCTTCGCCGCGCTGTCCCTGATTCGCGGCGCA
Organism: Luteimonas sp. MC1750; assembly: GCF_016615955.1. Classification (NCBI taxonomy): domain Bacteria; kingdom Pseudomonadati; phylum Pseudomonadota; class Gammaproteobacteria; order Lysobacterales; family Lysobacteraceae; genus Luteimonas; species Luteimonas sp. MC1750. The sequence goes on from NZ_CP067113.1 coordinate 63,694, forward strand.
GCCTGGCTCGAGGCACCTTTGCCGGGTGGTTTGCCGCTCGGCAACGGGCTGGTCGCTTCAGGTCTGTGTGCACTTGCGGGCGCTGCATGCCTGCTGAGCCTGCCGCGTTCCACGCTTCGCGCCGCCTCGCTGGTCTCGCTGGTCGCGGCCATGCTCTGGCTTCCCGTCTCGGTGGTCCTGGCAGGCAACCCGCAGCTCAATTTCAGCGGTGGCCGCGGGCTGGTATGGCTGGTACTCAGCGTGACGGTCCTGGCCGGTGCATGCTCTACTTTGCTCTGGGCGATGGGAGCCTGGGCGAGGAGACGCTTTCGGCCCATGGCCTGATCGGGCGCATCCGCGTTGACGATGCGTCCTGACGCCAGGTGCCGGGTTGCAATGGAGCGTATATGGGCCGGGAAACATGCAAGACCTGCGGCGAAGCCGTGGAGAACGGCTACACGATCTGCTGGAAGTGTGGCACCGGCGTCGATGGCAGCCCGCCGGCCGCGGAGTTCGTTCCCGACGCCCTGGCGCCAGGGGAAACACAGCGAACCCTGGCGTGCCTGCGCTGTGGAACCGGGTTGAGCTTCGTTCGCCGCATGAAGCTGCATGAGGGAAGCCTGTTGCCCGGTCTGCTGCTTGACGTTGGCAAGCTCTTCACCAACCGCGAGGGATTCGACACATACGCATGTCCTGGCTGCGGGAAGGTCGAGTTCTTCCTGGCCGGGTAAGCACCGCCCTCGAAAACGCCGCTCGTTGCTACTCTTCTGCCAATCGGGCGGCCCGCCCCGCCGATGCTCAAGGGGAACCGCCGTGAACGTCTGGATCGTCCTGCTCGCCGCACTGTTCGGCGTGATCTTCGGCCTGTGGGGCTGAGGCTTCATGGGTGCACCACGCAAGGAGGCAGGGCATGACGCTGACCGAGGATGAGATCCGCCACTTCAGGAATGTCCTGTGGGGCACGCGCTTCTGGGCGTGGTTCCGCTGGGTGCTGCTCGCCGTGCTGGGCTACACCGCCGCGGGACACCTGGGCGGCTGGAAGCCGGTGGCGCGCCCGGACTGGCTGGTGGCGGGAGCGCTCTACCTGCTGGTCGCCTGGCCAGGCCTGTGCCGCGTGTATGTCTTCCACACGCTGCGCCGCGTGCTCGAAGCCGATCCCGAGGCTCGCGCGCAGCTTGCGGCGGCGGGTGTCGACGTGTCCGGGCCTGGCAAGCGCGGCTGACGCGGCGCCCCGCGACCTGCGGGATCGGCCGCCGTCGCGTGTACGGGATTGCCGCACCGAAGGGTCACAGTTCTCCGGCCCGGGCGTCCTGCACTGACCCCGGACGATTTTGCGAGAACGCCATGACCCGCAGTGCACCGCGCTCGAACGCATGGATGGTCGGCATCGGCCTGGCCGCAGGCGCCGGACTCGGCAGCGCACTGGGGATTGTCTTCGGCAACCTGCCAGCTGGCCTCGCGGCCGGGGTGGCCGTCGGTCTCGTCGCCGGCGCGGCACTCTCGCGGCGCCGCTGACACGTCATCAGGCGGGCCGTACGATGGAACGCGGCCGGCCCCGCCCACGGGCAGCACCAGGAGAGGACCATGCAAGGACCCAGGGGAGTCGCGGCCGGCGTGGCGTCGGGAGTGGCTGTCTACGTCTTTGGCCAGGGCGCCTGACCGGGGCGCGCAGCGATGGAACTGCCCAGGATCCTTGCGCTCTTCGTCGCCACGGCGCTGGCGGAGATCATCGGCTGCTACCTGCCGTGGCTGTGGCTGAAGCAGGGCCGCTCGGCGTGGCTGCTGCTGCCGGCGGCGCTCAGCCTGGCCGTGTTCGTATGGCTGCTGACCCTGCATCCACAGGCGGCCGGGCGCGTCTATGCGGCCTACGGCGGGGTCTACGTCACGGTGGCGCTGATGTGGCTGTGGGCCGTCGACGCGGTGCGACCCTCGCTGACCGACTGGATCGGCGTTGGCCTGTGCCTGCTGGGGATGGCGGTGATCATGCTCGGCGCACGCCAGGGCTGAGCGATGCGCGGAGCCCACGCGGCGGGCTGGCGCGCCGCGCACGTGCCCGGCGCTTGGCCCTTTGCCGAACCCGATCCCGAACCCTAATTCGTACCCGTACCAGTACCAGTACCGGCACCAGCACCGGCACCTGAGCCGCCACCAAAGCGCTCGCCGAAGAAGTCACCCTCGTTCCACACCGGCCGCGCATCCGCCTCGCCGATGCCCTGGGCGATCCTTGCCGACAGCCGCGCCAGGCGCGCGGCGTCGCCGTAGTGGATCGGCAGGTCGGCCTGGTCGCAGGGGCGGTGGTAGCAGTTGCGCATGAACCAGGTGGCGGAGACCTTGGGGTCGCGCTCGGGGTCGGCCGGCTCGATGCCGCCGTCGAGGTAGACGGCGGGAATGCCTTCGCGCACGAAGGAGAACTGGTCGCTGCGCACGAACACCGCCTCCTCTGGGAACGGGTCCGGCGAGACGCGCACGCCCACGTCGCGCGCGGCGTCCTCGACCACGGCCTTCAGCGACGAGTGCTCGACGCCGATCGGCACCACGTCGCGGCTGGGCGCGGTCAGCACCGGCATGTCGAGGTTGATGTTGGCCACCAGGGTGCCGCCGGCGGCGGGGTTGCGGGCGAACCAGCGCGAGCCGAGCAGGCCCTGCTCTTCGGCGGTGACGGCGACGAAGACCTGCGAGCGGCGCGGCGCTTGGCTGGCGGCGGCCAGCGCGCGCGCGGCCTCGGCCATGATCGCGACGCCCAGGGCGTTGTCGAGCGCGCCGTTGTAGATCGCGTCGCCATCGACCGCGATGCCGGTGCCGACGTGGTCGAGGTGCGCGGTGTGCACGACGTATTCGTCGGCCAGCGTGGGGTCGCGGCCGCGCAGCACGCCGACGACGTTGCGCGACTCCAGCGGCTCGACCCGCGTGCGTACGGCCAGCGAGAGCTGCACCGGCAGCGCGAAGCCGCCGGCTTCACCGGAGCGCGCGCGCTCGGCCAGCTGGGCCGCGCTGCGCTCGCCGCCGGCGAACAGGGTGTCGGCGGCCGCGGCGCTGACGCGGGCGACGACCTTCAGCGCGGGAAACGTGTCCAGGCCACGGCCGTCGGCATCGCGCAGGCGCATCGCCGGCCGGTCCCAGGCCTCCGCGCTGCGCGCCCAGGGCGTGCGCACTTCGTCGGCGGCGGTGCCGACCAGCACGGCGCCCACCGCGCCGCGCTCGGCGACGCTGCGCAGCTTCTCGTCCAGCGCGGCATGGAAGGCGCGCCGGGTGTCGTCGAAGCGCTCGGGTGCGCCGCCGAACATCACCGCCACCTTGCCGCGCAGGTCGAGGCCGGCGAAATCGTCATGGTCGAGGCCCGGCGCATGGATCGCCTGGCCGACGAAGACCGCCGGCGCGTTGACCGCGGCATCGGCGGCGTTGAAGTTGGCCATCGGCAGGAACTGGTCCTGGAAGGCCAGCGCGACGGCGGCGCCCTCGAGCTGCACCTGCAGCTTGGCGCCCTCCGGCACCAGGGTGGCGCGCAGCAGCGGCACGCGCTGGAACCAGCCGCCGTCGTCGCCGCCGGGGGCGAGGCCGGCCTCGGCGAAGCGCGCGGCGACGTGGTCGGCGGCCAGGTCATGGCCCGGCGTGCCGGTTTCGCGGCCCTGCATTCGGTCGTCGGCCAGCGCGCGGACGTCGGCCTCGATGCGCGCGGCGGCGGGGTCCTGCGGTATTTCGGTGGCGCTGGATGCCGCCGCGGCGTCCGGATCGGCGCCGCGCTTGCAGGCCGACAGGCCGGGAAGCAGGGCGAGCGTGGCGGCGGTGGCGAGCGCGAGGGCGCGCGTCTTACGACGGCGTGGGGCGACGGGCATGGCGGGTCCGGCGGCGGTGAAGGCCACAAGCCTAGCGTGCGGTGGCCTCGCGCAGGAACGCCTCGCCGATCGCGCGGGCGTCGGCATAGGGTTCGGGCGCATTGCGGTTGGTCAGCATGACCACGGTGAGGCGCTGTGCGGGCCAGCGCAGGATCACGTTGCGAAAGCCGATGGTTTCGCCGGAGTGCCACAGCAGGCCCCGGCCGTCGAGGCGCCAGCCGTAGCCGTAGGCGGCGACGTCGGCCTCGCCGGTGGGCGTGGTGGTCTGCGGCGAGAAGGCCAGCGCGCGCGAGGCTTCGGAGAGCAGGCGGTCGTCGGCGAGCGCGGCATCCCACCTGGCCAGGTCGTCGATGGAGGAATAGATGCCGCCGTCGCCGAGCACGGCGCTGGTGGTGGACTGGTCGGTACGGCGCCAGCCGTGGCCGTCGGCGCTGTGGCCGTAGGCGCGGGCGTCGACGGTGTTGAGGCCATCGACGAAGGCGACGCTGTGCGTCATGCCCAGCGGAACGAAGATCCGTTCGCGCAGCACGTCCTGGTAGGGCTTGCCGGAGGCCTGTTCGACCACCAGCGCGAGGAGGGCGTAGGCGGAGTTGCTGTAGCGGTAGGCGCTGCCCGGGGCGAAGTAGGGTTCGCCGCCGCTGGCCAGCAGGTCGACCACGCCGGCGTCGCGCACCTGGCCCTGGAAATCGGCGGCCATCAGGTCTTCGTAGTCGTGCAGGCCCGAGGTGTGGCTGAGCAGGTGGTGCAGGGTGACGCCATCGGCGCTGGCCGGCAGCCCCGGCAGCCAGCGGCGCACGGGATCGTCCGGGCGCAGGCGGCCGTCCTCGGCCAGCAGCAGCACGGCGGCGGCGGTGAACTGCTTGCTGACCGAGGCCAGGCGGAAGCTCGTGGCCGGGGTCACCGGCGTGCCGGCATCGACGTCGGCGAGTCCGACGCTGCGGCGCAGGACCGGCTCGCCGTCGCGCAGCACCAGCAGGGCCGCGCCCGGCACTTCGCCGGTGTAGCGCTGCAGGCGGGCGTCGGCTTCGGTCATGGCGTCGCGTCCGGTGGCGGGGGCCCAGGGCAGGGCGACGGCGAGCAGCAGGACGGCGGTGGGCAGGCGCATCGCCGGAGTCTACCCGGCGAGGCCGTGGCCGATGCCGTCAGGGCCGATCCCGTCAGGACCGATCGCGCGGGGGGAACGGCAGGACCTTGCCGCGTTCGTCATCCGTGGGCTCGGGCCGCTGCCACAGCACCGGCACGTCATCCGGCAAGGCCGGTTCGAACTGCGCGCGCTCGGCGGCGGCACGCGCGGCGTCGGCGGCCGCCTGCTCGTCCTCGAGCTCCCAGCTGTAGCGCTTGCGCGGCGGCGCCGGGTCCAGCCGGCGGAACAGCCAGGCCGCGACGATCCCGCCCAGCGCGCCGCCCAGGTGCGACTGCCAGGACACGCCGGGTTCCCGCGGCAGCACGGTCAGCAGCATGCCGCCGTAGAACAGGAAGCCGATCATGGTCGCGGCGATGGCGGCGCGGTCGCGGCGCAGCACGGCCAGGGCGAACACCAGGAACATCAGCCCGTGGGTCACGCCGCTGGCACCCAGGTGCCACGACCCCGGCGCGCCGAGCGCCCAGGCGCCCAGGCCCGAACCCAGCCACATCAGCGGCAGCCCGCGCAGCGAGGCCCTGGGATACACCCAGCCGGCGAGGGTGCCGAGGAACAGCACCGCCGCGCCGTTGGCGACGATGTGGTCGAGCGAGCCGTGCAGCAGCGGCGCGGTGAGGATGCCGAACAGCCCGCGCGCGCTGCCGGGGGAGACCGCGAACAGGCGCGCGTCGAAGCCGGACTGGGCGGCATACACCACCGCAAGCAGGGCGACGAACAGGGCCGACGCGCCGACCGCACGACGGAACCGCCGCCAGTCGGCCGCGCGCTGGGCGGCGGAATCGGGCGGATGGTCGTGGACGGGCAGGTGCATGGTCGAAGCATGGCGGCGGATGCCGGCAACGCAAGGGTGGCGGCCGCGGCACGCCGCGCTTTCACTCGGCTGACGCCGGGCACGGCGGCAGGCGCCCACGCGCGACCCGGTAGAATCGCCGCCATGAACGAAGCCCTCCCCGTCGTCCGCCTGCGCAATGCCTGGCGGTCCAGCCATCCGTGGATTTTCCAGAAGCTGGTCGAGAAGCCGAACCCGCGGCCGAAGCCCGGGACCATCGTCGACGTGGCCGGCATCGACGGCGAGTGGATCGGCCGCGGCTTCTACAACGGCCACTCGCGGATCGCGGTGCGCATCCTCGAGACCGATCCGAACGTGCCGGTCGACGCGGGCTGGTTCTCGCGCAAGATCGCCGACGCCGTGGCGCTGCGCCGCGACGTGCTGCGCCTGGACGATGTGAGCGACGCCTGGCGCGTGGTGCACAGCGAGGGCGACGGCCTGAGCGGCCTGGTGGTCGACCGCTACGCCGACCTGCTGGTGCTGGAATACTTCAGCGCCGGCATGTTCCGCCACCGCGAGTGGATCATGGAGGCGCTGCGCGAGCAGTTCCCGGGCTGCCGCTTCCACGCCTTCGCCGACGAGCACGTGCAGAAGCAGGAAAGCTTCGACTTCCACGGCACGCCCGGCACCGAGCCCGCGATCATCACCGAGCACGGCATCCGCTTCCGTGCCGATCCGGCGGGCGCGCACAAGACCGGCTTCTTCGCCGACCAGCGCGAAAACCGCGAGTGGCTGAGCCGCCAGGTGGCGGGCAAGCGCGTGCTCGACCTGTGCTGCAACACCGGCGGCTTCGCGGTGTATTCGGCGGTGCGCGGCGCGGCGGACGTGGTGGGCGTGGACATCGACGCCGACGTGATCGAACTCGCCAAGGGCAACGCCAAGCTCAACGGCGTGCGCCCGCGCTTCGTGCAGGCCGACATCTTCCCGTGGCTGCGCGACGCGTCGAACGCCGGCGAGCAGTACGACGTGGTGATCCTGGACCCGGCCAAGATGACCCGCGACCGCGAGCAGGTGATCCCGGCGCTGAAGAAGTACCTGGACATGAACAAGCTGGCCCTGTCGGTGGTGAAGCCGGGCGGGCTGCTGGCAACGTTCTCGTGCACCGGGCTTGTGGCCGAGGACCAGTTCCTCGACATGCTGCGGCGCGCGGCGTTCTTCTCCAACCGCACGGTGCAGGTGCTGAAGGTGTCGGGTGCGGGGCCGGACCATCCGTTCATGGCGCATGCGCAGGAATCGCGCTACCTGAAGGCGGTGTTCTGCCGGGTGCTGGACTGACGCGGCAGTTCCCGACGGTTTCAGGCTTCCGGGGTTTCCCGGCTCTCCCGCGTCTGTAGGAGCGGCTACAGCCGCGATCGGGTCTGCCGGATGCCTCCAATCGCGGCTGTAGCCGCTCCTACAGGGGCTGCGGCTCGCGGTTTGCACAGGGTTTGTACAGGCTAAAGGTTGATCAGGGGCTAACCGGTCACTCCCTAGCGTGAGGCGTGCCGCGTCAGGCCACGGATCCGTGGCACGGGACGCGGACATCCCTCCCTTGTCACCGCTCCGGAGCCTCCCATGCGTACCTGGCTGATCCTTCCTCTCACCGCCCTCGTTGCCACCTCCGCGCACGCCGCGGGTCCCGAGGCCGGCCGCTGGTCGATGTCCCTCGTGGGCGGCGTCGACGTGCCCGTGAATGGCGACGTCCACGATGGCGCCATCGCCAACGTGCCCGACCTCGGCCCGCTCAATCCCGACCTGGCCGGCGTCGACGCCGAACTGCGCATCGGCGCGCGCGGGCACGACCGCATCTACGACACGGCCGGCACCGTCGGCATCGAGTTCGCCTACGCCCCCAGCGATCGCACCGAATTCTTCGGCCAGGTCCGGCGCACCGAGGCCGATGACGGCATGGTGCAGGTGGGCGGCGCCTACGTGCCGGCACTCGACGTCGAGCTGCCGGTCTACGGCACGTTCGAGGACTATTCCGCGCTGTCGGCCGAGGTCGGCTACCGCCTGTACTTCGGCACCCCCGGCACGGCGCGTCCCTTCGTGGGTGCGCGGGTCGGTGCGACCCGCGTCGACGAGATCCGCGCCACGTTCGAGATCCCCGACGCCGGCATCATCATCCCCGACGCGCCGTTCTACGACTCGGGCTGGGTGGCAAGCGGCGGCCTGGACGTGGGCGTGATCGTGCCGATCGGCGAGACCTTCAGCATGACCCTGGCCAGCGGCGTGCGCTACACCGCTGACCTGAAGGACGACGACAGCGCGATCGGTGGCCTGGGCCTGGCCACCATCAACGACACGGGCAGCCGCTTCTCGGTGCCGGTGACGCTTTCGGCGCGATGGGATTTCTGATCGCGCCCGCGTGCCTGCCGGCCGGGTGACAGTCGGCGGGCACGTGTCTTTTTCCAGCGGTCGCAGAGGCTGCGATCGCCGCGGCTTACACTGGCCGCATGAACGTCGAACTGGTGTTGATGCTGGTCCTGGCCGTGGCGATCGCCGCCATCGTCATGCTGCTGGTGCAGCTGCGCCGCAACCCGCTGGCCGCCGAGCTGCGCGCCGAGCGCGAGGCCAATCGCGGTGCGGTGGAGGCCGCCGGGCGGCTGCAGGGCCAGCTGGGTGCGGTCACCGCCGAGCTCGAGGCCGCACGCGGCCGCCATGAGCGCGACGCCGCGGCGCTGGCCGACATCCGCGGCGAACTGGAAGCCGCACGCGCGCAGGCGGGACTGGCCGAACGCAGCCTGGCCGAACGCAGCGAAGCGCTGGCCTCGGCGCTGCGCCGCGCCGAAGCGTCCGAAAGCACCTGCGGCGAACTGCGCGAGCACTATCAGCGCTCCGAGCGCAGCTGCGCCGAACTCACCGCCAATCTCGAGCATTCGCACCGCGCGCGCGCCGAGATGCAGGCCTTCATCGACGAGGCGCGGTCACGCCTGTCGTCGGATTTCGCGGCGCTGGCCGGCAGGGTCTTCGACGAACGCGGCAAGCAGTTCGAAGCCAGCGTGCGCGCGGCCAGTGCGCAGGGCCGCACCGACATCGAGGGCCTGCTCAAGCCATTCCAGGACCGGCTGGGCGAGTTCCGCACCCGCATCGACACGCTCTACAGCGACGAGGCCAGGGAGCGCTCGGCGCTGTTCGGCGCGGTGACCGAGCTCAAGACCCTCAACCAGGACATGGCCGGCCACACCGCGGCACTGACCCGCGCGCTGAAGGGCAGCAGCAAGGTGCGCGGCGACTGGGGCGAACTGATCCTGGAAAGCGTGCTGCGCGGCAGCGGGCTGGAGGAGGGCGTGCACTTCGAACGCCAGGCCGCCGCGCGCGACGACGAAGGCCGCGCGCTGCGACCGGACGTGGTGGTGTTCCTGCCCGACGAGCGCAGCGTGGTGGTCGACAGCAAGGTCAACCTGGTGGCCTGGCAGGAGGCCATGAACGCGAGCGACGAGCCCGAGCTGCATGCGGTCGCGCTGCGCCGCCATTGCGACGGGCTGCGGCGCCACGTGAAGGACCTCGCAGACCGTTCCTATCCGGCGGCGATCGGTCCCGACGCGCTCGACGTGACCATCGCCTTCGTGCCGATCGAGGGCGCGCTGTCGGCGGCGCTGGGCTCGGACCCGACGCTGCAGACCTTCGCCTTCGAGAACAAGGTGGTGTTCGCCTCGCCGAACACGCTGATGGCGCTGCTGCGCGTGGTCGACCGGCTGTGGACGCGCGACCGCATCCACCGCCAGGCGCTGCAGATCGGCGAGACCGGCGGGCTGCTGCTGGACGCGCTGCAGGGCTTCCTGGAGGACTTCGAACAGGTGGGCACGCGGCTGGACGCGGTGCAGAAGTCGTACGGCAACGCCAAGCGCCGGCTGGACGAGTCCAACCGCAGCGTGCTGGCACGCGCGCGCCGGCTGACCGAACTGGGCGTGCGCGGCAAGAAGGCGCTGCGCGAGGAGCTGAAGCCGGATGCCGCCGGGCTGGCGCTGACCGCGACCGGGGACGGCTTCGACGAGCCCGCCGAAGCCGAAAGCACCGACGAACCCCTGTAGGAGCGGCTACAGCCGCGATTCGGCCTGGCGGTGCAACCCGCAATCGCCCCTGTAGGAGCGGCTACAGCCGCGATAGGACCTTGCGGTGGCGGTGATCGCGGCTGTAGCCGCTCCTACAGAGTGGGATCGCGGGCGGGGGGCGCGATCGCCAGGCCGCGTCGCGGCTGCGGCCGATCCAACAGGAATCAGGGCGGGCTGGAGCCCGGGATGATCGGCATCACGTCGACGGGGACGGTGGGGTTGGTCTCGTCGTCGAGCAGGTAGTCGGGCAGGTCCTGCTGCTGGTCGCGGCGGATGCGGTCGCCGTGGATCTGGTAGTTGCGGCGCTGCATCCAGGCGTCGCGCACCAGGGCGTATTCGTCGGCGGCGCCTTCGCGCAGGCGGTCGACCGCGAACAGCTGGGTGCGCAGGTCGACCAGCTGCAGGCCCTGCAGGCCGATGCGCACCGTGTCGTCGTTGATCTGCCGGGTGGGCGAGACCTGGCCGTCGCCCACCAGGCCGAAGACATCGCGCACCGTGCGCGGCCCGAACAGGGGCAGCTCGACGAAGCGCGACTGCTCCCAGCCCCACACGCCCAGGGTCTGGCCGAAGTCCTCGCTGCGGTTGGGGATCTTCAGGTGGGTGGCGGGATCGAACAGGCCGGCCATGCCGATGGTGGCGTTGACCACGAACCGGCCCAGCGACTGCCCGGCCTGCTTCGGCTTGCCCTGCAGCAGCGCGTTCAGCGCGCTGACCGGCTGGCCGAGGTTGGAGAAGAAGTTGCCCACGCCCAGGCGCAGCGGGCGCGGCACCACCTTCACGTAGGCGCGCGCCAGCGGCTCGGCGACGGCGCGGTCGATCGCCATGTTGAAGCCGTGGACGCGGCGGTTCCAGTTCTCCCAGGGGTCATGCCCGGGAGAGCCGACCGTCGCCGGTTCAGGCAGGGTCGGATCGGCGATGGGGTCGTAGACGTCGCCGCCGTAGATGGCGGCGAAGTCGAGCTCGGCCTGGGTGGCGGCCGACACGGGGCCCTGGGCGGCCGGCGCTCCGGAGCCATCGGCGGCCATCGGCGCGCCGCCCGGGTCTTCTTCAACGGCAAGCGCACCGTCGCCGGTCTGGTTCGTGGCCGCGTCGGGCGGAACGTCCACGGCTGCGGACGTCGCTGCATCCTGGCCATGGCCCGCAGCGTCGCCGGCCGTTGGCGCCGGCGCTTCGGTGGCTGCAACCGGCATCGCGCCCGACGGTGCGGGCGCGCGCGGCGCCGTGCCCGCGCAGCCGGCCAGCAGGGCGACGCCCAGGGCGAATACGGCCAGCCGCCGCGGAGTGGATGACGGGCTGTGCATGTGGTGTGCGTCCATGTCAGGCGCCGAAGCCCAGCGCCGCGTCCAGGCGGTAGGCGGCGCGCAGGTCGGCGAGGCCGGGGGGGGTGCCGACGACCTCGATGCCCGCGCTGCCGGCGGCGTCGGCGAGTGCCGACAGCAGCGCCAGGCCGGCGCTGTCCAGTCGGGTCACGCCGGCGATGTCGATGCGGCGCGCGCCCGCGCACTGCGGGCGTGCGCTGCGCCACAGCGCGGGAACGGTGTCGCCGGTGGCGGCGCCGCTGACGCGCAGCGCGTCGCCGTCCCGGCTTATGGCGGCGTCAGGTGCCGGCATCGGCCTGGATCCGCCCGGCGCGCAGGTCGGCGGCGACGTCGCGGATCGGCTTGCGCGACAGCGGCGTGTCGAACTGCTGGCGGAAGGTCTGCACGAACGAGACACCCTCGACCATCACGTCGAACACGCGCCAGCCGTCGGCGGTCTGCCGCATCAGGTAGTCGACCGGGATCGGCTCGCCGCCCTGGCGCAGCATCTCGCTGGACACCTTGACGCCGAGGCCGCGCGGCAGCGGGGTTTCCGCCTTCACGCGCACCCGCAGGCGGGTGTTGAAGTCGAGCAGCGAGCTGCCGTAGCGGCGCATCAGGCTGTCGGCGAGCGCATCGGCGAACACCTTGACCTCGGCATCGTCGGCGCCGCGGCCGTGGCGCCCGAGCACCTGGCGGGCCGAGTACTCGCGGTCGAACATCTGGTCGAACTCGCCGGCGATGAAGGCCTGCAGCTTGCCGCGGTCGGCGGTGAACTCGGCGCGGCGCGATTCCAGCGTGGTGAGGATGCGCTGGCTGTTGTCGAGCACGAGCTTGCTCGGCGAGCCCTGCGTGGTGGCGGCGGCGGTGGCGGGCTTGGCCGCGGCGGCGGGCCCGGCCTGGGCGTGCGCGGACAGCGGCAGCGCGGCAAGCACCGCCGAGGCCAGCACGAGGGGAATCAGGGGACGAAACGTCATGGGGTGGGCTCCGTGGGGGGCGGGGTATCGGTTGCGGGGTCTGCGGGGCCATCCTCGCCACCGCCGCTGAACATGTACTTGCCGACCATCTGCATCAGGTCGACGGCGGGCTGGGTGTAGACCAGTTCCTCGCCGGGCTGGAACACCTCGAGGTCGCCGCCCGGCTGCAGGCCAACATAGCTTTCGCCAAGCAGTCCGCCGGTGAGGATCTGCGCCGAGGTGTCGATCGGGATCTCGTTGAAGCGGCTGTCGATCGCCAGGGTCACGATGGTGTCGAACTTGACCGGATCAAGGTCGATCGCCGACACGCTGCCGATCGTCACGCCGCCGACCTTCACCGGCGCGTTGGGACGCAGCTGGCCGAGGTTGGTGAAGCGCGCGGTCAACTCGTAGCTGTCGCGGGCGAAGCCGAACTTGCCATTGGTCGAGGCCACCGCCAGCACCAGCACGGAGGCGAGCGCCAGCAGCAGGAACGCTCCGACGGCGAATTCGAGTCTGGGACCACGGGATGTGTTCATGGGGACCTCGGGGGGCACGAAGGGCAAGAGCTTTTTTGCCACGGATTTACGCGGATAAGAGCGGATCTACACGGATAGAGCTTTTCAATAGGAACGCTTTGGACCTATCCGCGTGAATCCGTGTGCATCCGCGTAAATCCGTGGCAAAAATGCTCTCCCGTCCATCACCGGAACAGCAGCGCGGACAGGACGAAGTTGAACATCAGGACCAGCAGGGAGGCGTTGACGACCGCGCGGGTGGTGGCGACCGAGGTGCCTTCGATGGTCGGTTCGGCGTGGAAGCCGACGTAGGCCGCGACCAGGGCCGCGGTGCCGCCGAAGATCGCCGACTTCAGGAAGGCGACCAGGAAGTCGTCGTGGAAATCGACCACGTCGCGCATGGTCTGCCAGAAGGTGCCGTTCTCCACGCCCAGGATCTGCACGGCCTCGAACCAGCTGGCCGAGAGCGCCAGGCTGACGAAGAACGCGGTCAGCAGCGGCACGCAGATCACCGCTGCCCAGAAGCGCGGCGCCACGGCCTTGGCCACCGGGTCGATCGCCATCAGGCCCAGGGCCTGGATCTGGTCGGTGGCGCGCATCAGCGCCAGCTCGGCGGCGATCGAGGACCCAGCGCGGCCGATGAACAGCAGCGCGGTCAGCACCGGCGCCAGCTCGCGGTACAGGCCCAGCCCGATCAGCACGCTGACCTGGTTGGCGGCGCCGTAGGTCTCCAGCGCGCGATAGCCGAGCAGGGTCAGCGACAGGCCGACGAAGGCACCGCCCACGGCAATGATCGGCAGCGAACGTGCGCCGATCTTGTAGATCTCGCGCAGCAGCTCGGCGAAGAAGTCGGGCGTCGGCTTCGAGGCCCTGAACACCGACAGCGAGAACAGTCCGGCGCGGCCAAGCGAACGGGTGCTGGAGATGAAGGGCATCAGCGGGCCTCGGCGTCGGGATGCGGCGCAGGGGTGGCGCCAGTTGCGGCGTGCGCCACGCCCGGGGTCCCAACGGTGGCGCCGGCTGCGGGCGCCACAACGCGCGCAGGCTCGGCGGCTTCGGCACGCGCCAGCGCATCGCGCGCGCTGGGCTGGGCCGAGGCCGGGTCGAAGGCGATCGGACCGTCGGGTTCGCCGCGCAGGAACTGGCGCAGCAGCGGGTCGTCGCTGGCTTCGAGCTCGGCCGGCGTGCCGGCGAAGACGATGCCGCGGTTGGCGGTCACCAGCACCTGGTCGGCGATCGGCAGGGTCTCGCGCACGTGGTGGCTGACGATGATGCTGGTCATGCCCAGGGTGGCGTTGAGGCGCGCGATCAGCGACATGATCACGCCCGACGCGATCGGGTCGAGGCCGGTGAGCGGCTCGTCATAGAGCATCAGCGGCGGGTCGAGCGCGATCGCGCGCGCCAGCGCCACGCGGCGCGCCATGCCGCCCGACAGCTCGCGCGGGTACAGGTCGACGGCGGTGCGCAGGCCAACGGCGTGCAGCTTCATCAACACCAGCTGCTCGATCACCGGCAGCGGAAGCCGGGTGTGCGCGCGCAGCGGCAGGGCCACGTTCTCGCCGGCGCTGAGGTCGGTCAGCAGGCCATTGCCCTGCAGCAGCACGCCGATGCTCTTGCGCAGCTCCAGCAGCTCGCGATGACGGCGCGGCACGGGCTGGCCAAACACTTCAACGCGTCCCGCGGCCGGGACCAGCTCGCCGGTCAGCGCCGCGAGCAGGGTCGACTTGCCGCTGCCGGACGGGCCGAGGATCGCGGTCACGCTGCCGCGCGGCACCTCCAGGTCGATGCCCGACAGGATCGTGCGCGCACCGCGATCCAGGCGCACGCCGGAGAGGCGGACGGCGGGGACGTGCGATGCGGGCTGCGCAGCGTGGGGCATGGGCCTGGACGGTAGCGGGGACAGAACCGCGGAAGCATCTCGCGTCACGGCTGAACGCGGGCGGAGCGGATCGCCCCATGATTATCGCGCATGTCCCCTGTAGGAGCGGCTAAAGCCGCGATGGCCCGCGGTCGCGGCAAGGCGACCATCATCATCGCCAGCGCGGATCGCGGCTGTAGCCGCTCCTACAGGGGTGCCGCCAGCGCGGATCGCGGCTGTAGCCGCTCCTACAGAGGGGTGCCACACGCCTGATCGCGGCTGTAGCCGCTCCTGCAGTGGTCGCGTCTGCAGGGGCGGTATCAGCGGCTGCGACGGGGCTGCGGCATCATGGCTGCATGACCCAGGGGACCGGCGACTTCCGCCTCTATCACTCGAACGCGCTCGACGTGCTGGCCGGCCTGCTGGCCGCCGAGTTGCGCACGCCGGCGCCGGGACAGGGCCTGCTGGAGCCCGATGTCGTGCTGATCCCGCAGCCGGCGATGCGCCGCTGGCTGCAGGCCAGCCTGGCCGAGGCGCACGGCGTGGCGGCCAACCTGGAGTTCCTGACGCCGGGCGAGTTCGTGCAGCGCGCGCTGGATGCCAACGTGCCCGGCCGCGGCGAGGATCTCGACGCCGCGGCGCTGCGCTGGCGCATCCACGCGGCGCTGTCGGATCCGGCGGTGCTGCGCGACCGCGCGCTGCAGCCGATGCGCGCGTACCTGGACTCCGCGCCCGATCCGCTCAAGGGCTGGTCGCTGGCCGGCGAACTCGCGCAGGCCTTCGAGAAGTACAAGGCCTGGCGCCGCGAGTGGCTGCTCGCATGGGAGGCCGGCGAGGCGCCGCGTGATCCGCAGGCCGCGCTGTGGCGGCGCGTGGCCGGCGGCACGGGGCACCGTGCGCGACGCATCGAGGACTACCTGCGCGGCTTCGCGGCGCCGGGCGCGCCGCTGCCGATGGGACTGCCGAAGCGCCTGTTCGCCTTCGCCATCCTCAACGTCTCGCCCGACGTGCTGCGCGTGATCGCAAGCGTTGCGCGCGTCGGCACCCTGCACCTGTACGTGCCCTCGCCCAGCCGCGACTACTGGGGCGACCTGCAGCGCGCGCGCGGCGGCGATCCGGACGCGGCGGCCGGCGAGAACCCGCTGCTGCGCGCCTGGGGCGCGGCCGGACGCGATTTCATGGCGGTGCTGGGCAACTACGAAGTCGTGCACCCGGACATCGAGTTCCGCGGCGACGCCGATCCCGGCGAAGGCGGCGGCGCGCTCCAGGGCAGCCTGCTGCGCCGGCTGCAGTCGGACCTGTTCCACCGTCTGCCGTCGCCGCCGCCGGCGCCGACCGCGGACGATCCGCGCACGCGCCTGCCCGCGCTGCGCCGTGATGATCCCAGCCTGCAGGTGCACGCCTGCCACACCCGCCTGCGCGAGCTGCAGGTGCTGCACGACCAGCTGCGCGCGCTGTTCGAGCCCGGCTCGCCCGAAGGCGCGCGCTTCGATCCGCCGCTGCAGCCGCGCGACGTCGCGGTGCTGGCGCCGGACATCGATCCCTACCTGCCATACCTGGACGCCGTGTTCGGCGGCCGCGGCCGCGCGGACGCCGGCTTCAACCAGGCGATTCCCTATGCCGTCGCCGATGCCAGCCCGCTGGCCGGCGAGCCGCTGGCCGATGTCTTCCTGCGCCTGCTGGCGCTGCCGGTGGCGCGCTTCGGCCTGGTCGAGACGCTGGACCTGCTGGCCAGCCCGCCGCTGGCCGAAGCCGCTGCGCTGGACGCGGCCGCCTTCGATCGCCTGCACGCCAGGCTGCACGCCGCCGGCGCGCGCTGGGGCCTGGATGCCGCGCACCGCGCACGCCTGGATGCGCCGCCAGACGATGCCTACACCTGGGCCTTCGCCCTCGACCGGCTGCTGCTGGGCCATGCCACCGGCAGCGATGCGCCGATCACCGGCGCCGACGGCGGCACCGTCGCACCGATGCCGGAGCTGGAAGGCAGCGCGCTCGACGCGCTCGACACCCTGGTGCGGCTGCTGCGCGTGCTCGCCCGCCATGCCCGCGTGCTGGATGAAGCGCTGACGCCCGACGGCTGGCGCGAGCGGCTGCTGGGCCTGCTCGACGCGCTGCTGCCGCGGCCGCCTGCATCGCCCGCCACGCGCCGCGCGCTCGACCGTCTGCGCACGCTGGTCGATGACTTCGCCGCCGACGCCCGTCGCGCCGGCGTCGAGCTGCCGGTGCCAGCCGAGATCGTGCGCGCGCACTTCGCGGCCGCGCTGTCCGAGGCCGACACCCGCGCACCGCTGCTCACCGGCGGCGTCAGCATCGCGCGCATGGTGCCGATGCGCCTGCTGCCCTTCCGCGTGATCTGCCTGCTGGGCATGGACGACGGCGCCTTCCCGCGCCGCGATCCCGCCGGCGGCCTGGACCGGCTCACCTCGGAGCTGGCCGGTGGTGGACGGCGCCTGCCCGGAGACCGCTCGACCCGCGACGACGACCGCTTCCTGTTCCTGCAGCTGTTCGCCGCCGCGCAGGACGTGTTCTACGTCAGCTACCAGGGCGCCGACCCGCGCGACGGCAGCGTGCGCGAGCCGTCGGTGCTGGTGGCCGACCTGCTGGCCGCCGCCGATGCGCAGCACGCGCCCGAGGCGAAGGCGGCCGAGGCGCTGGTGGTGCGGCATCCGCTGCAGCCGTTCGCGTCGGCGGCGTTCGGTGGCGGCGACGAACCGAGACGCTTCTCGTACAGCGCACAGTGGTGGCCGGCGGCAGCGCAGCCGTTCGCCCGGCGGGTGGCGTTGCCGGCGTGGTTTGATGGGGTCGCCTTGCCTGCGATGGATGCAGGCGAGAGCGGTGGCAGCGACACGTCCGGCGGCACAGGCGGCTCTGTAAACGTTGTGCAGGCTGACAGTTCAGGTGGCGCGGCAAGCGACAGCAGGGCGGGCGGCAACAGCGTGCTCGCGCTCGATGCGCTCCGCAGATTCCTCCAGGCGCCCGCCGAAGCCTTCCTCCGCCAGCGCCTCGGCCTGCGGCTGGCCGACATCGAAGACGTCGACGCGGACGTCGAGCCGCTGCTTGCACCCGGCCGGGGCTTCGCGCGTCAGGTCCTGCAGAAGGCGGTGTTCGACGCCGTGCTGCGCGGCGACGATGACGCCACCACCCACGCCCTGCTGCGCGCGCGCGGGCTGCTGCCGTCGGGTCCGCTGGGGCGGCGCGCGCTGGAGCAGATGCGCGGACAGGTCGATCCCTACGCGCTGGCGTTCGGCGGCTGGCGCGGCGATGCCACGCCGGACGCGCATCGCCTCGAGGTGGCGCTTGATGGCGTGACCCTGCAGGGCCGCCTCGCCGACGTCTACGACCACGGCATCGTGCGCGTGCGCTTCGATCCACCCGCCGGCCAGTCGGCGATCCGCAACGGCCTGGACTGGCTGCTGGCCAGCGCCGCGGGCCTGGCCAAGCCGCTGGTCGAGTTCCACGAAGACCGCGAGCTTGGCGCCGGCCCGCATCTGCGCGCGCCGCTGGATCCGGCGCAGGCGCGCGCGCTGCTGCGCATGCTGGTCGCGCTGCAGGACCGCGGCCTGCGCGAGCCGCTGCCGTTCGCACCCTACAGCGGCTGGGAGTTCTTCAAGGCCGGCGACATGCGGAAGGGCCTGGAGGCCGCGTCGAAGAAGTGGCATGGCGGCGACTTCAGCTGGGGCGAAAGCACCGGCGAGGCGCTGCAGCTGGCGCTGCGCGGGCGCGATCCGTTCGCCGACGAGGCCACGCAGGTCGCCTTTGTCGACCTGGCGATGCGGATCTACGGCGCCGTGGCCAAGGGCGAGCTCTATGCCGGGACCGACCTCGCCGCGCTGCGCGCGATTGCCGCCGGGCTCGACGTGGAGGAGGCGGAATGAGTGGCGCTGAAACGACATGAGCAAGGCGGAAGAAATGACCCCGGACACTAGCGCTGCGTCCTTGTCGCCCGGTGATCCGTACCTGGAACTCGCGCTCGACGGCGTCCACGCCATCGAGGCCTCGGCGGGCACCGGCAAGACCTTCACCCTGGCCACGCTGGTGGTGCGCCTGGTCGTCGAGCGCGGCCTGCGCGTGTGCCACGTGCTGGCGGTGACGTTCACCGAGGCCGCGACCCAGGAGCTGCGCAGCCGCATCCGCGCGCGCCTGCTGCTGGCCGAGCAGCTGGTCGGCACGCCGCCGCCGGCCGATGCCGCGCCGGACGCCACGCTGACCCACGCCGTGCTCGACGCACACCTCGCGCGCGGCATGGAGAGCGCCGACGCCCTGCGCCGCCGCCTGCACGCGGCGGCCAACGACATCGACCTCGCGGCCATCTTCACCATCCACGGCTTCTGCGCCCGCGTGCTGCGCGAGCACGCGCTGGAAGCGGGGCAGGCCTTCGATGCGCCGGAGTTGCTGACCAGCGACGCGCCGCTGTACGAGGCCATCGCGGCCGACCTCTGGCGCACGCATGGCAGCGACGGCGAGGCGGCCGACGATCTCCTGGCGCTGTGGCCGCAGGGCCCGCCGTCGCTGGCCTGCGACCTGCCGCTGCTGGTGCGCGAGGACACGCTGCGCCCGATGCTGTCCGAGCTGCCGGCCGACCCCGCGCCGCGCCTGCACGCGACCGGCGAGGCATTGGCCGAGGCCTTCCGCGCGGATGGCGACGACTTCCGCGCGTCGCTGGTCTCGGCGGTGGAAGGCAAGGTGCTGCACGGCGGCAGCTACAAGGCCGCGTGGATCGCCGAGCTGTTCGACTCGCTGCGGCAGTGGTGCCACGCCGGCGAACGCGGCACGCCCTTCCAGCACGCCAAGCTGCCGCAGCTCACGCGCGACACCCTGCAGCAGCGCACCAGCGTCAAGCACGCCGGCCGCACGCCCGACTCGCCCGTCTGCGATGCCGTGCCCGCCTACCTCGACGCACTCGCCGCGATGGCCGAGTGGCAGGACGCGCGCCGGGTCGAGCTGCTGCATCGCCTGCGCGACGACGCCCGCCAGCGCGTTGCCCGCGCCAAGCGCCAGCAGCGCGTGCAGACCTACGACGACCTGATCGACCGCGTGGCCGATGCCATCGACGGTCCCGGCGCCGGCGAACTCGTCGCACGCCTGCGCGCCCAGTACAGCGTCGCCTTGGTCGACGAGTTCCAGGACACCGATGCCCGCCAGTGGCGCATCTTCGACCATGTCTTCGGCGCCGCCAGCGCCACGCTGCACGGACAGTCGCCCGCACTGTTCGTGATCGGCGATCCCAAGCAGGCGATCTACGGCTTCCGCGGCGGCGACGTCGAGACCTACCTCGCCGCGCGCGACACGGCGCGCGACGCGCCGCCGCTGTCGCGGAACTTCCGCTCGCGGCCCTCGGTGCTGCGCGCGGTGTCGGCGCTGTACGCACAGGCGCAGGCAACCTCCGATGCCGACGCGTCGGCGGATCCGGCCAGGACGATCCCGCCGCCCTTCATCGACCCGCGCATCGGCTTCCGCGAAGTGCTGCCCGGCGGCGTGCGCAGCGACGCGGACTTCCTGCGCGATGGCGCTGCTGCACCCGCACTCACCCTGTGGCGCGCGCCGCTGCCGGACGACGTCGACAGCAAGGGCAAGCTGAAGCCGCATAGGGCCGGCCGCTCGCGCGAGCTCGCCAGCGCCGCCTGCGTGGCCGCGATCCACCGCGTGCTGTGCGATGCGCGCGCCGGCAGGGCGAGCATCGAGGGCCGCCCCGTGCAGGCCGGCGACATCGCCGTTCTGGTGCGCACCCACAGCGAGGCCACGCGCATCCGCCACGCGCTGGCGATGGCCGGCATCCCCGCGGTGGCCGCCGGCAAGCAGAGCCTGTTCGCCACGCCCGAGGCGCGCGACCTGCACGCCCTGCTGCTCGCACTGCTGCACGGCGCCGACGACGGCCGCCTGCGCATGGCGCTGTCGACCGTGCTGGTCGGCCTGGACGCGACCGCCATCGCCGCGATGGACCAGGACGGCGACGCGCTGCGCCACTGGCAGCTCGAAGCCCTGGGCTGGCGCGAGCGCCTGCAGCGCGGCGGCCCGCTGGCCCTGGTCAATGCGCTGGGCGCCGAACACGCCGGCCGCGTGCTCGGCCTGCTCGACGGCGAGCGGCGCCTCACCAACTATCTGCAGCTGGCCGAGCTGCTGCAGGACGCGCAGTCACGCGCGCTCGGCCTGCACGGCCTCGTCGACTGGCTGGCGAACGCCATCGCCGACGCCAACGCCAACGACGAGAGCCAGCTGCTGCGCCTGGAGTCGGACGCGAAGCGCGTGCAGGTGGTGACCCTGCACAAGAGCAAGGGCCTCGAATACCCGCTGGTGTTCATGCCCTTCGCCGCCATCGGCGCGCATGCGCGCAATCCGGGCCAGCGCGCCGTGGTCAACATCGAGGGCCGGCGCGTGCTGCACTGGAAGCTGCTGGCGTCGCAGTCGGGCTGGGAGGAGGCGAAGGATGCGTGGACGCTCGCCCAGCGCGCCGAGGACGCGCGCCTGCTCTACGTCGGCCTGACCCGCGCGCGCCATGCGCTGTGGCTGGCGACGGGGATGTTGTGCAACCACGACAGGTCGCCGCTGCAGCACATGGTGGCCAAGCCGGAGGCGCTGGTGGACGCACTGGGTCCCGACGTCGTCGCGATCGACAGCGACGCGCCGCCGGCCTCGCTGCCGTGGCTGCCGCCGGCCTCCGCCGACGTCGTGCCGCCGGCACGCACCGCCGCGCGGTCGCTCGCCAGCGACTGGTGGGTTTACAGCTTCACCCAGCTGGCGAATGCCGAAGGGCAGGAGGACACGGCGGCCAGTGCGACGCAGCCGGCGGCGGGTGGGCAGGACGAGCCCTCGGGCGAGGTCGATGCCGACGTGGACGTGACGATGTCCGCGAGCGCGCGCGTTGATGCGGGCCGGGGCATTCGCGACGCCGTCCCTGCGGATGAGGGCATTCGCGACGCCGCCGCCGCGGGCGCGGACGCGCACGACGACGTCGCCGGGGACGCAGGCATCGGCGCGCGAGACGCCCTGCATCCGCCAAGCGCCGGCGCAGCGGCCCACGTCTTCGACCCGCGCTTCGCCGGAACCCGCTTCGGCGTGGTGCTGCATGACGTGCTGGAACACACCGACTTCGCGCGCTGGTCCACGTGGACGCCCGGTGCGCCCGCGCCCACGACCGACGACACCGCGCTGATCGCCGAACGCCTGCGCGCCGGCGGCTACCCGGCCGAAGACATCGACGACGGCATCAGTGTGCTCACCCCGCTCATCGGCCACACGCTCACCGTGGCCCTGCCCGAAGGCGTGCGCCTGGCCGACGTACCCGCGGACCGGCGCCGCCCGGAGATCGAATTCCAGTTCGCGCTCGCGCCCACGCGCGTCGACGCGCTGCTCGCGCTGCTGCACCGCCACGGCTTGCTCACCGCGCGCCAGGGCTTCGGCGCGCGCCGCCGGCTGGAAGGCCTGATGACCGGCCTGATCGACCTCACCTACGTGCACGACGGTCGCTGGTACGTGCTCGACTACAAGTCCAACCGCCTGCCCGGCTACGGCTCCGCGCAGCTGGATGAGGCGATGGCGCACAGCGAGTACGACCTGCAGGCGCTGATCTACACGCTGGCGTTGCATCGCTGGCTGCACTTCCGGCTGGATGACAGGTACGACTACGCCCGCGACTTCGGCGGCGTGCGTTACGTGTTCTGCCGCGGCCTGGATGCCGCGCGCACGGATGCGCAGGGCGTGCAGGCTTGGCGCTTTGATCCGGAGCTGGTCGAAGAACTCGACGCGCTGTTTTCTGGCCACTCCGTGGAGGTTGCGGCATGAGCACGCTCCCGCTGTTTCCTGAAAGCCAGGCTGGCGACGCAGTCGACAAGGCCGACAAGGCCGAAAAGGCCGACACGGTCGTCGACGCGGAAGCGATCGCGCCAGACGTGCACCATGCGCTGCCGCCGGACCAGGCACACGAAACGCGCCGCTTGGGCTTGCTGCAACAACTTGCCAAGGTCGGCGCGTTGCGCACCCTCGACCACGCATTGGCGCAGAGCCTGCGCCGGCTGGATCCGGAAACGCCAGACAGCGTGCTCGCGGCGGCGGCGCTGGCCTCGCTCGCGGTCGCCTCCGGCCACGCCGGCTTCGACCCCGCGGAGCCGCAGCGCCTGGTCGACGCCGCCATCGACTGGCCCACGCCCGACGCGTGGACCGCCGCGCTCGAAACCTCGCGCTGGGTCGCCCGCCCCGACACCGGCGATGCCGAATCCGCCGCCGACGCCCCGCTCGTGTACGAACACGGCCTCGTCTACCTGCGCCGCTACCGCGAGTACGAGCGCCGCCTGGCCGACGGTCTGCGCCGCATCGGCCGCGCCGTCCCGCGCACAGGCGCAGCCGCAAGCGATGGCGACGACGCGCACGTCCCCGCGAGCCTCGCGCCGCTCTTCGCTCAGCTCTTCCCCGAGGCCGCCACCAGCGACGATCCGCAATCCCACGCCGCCGCCGCCGCGCTCCGGCACAGCCTGTTGCTCGTCACCGGCGGCCCCGGCACCGGCAAGACCACCACCATCACCCGCATGCTGGTGCTGCTGGCCGCGCAGACGCTGGAAGCCGGCGCCGCGCCGCCGCGTATCGCCCTGGCCGCGCCTACCGGCCGCGCCGCCGAGCGCATGGCCGAGAGCGTGCGCAACGCCGTGCAGGCGCTGCCCGCGCTCGGCGTCGAGCCAGCGCTGTGCGCGCGGCTGCCCACCACCGGCACCACGCTGCACCGCCTGCTCGGCACCATCCCCGACTCGCCGCGCTTCCGGCACCACGCCGACAACCCCCTGCCGTTCGACGTGGTGGTGGTGGACGAAGCCTCGATGATCGACCTGCCGCTGATGGCCAAGCTGGTCGAAGCCGTGCCCAACGGCGCGCGCCTGGTGCTTCTGGGCGATCCAGACCAGCTGCCCTCGGTGGAGGCAGGCGACGTGCTCGCCGGCATCCTGCGCGCAGCGGAAGCCGGCGGGCTCGACGCCAACTTCCCGGCGCGCCATGTGCACCTCACCCGCGGCTATCGGCAGAGCGCGGCGCTCGACCTCGCGCCACTCGCCACCGCCGTCCGCGACGGCGACGTCGCGAGCGCGCTGTCACTGCTGCGCGGCGGCACGCTCGTCGGAGTCCACTTCCACGAAGCCCTCGCCGAACCGCTGCAGTCCCAGCATGACCACCTGCTCGCCCACTGGACCGCGCTGGCCAACACCACCGACCCTGCCGACGCGCTCGCGCTCGCCGGTCGTCTTCGCATCCTCACCGCCGTGCGCGATGGCCCGCAGGGTGCGCGCGGCCTGAATGCCCGGATCGAAGACATGCTCGCCGGCATGCGCCGCGGCGCCGGCCCCGCTTCGGCCTCCAGCCGCTACTTCCACGGCCGCCTGCTGCTGGTCACCGAGAACAGCTACCGCCACCGCCTGTTCAACGGCGACATCGGCATCTGCCTGCGCGACGGCAGCGGCACGTTGATGGCGTGGTTCCCCGGCGATGACCCGCGTAACCCGCGACCGTTCCATCCAGCTGCGCTGCCTGCGCACGACAGCGCGTTCGCGATGACGGTGCACAAGGCCCAGGGCAGCGAGTTCGACGAGGTGTGGCTGGTGCTGCCCGAACGCGCCAACCGCGTGCTGACGCGGGAGCTGGTGTACACGGGGCTCACGCGGGCGCGGAGCGAGTTGCACGTGGTCGCGCATGCGGATGCCATCGGTGATGCGCTGGCACGGCACGCCGGGCGATGGTCCGGCCTTGGCTGGAGACTGAGCAGCTAGCTGGACGGCCCCTCAGCGTCGCCGACGCACCCCCGCCTGCCGCCGGCGCTCCGCTGCCCCGGCCCAGAACACGTATCCATGCATGGAAGCAGCGCTCAATGCCACCAGCGTGAACATCAGATCGAGCGTCACGTAGGCATTCGTCACCTGGTCGAGCGGCGCCCAGCCGGAGCGCTGGAACCACAGCGACCCGGTACCGAAGATGCGATGTGCGGCCTGGTCCATCGACAGGGCCTGCCAGTCGGCAAACCGGAGCACGCCTGCGAACCCCCAGGCCACGCACGCTGCCGCGCCCAGCGCCAGTGCGCCGCCGAGCCACAACGGCAGCTCGCGGGTCCAGCCCATGCGCGGCCACAGCTGCAGGCCGCCGAGGCTCCAGGTCAGTGCGAGCAGCAGAAGGATGAAGAGCAGGGCCATGTGAATGAGACTATGCGTCAAGCCATGCATTGGCTAGCCGAACCACCCGTCGGCCGGCGGTCTCGTGTCACAGCTGCGGGCCAATGCGGCACGGCTGGGGGCACGACCACAACAGGACTTGGCATGACCCACGCGCAAACAACCGCCGCGCCCTCGAAGTCGCGCCGCCTTCCCTGGATCACGCTTCTGCTTTGTGCAGCGACCGTCACCATGAGCCTTGACGCGGCGATTGAAGTCAGCGGAACGTGGCTCGGAGGAGTGCGGATCGTCGAACTCGAGCGCTACGGTCTGCGCTTCAAGCACATCCAGGACCTCGAGCTCTGGCGACTGATCACGGCTCAGCTTGTCCATGTCAAGCAACTGCATATGCTGTCGAACGTGTTTTGCCTGCTCCTAGTTGGCACGATTGTCGAGCGACACATGGGCCCCATCCGCCTGCTTGTGCTCTGGCTGATTGGTGGCTCGATGGCAACGTTGATCAGCACGCTTTTCGCGCCGCCGCCGTGGAACCTCGGAACCGGTGCATCCCAGGCGATCATGGCGATTGCCGGCGCTGGGCTTTGGCTGGCCATCACGGGCATGGATCGTTCGAAGTCTCTGCTGCTGCCGGTCACGCTTACGATTGCCTTGGCGCTGACGCTCGATCTGATCGATGCCCATTATCCGAAACCTGGCCATGTTACGGGCCTCTTGCTCGGCTACTTGATCGCCTCGGTGTCCGAAAGACAGAGTAGGACTGCGACACGACGATAAGGATAAAGGCCCGCTCCGGGCCGATGCGCCGGTCGAAGCGATTCCTCCTGCGGCGCGCCAGCCGTCGTCCGAAGTGCTTCGATGATGCTGAGGAACACCGAGTCCCTCACACTTCGCACAGATCTGACGGTGCCACGCAATGGGAAATGCGATGAGCGCCCATCACGCCGATAAGGTCAGGAATGGCCGTCCGGCATGTACAGCCGCGGCAATGCCGGACCGCCCGAAGCGGCGGACCGAGCCAGCTTCGGCCTGTGCTGACGGCGCGTCCGCACCCCCTCCCATGCCGCACAATGCTCCCCCTCGCAACACCAGGATCTGCCATGGACGTTGAAGCTCTCCTCCGCGCCGCTCTCCGCGAAGCGGGCTACGGGCCCGATGCGATCGGGTCCGCGCTGCCGCGGATCATGCGGATCCTGCAGGCGGAGGACGTGCGCGTCGAAGTCGGCCGCACGCTGTCGCGCAAGGAGCGCGAGTACGTGCGGGTGCAGCTGGAAGTCGGCGTCGATGTCTCGGAGATCGTGGCTGGCCTCAAGCGCTGAGCCTGCGGCACCCGGCCGGTTCCTCAAGGCCGCACGCCTCTCGCCATCAGCCTCCGGCGAGGGCACCGCCATCGCCAAGCACCGCAAGCAACAGCAGCACGTACGCCGCCACCGCCGCGACCGCATGGCCGATCACCAGGCCGGCGGGCAGCAGCCGCTGCTTCCACTTGTAGGCAAGGCTCAGCACGGCGCCGCCGGCGGCCGCGAGCAGGAACAGCAGCAGTGCCAGCAGGGCCGCAGCCGGGATGCCATACGCGTACCAGCCATAGGCCAACAGGGTGATGCCCGCGGCTGCCAGCAGTCCATGCAGCATGGCGATCCAGGCCGGGGGGTTGTGGCGGCCCATGAAGCGGATGCAGGCCATCACCAGTCCGCCGAGGGCGGCCAGGGTGAACAGCACGGCGGCGGCCTGCAGCAGGCGCATCATGTCGTCCGGATTCATGGCGTCGCTCCTTTCGTCTGGCGGGTACGGGCCCAGCGGGAGTCTTGTCCGGTGGGCCATGCAGCGTTGTGAAGGCCCGCAAGCGGCGTGTTGCGGGTGCGGGCGATGCGATCGACAGCGATGCGCCGTACCCTGCGGGCACCATGCCAAAAACCTGTCCCTGCAACCCTTCGGTCGCCTACGCCACCTGCTGCCAGCCGCTGCACGACGGCACGCCCGCCGCCAGCGCCGAGGCCCTCATGCGCTCCCGCTATAGCGCCTACGTGCTCGGCCTGCGCGATTACCTCGCAGCCACCTGGCACCCCTCCACGCGCCCCGATCCGTTCGAGCTGGATGACACGCCGGGCCTGCGCTGGCTCGGGCTGGAGATCAGGCGCCAGGCCGAAATGGGGGCCGAGACCGCGGTGGTCGAGTTCGTCGCGCGCTACAAACCCGGTGGCGCACCAGCGGTGCGTCTGCACGAGGTCAGCCGCTTCGAGCGCGTGGATGGGCGCTGGCTGTACGTCGACGGCGAGTTTCCGCGGTAAGGCGCCGCGCGCCGACTTTGCAGGTTCTGAGGCGGGGCCATGACCCATGGTGACTGCGGGAACTGTGGCTCCGCGGGCGTGGCCCGGCATGCAAATGATCCCCGCAGGAGCCGGTGTTACCGTTGCGCCCATGGCCAAGCGCGCGCCCGCCACGGTGTCCTTCGAAGCCGTCCTGCGCCGGCCGGCCCGGCCGCAGCGCGCCACTTGGGCCTTCCTGCTTCTGCCGGCAGCGGCAAGCCGCAAGCTGCCTGCGCGCGGCCAGGTGACGGTGGACGGACGCTTCGCCGGCCAGGCGTTCCAGGCCACGCTGGAGCCGGACGGCGAAGGCAGCCACTGGCTCAAGGTCGAGAAACCGCTGCTCGAGGCCGCAGGCGCGCAGGTTGGCGATGCGGTGGCGCTCGAGGTCACGCCGGTGGCCGAGGAGCCGGAGCCGGATGTGCCCGCTGATGTCCGCAAGGCCCTGGCGGAGCATCCGACCGCGAAGACCACCTGGGACGACATCACCGCCATCGCCCGTCGCGACTGGATCCAGTGGATGACCTCGGGCAAGAAAGCGGAGACCCGCGTGAAGCGCATCGCCACCGCCTGCGACATGCTGGCTTCGGGCAAGCGCCGCGCCTGCTGTTTCGACCGCTCCGGCAGGTACAGCCGCGGCAAGCTGGGGCCGCCCGAAGCGGCGGACTGACCTGCCCAGCAGTGCTGCGACGGCCACGCACGATTCATCGCCGATCGGAAACCATGGGCGGCATGGACACCTCCCACTACGACTGGCTGCACCGCGAAGGCGAGACCCCCATCAAGGGCTGGGTCCGCGGCGTGCCGCTGGAAGACCAGGCGCGCGCGCAGCTGCGCAATATCGCGAGCCTGCCCTTCGTCGGGCCGTGGGTGGCGGTGATGCCGGACGTGCACCTGGGGATCGGCGCCACGGTGGGCTCGGTGGTGCCGACGCAGGGCGCGATCATCCCGGCCGCGGTGGGCGTGGACATCGGCTGCGGCATGGCGGCGGTGCGCACCACGCTCAACGCGCGTGACCTGCCGGACTCCCTGACTCGGCTGCGCTCGGCGATCGAGCGTGCGATTCCGGTCGGCACCGGTCCGGGCGGGGAGCACCGCAAGCTGCCCGACAGCGTCGAAACCGCGCTCGCCGGTTCCGGCCTGTGGCAGCGGCTCGAGCGCATCAAGGCGAAGCACCCGAAGATCCGCCTCGACAAGGTTGAGAAGCAGCTCGGCACGCTCGGCGGCGGCAATCACTTCATCGAGGTCTGCCTGGACGAGGGCCAGGCGGTGTGGGTGATGCTGCACTCCGGCTCGCGCGGCACCGGCAACCTGATCGGCACGTACTTCATGCAGCGCGCGCGCGAGGAGCTGGGCAGGCGCGTGCTCGGCTACCACGTGCCCGACAGGGACCTGGCGTTCTTCATGGAAGGCGAGCCGCTGTTCGACGATTACGTGGAAGCCGTCGGCTGGGCCCAGGACTACGCCCGCGCCAACCGCGAGGCGATGATGCAGCGCGTGCTGCACGCCATGCGCGCGGAACTGCCCAGGTTCAAGCTGCAGGCCATGGCGGTGAACTGCCACCACAACTACGTGCAGAAGGAGACGCACGCCGGCCGCGAGGTGTACGTCACCCGCAAGGGCGCGGTGCGCGCCGGCAGGGACGAGCTCGGCATCATTCCCGGCAGCATGGGTGCGAAGAGCTTCATCGTGCGCGGCCTCGGCAATGCCGAAAGCTTCGAGAGCTGCAGCCATGGCGCCGGCCGGGTGATGAGCCGCACCGCGGCGCGCAACAGCATCACCCTGAAGCAGCACCGCGAGGCCACCGCGCACGTGGAATGCCGCAAGGACCAGGCGGTGATCGACGAATCGCCGGCCGCGTACAAGGACATCGATGCGGTGATGGCGGCGCAGGCCGACCTGGTGGAAGTGGTGCACACGCTGCGGCAGGTGGTGTGCGTGAAGGGCTAGGGGCGGCTTATGGTCGCGGAGGCACACCGCCGCCAGCACCGCGCCGTTGTCCCAGGTCTGGGCGAGCAGGCGCTGCACGCCCGCGTCGCGCCGGGTCGACTTCAAGACCACTTCAATTCCGGCGCGTGACCTCCGGCGCCTGTGCGCGGGTCTACCCGCTGGTCAGTCAGCCAGCCTGTCGCGCACCAGCTCGCCCCGTGCCGGCGTCAGCCGCACCGTGTGGGTCTCGAGCAGGGATGCGAGCCGTTCAAGCTCGAAGTCATCGCCCTCGAGGCCGTGGCCATGGAGCTCGCAGACCTGGAGGCCCGGTCCGGGGACCAGGCCGGCCTCCAGCCTGCCATCGGGCGCCGCGACCAGCGCGTCCAGGCGGCCGTCCGGCGCGACGTGTGCAATCAGTTTCATCGTGGTGTCCTTCAGTCGCTGACGATGCTGAAATCCAGGCCGTAGCCGCTGATGCTGTTCGCGCCGGTGTTGCGCACCGTGAACCGGAGCGTGCGCGTACCGGCGGCGTCGACGCGTGCGCGGAGGTCCTGCACCATCGCCTCCCGGTCCACGCGCTGCACGGGATGGGCGGTGACGTGCACGACGTCGCCGAACGCGATCGGGCCGAACCACCAGTGGTGCTCGACGCCGGGATGGAACCCGTGTCCGACCCAGCCGAAATGATGGCGTGCGAGATCTGCCATGTGCATGTCTCCAGCAGGTTGGGGGCCTCAGCCGGGCGTGGGTTCCAGGACGATCGGCCGGGTCACCGTGAGCTTGTTCGACGTGTAGAGGATGGCGATCTCCGAGAACACGACCTGACCCTCCGGGCCGACCGCCAGGGTCAGCGCGTTGTCCTGTTCGCGCAGCACGCCGGGGGCGAGCAGTTCGTGCCACGACTTGGCGGCGGATTCATCGGCCTGGAACCGGAACTCGGATGAGCTGTTGAGGCGCACGGAGAAGCGCGCGCCGCGGGTGTACTGGGTGCGGAACAGCAGGACCGCGGGCATGCCGGGCGCGACGCCCGGGGCGTCGAGTCCCTGGATGTGGACGTCACCGAGCGGGTGCGCGTCGCTCGGGATCAGGAAGCCGCCGTCCGAGCCGGAAACGACCAGCAGGCGCGTGACGTTGGGTTCCTCGTAAGTGGGCAGGTTCGGGATCGGGCGGGTCGGTGCATGGGATCGGGCGGTAGCCACGGCGTGCTCCTGGGCGGCGTGCCTGCACCGTTGCGGTGTGCGGCGACACGACGCGTTTGAACCCCTGCGTGTGGAGGAACGCGCGGGGGCGCATGGCACGGACATCAGTGCTCGACCGCGGGTAACGCCAGTACGATGCCGGCCTGGTGACACCAACCCGCGAGGCCACAGTTTGAAGCACCTGCTTGTTCTGCTACCTGCATTGATCTGCGCCGTGGCTTGCGCGAAGACCGAAGATGCAGCGGTCAGGCCCGTCCAGGACGGCGCGCCGCCCGCCGCGTCGGCGGACGCGCCGGCCCCCAACGCATCGGCACGCGCTGGCCAGCGCGGTCAGGGCCAGCCCTATGAGATCGGCGACAGCGAAACCTGGACCGTGCCGGACCCTGTCTCCGGGCGGGACTACCAGGTGTTCGTGTCGCTGCCTGCCGCCTACGGGGAGCAACCCGACCGGCGCTATCCCGTGCTCTACGTCACCGACGCGGACTACGCCTTCCCGGTGGTGCGCAGCATCGCCAGGCGCCTGAACGTGGAAGGGCCGGCGATCGAGGACTTCATCCTCGTCGGCCTGTCCTATGCGCTCGGGGACGGGGGCATGACCAGCCGCCGCCGCGACTACACGCCGACGGCGCCGCGCCACGGCCAGTCCGGAGCCGGCGATCTCCACGGCGAGGGAGCAGCCTACGCCGCCTACCTGCGCGACCAGGTGCTGCCGTTAGTGGCGTCCCGCTACCGCAGCGACGAGGCGAGGCGGCTGCTGCTTGGGCACTCGTACGGCAGCCTGCTGGGCGCGCAGATACTGTTCTCGGAGCCGGCGCTGTTCTCGGGCTACGTGCTGGGAAGCCCGTCGTTCTGGTACGACGGCAACGTCATGGACGACTTCGAACGCCGTTACGCCGAGGCCCACGCCGACCTGCCGGCCTCGATCTACATGTACATCGGCGAGTACGAGTCACCCCGGTCCGGGAAGCGTTACGACATGGTGGGCGACGCAAGAAGGATGGAGGCCGCCCTGACGGCGCGGGGCTATCCGTCGTTGCGCCTGCGGCTTGACGTGCTGGAAGACGAGGACCACCTGAGCGTCGCGCCACGCGGCTTCACCCACGGCCTGAAGTTCCTGCTGGGCGCGAAGTAGTTCGCGACGGCGGGACGGAAGAAGGCCCGCAAGCGCGGGCCTTGTCCACCACGACGCTCCGGCTTCGTGCGTCACTTCAGGCCGCGGTGCTCGAGCAGCGGCTCGACGCTCGGCTCCTTGCCGCGGAATTCGCGGTAGGCCTGGGCCAGGTCGCGCGAGTGGCCGATCGAGAGGATCCTCTCGCGGAACACCTGGCCGTTCGCGCGCGTCAGCCCGCCGTTCTCGCGGAACCACTGGAAGGCGTCGTGGTCCAGCACCTCGGCGCCGAAGTAGGCGTAGTAGCCGGCCGCATAGCCACCGCCCCAGATGTGGCTGAAGTAGTTGGTGCGGTAGCGCGGTGGCACGGCCGCCAGGTCGACCCTGTACTTCGCCAGCGCCTCCTTCTCGAACGCTTCGACATCCTTCTTCGCGTCACCCGCCGGCAGCGTGTGCCAGGCCATGTCCAGCAGCGCCGCCGACAGGTACTCGGTGGTCGCATAGCCCTGGTTGAAGGTGCGCGCGCGCACGATCTTCTCCACCAGTTCCTGCGGCATCGGCTCGCCGGTCCGGTAGTGCTTCGCATAGTTGGCGAACACCTTCGGGTCCAGCGCCCAGTGTTCGTTGAACTGCGAGGGGAACTCGACGAAGTCACGCGGCACGTTGGTGCCGGCCACGCTGGGATACGTGGTCTTCGAGAAGATCCCGTGCAGCGCGTGGCCGAATTCGTGGAACAGGGTGGTGGTGTCGTCGAAGCTCAGCAGCGCGGGCTGGCCTGCGGCCGGCCTGGTGTAGTTCTCGACGTTGTAGATCACCGGGATGGTGCCGGTCAGGCCGTTCTGTTCGACGAAGTTGCCCATCCAGGCGCCGCCCTGCTTGCTTTCGCGCTGGAACGGATCGAGGTAGAACAGGGCAAGCTGGGTGCCGTCGGCATCGAAGATGTCGAAGACGCGCACGTCGGGGTGATAGACCGGCAGGTCGGTGCGTTCCTTGGCGGTGATGCCGTACAACTGTCCGGCGGCGAAGAACACGCCGTCCTTGAGCACGCGGTCGAGCTCGAAGTAGGGCTTGATCTGTTCGGCGTCGAGATCGAACTCGGTCTTGCGCACCTGCTCGGCGTAAAAGTCCCAGTCGGCGGCGCCGGCCTGGAAGCCACCGCCCTGCGCGTCGACCACGGACTGGATCTTCGCGAGCTCCGCGCGGGCGCGCGCGGTGGCGGCGGGCACGGTGTCGGTCAGCAGCTTCAGCGCGACTTCGGGCGTGCCGGCCATCTGGTCGGCGATGCTGTAGGCGGCGTAGTTCGGGTAGCCCAGCAGCTCGGCCTTGCGCGCGCGCAGCTCGGCCAGGCGCTGGATGGTGGCGCGGGTGTCGTTGGCATCACCCTTCTGCGCGCGCGCAAGCGATGCGGCCATCACCTGTTCGCGCAGTTCGCGGTTGGTCAGCGACGCCAGCACCGGCTGCTGGGTGGTGTTCTGCAGCACCAGCAGCCACTGGCCGTCCTTGCCGTCGGCCTTGGCGGCTTCGGCGGCGGCGGCGATGGTGGCCTCGTCGAGTCCATCAAGCTTCGCGACATCGTCTACCAGCACGCCGCCGGCCTTGGTCGCGGCCAGCAGCATGTTGGAGAACGCGGTGGTGAGCGAAGACTCCTCGCTGTTGAGTTTGCGCAGTTCGGCCTGGCTGTCGGCGTCCAGCTCGGCGCCGGCGCGGACGAAGTTGTCATGGGTGCGCTCGAGCACGGTCAGCTGCTCGGGCGTCAGGCCCAGCTGCGCGCGCCCGTCGTGCAGGGTCTTAACCCGCGCGAACAGCGTCGGGTCGAGGTGGATCGCGTCGGCATGCTCGGCCAGCTTCGGCGCCAGCGCCTGTTCGGCGGCCTGCAGCGCTTCGTTGGTATGCGCCGAGGTCATGGCGAAGAACACGGCGCCGGCGCGGCTCAGCAGTTCGCCGCTGCGCTCGAGCGCCTCGATGGTGTTGGCGAAGCTCGGCGGTTCGGGGTTGTCGGCGATCCTGCGCACCTCGGCCAGGTGCTGGCGCATCCCTTCCTCGATCGCCGGCTGGTAGTGGCCGTCCTGGATGCGGTCGAACACGGGGGCCTGGAAGGCGAGGGTGCTGGCGACGAGGAGCGGATTTTTGCCCTGGGCGGGCTCGGCGGGCGCGGCGGCGGTCGTGGGCATCGGGGACTCGGTGGCGGCGCGGTCGCAGGCGCTCAGGGCCAGCGCGATCGCGGAAGAAAGCAGGAGGGTACGCAGCATGGGATGGGGCTCCGGAGCGGCCGAGGCAAGGGTGGCGGTGAGGATGCGCCTGCCGGCGGTGGCCGTGGACGTGCCGTTCGACACCTCGCCGGGGTTCAGCGGTAGGGGCCGGGGCCGCGCCAGACCGGCTCGCCGCGGCGGTAGACCTGGTACATCGCGATCACTTCGCGCGCGTCGCCGATCGCGTCCAGCGCCGGATCGTCGGGCTCGACCAGGCGGCAGGGGCCGGAGCCGCGGCGCAGCGCGGTCTCGAGCGGGCAGACCATGAGCTGGCGCACGCCGGGCAGCGGCAGGGAGACTTCGGTCATGCCGGCGTCGCGCCATCCGCGCAACCGGGTCTCGGCCATGAGGTCGTAGACCACCTGGAAGCCGCCGGCCTCGAGGTTGGGTTCGGAGGACGAACCCTGGTGGCGGCGGCCCGAGGCCACGTTCGGGCTGGGCGCGGGGCCGGCGTTCACCGCCGCGTGCTGCTCGGGGAGCGTGCCCGGCGGCTGGCCCCAGGCGCGCTGGCTGGCATGCCGGCGCGGCGGACTGGCCGGCGCCGGAGGCGGTGCGGCCTCGCGCGGGCGCTCGGGCGCCTCGGGCAGCGGGGCGTCGGCCTGCTCCACTTCCACCACCTGCAGGCGCGAGGGATCGGGACGTTCGGCCGGGTCGGGCTCGACCGGCCGCGGCCTGCGCGCGGTGCGCGCCGGCGACGGGGGCGGCGGCGAGGGAATGTCCTGCGGCGCATCGATGAACACCACCTCGATCCGGCCCCCGCCGGAGCCGCCTTCGGGGTTGGAGACCGTGAGCGGCCGGGCGGTCAGCGCCAGCAGCAGGAGCAGCGCATGCAGCAGCAGGGTGGCGACCGCGGCGGCCTGGCGCTGCAGGCGGTCGCCGCGCGGCGCACGCGGCGCAGTCGGTGTCGCGGGGCCTGCTGTCATGCGGCGCGCGGTCACGCAGCGCGCAGACGCAAGCACCCCGGCCGGGGCCGGGGTGCGTGAGGCAGTGCATGGCGCGGCGGGATCGCCACGTCAGTACGGGCGGGCGCCTCAGTCCTTGAGGTCGTCGGGCACCTTGCCGCCGTTTTCGGCCAGCTTGCGCATCACCGCCTTGTGCAGGGCGATGTTCTGCTCGGCGCTGCCGTGGGCGCCGGCGTTGACGCCGAGCTCGGTGGCCAGTTCCCTGCGTGCGTCGAGGCTGGAATCCAGGTCGAGCAGCTTCAGCAGGTCGACGATGGAGCTGCGCCAGTTGCTCTCGCCGCCCTTTGCGCGCGCCATGTCGCCGAGCACGGCTTCCACGTCGACGGGTTCGGGCGCCGGGGCCGGGGTGGCCGGGGCCGGACGCAAGGCCGGAGGGGCGACCTTCGGGTCATCGACGCCGCCGTCGAAAATGACCGGCGCCGGCTTGTTGCTCGCGGCGGGGGTGGACGGCGCTTCGGGTTTCCGACCGAGGATGCGGTCGCGGATCTTCGAGAACAGGCCCATGGGCGGACTCCTGGAGAGGTGGCTGCGATTCTGCAGCGGTGGCGGGGAAATTGCATGGCCAGTCAGGACGAAGGCCCCGGCAAGCCGGGGCCTCGCGTCGGTTGGCGGCGTGCGAGGCACGCCACCGTGGCTGCATCAGTGCGCGGTCTTCATCGCCAGCTTGCGGTTGCGCATGATGTCGTGGCACTCCGTGACGCGTGGCATGAACTTCTGCGCCGCGGCACGGGCCACAACCGGGGTGTCGCTGTCTTCCAGCGTGTCCTTGAACGCGTCGAGCAGGCGATCTTCCAGCTCTTCGAGTTCGGCGACGTAGGCGTAGTTCGTCTCGCCCAGCGCGGCGCGCGCCTTGGCATAGACCTGGCGCATCGAGCCGACCATCGTGCCGTGGTCGGCCGGATCACCACCGGCGGCGGCGACTTCCGCGCTCAGGCCGCTCACGATCTCGCGCTTGTGCCCGGCCATGCGGGTGAACAGCGCCGAAAGCTCGGCGTTTTCCACCTTGCCGGCGGCCTCGGTGTAGAACTCGCCGCCGTCGCGGGCGATCTCGATCAGGTCGTTGAGGGTGTGCTGGATCTTGCGGTCAGTCATGGGGATCTCCGTGGAAAGAGAACCCCACTCTGGCGGAGCGGCCATGAAGTCCACGTGGAACGCAGCGGCATCGCCACGCGCGCGCATGCTGCGGTTCACGCTCGCGTGCGCCGCGCCCGGCCAAGTTCGCGCGCATGGACAGGATGAAGGCCTACCGCGGCGGCGCTGACTCGGGCGTCGCCGCTTACGCGCTGGGTCCGGGCTGGATCTCGGTCCGCTTCCACCACGGTGGCGCCTACCTGTACGACGCCACCAGGCCCGGCCGTCGCGACGTGCTGGCGATGCAGGCACTCGCCGAGGCCGGCGAGGGACTCAACACCTACATCAACCAGCACGTGCGGGACCGCTACGCGGCGCGGCTCGAATAGGCAGGTCAGCCCGCCAGCAGCCGGTTCATGCGCTGCAGGAACGCGCCGGGATCCGGCAGCGGCGCGCCGGCGGCGAGTTCCGCCTGCTCGAGAAGCAGGTGCGCCAGGTCGGTGGCGCGGGCGTCGTCCGCCTCGCCCTGCAGCCGGCGCACCAGCGCGTGCTGCGGGTTGATCTCCAGCACCGGCTTCTGCTCCGGAACGTCCTGGCCGGCGTCGCGCAGCAGGCGTGCGAGGTGCGGCGCCATCTCCCATTCCGACAGCGCCAGGCAGGACGGCGAGTCGGTCAGGCGCGTGGAGACGCGGACCTCGTCGACGCGCTCGCCGAGCAGCGTCTTGATGCGCTCCAGCAGCGGGGCGGCGGCGCCGGCGGCGTCGGCCAGCTTCTGCTTGCCGGCCTCGTCCAGCGGCAGCTCGCCCTTGGCCACGTGCTTCAGCGGCTTGCCGGCGTACTCGCGCAGGTGGCCGAGCATCCACTCGTCGATGCGGTCCGACATCAGCAACACTTCGATGTCGCGGGCCATGAACGCCTCGAGCTGCGGGCTACCCGCGGCCGCGCGGTGGCCGTCGGCGGTGACGTACCAGATCGCGTCCTGGTCCTCCTGCATGCGGCCGACGTAGTCGTCGAGCGCGACGTCGCGCGCCTCGCCTTCGCCCTTTGTCGAGCTGAAGCGGAGCAGTTTCGCGATGCGCTCGCGGTTGCCGGAATCCTCGACGATGCCTTCCTTCAGCGTGTTGCCGAAGGCCTTGAGGAAGGTGGTGAACTTATCCGGATCGTCGCGCCCGAGCTTCTCGATCAGGTCCAGCACGCGCTTGACGCAGGCGCCCTTGATGCGCTCGAGCTGGCGGTTGTGCTGCAGGATCTCGCGGCTGACGTTGAGCGGCAGGTCGTCGGCGTCGACCACCCCGCGCACGAAGCGCAGGTAGTTCGGCAGCAGCTCTTCCGCCGCGTCCATGATGAAGACGCGCTTGATGTAGAGCTTCAGGCCCTTGCGCTCGTCGCGGCCGCCCATCATCAGGTCGAACGGTGGCTGCGCCGGCAGGTACAGCAGGGTGGTGAAGCTCTGGCTGCCCTCGACGCGGTTGTGGGTCCAGGCCGCTGCATCGTTGAAGTCGTGGCCGAGCGCCTTGTAGAAGCCCTGGTATTCCTCGTCGCTGATCTCCGACTTGGGGCGCGTCCACAGCGCCGAGGCGTCGTTGACGGCCTCCCACGCGGGCGCGGCCACGGATCCGGTTTCCGCCGCGGCCGCGGCTTCGCCATCGGTTGCGGCATCCGCATCCGCGTCCGTGCCCGCGACCTCCTTCGGCATCCGGATCGGGAAGGCCACGTGGTCGGAGTACTTGCGGACCAGCGAGCGCAGCGTCCAGTCCTCGAGGAACTCGTCCTCGCCGTCCTTCAGCTGCAGCACCACCGTGGTGCCGCGCTCGGGCAGGCTGACGTCCTCGAGCGTGTACTCGCCACGTCCGTCGCTTGTCCACTTCACGCCGGTATCCGGCGCCGCGCCGGCGCGCCGGGTCAGCACGGTGACCCGGTCGGCGACCACGAAGCCGGAATAGAAGCCGACGCCGAACTGGCCGATCAGGCGCGCGTCGGCCTTCTGCTCGCTGCCCATGGCCTCGAGGAAGCGCCGGGTGCCCGAGCTGGCGATGCTGCCGATGTTCTCCACCACCTCGTCGCGCGACATGCCGATGCCGGTATCGCGGATGGTGATGGTCCGCGCCTCGCGGTCGCAGCTGACGTCGATGTGCAGGTCACCGGCGCCGCCGAGCAGCTCCGGCTGGGCGATCGCCTCGAAGCGCAGCTTGTCGCAGGCGTCGGAGGCATTGGAGACGAGCTCGCGCAGGAAGATCTCCTTGTGCGAGTACAGCGAATGGGTGACCAGGTGCAGCACCTGGGCCACTTCGGCCTCGAAGCGGCGGGTTTCGGTGGTGGAGCTCATGGGCGGTCCATTGAAGCCTGGGAGCCGCGGATATGCGCGCGCACGCCCCGGATTTCAAGGCCGCGGGGCGCCCGCCCGGTTCCGGTCGCCGTCCTTCCGGGTGACCACGGTGATCTCGCCTTCGCTCTCCACGTATGCGCGCTTCACCTGCGACAGGTCGTCGACGTCATGGGCGCGCAGCAGGCCGTTGAGCTCCTCCTCGGTCACGAACTCGCGGCGCATGTTGCGCCGCTGCAGCTTGCCGTCGAGCACCAGGGGCAGGGGCGGCGAGGACACCAGGCGCTCGAACCACGGCACGTGGTAGCTCAGGGCGTTGACCGCGTAATCAATCCCCATGACGGTCAGGATCAGGAAGAAGCCGTCGGCGAGCGAGCTGTAGTCGCCCAGCGAGTGGGTGGCGCTCTCGGTGACCAGCAGCAGCATCACCAGGTCCATCGTCGCCAGCTCGCCGCCGGAGCGCCGCGGCATCACCCGCAGCAGGAACAGGATGCCGAGGTACATGAAGGCGCCGCGTGCCAGCAGCTCCAGAACGGGCGTCTCGAGCGTCCACAGCGTGGACCAGCTGTCGGGCAGGAACTCCATGCGGCGATGCTGGTCCGGCGGCCGGGAGTCCGGCGTGAACGCCCGGGCACGACTTTCGTCCCGGGCGCCGGGGGGCCACGACGGGCTATGTTGCGCGGGTTTGCCCACCGGACGACCCCATGACCCGAACCACGCTCGCCCTCGCCCTGGCCGCCGCGCTTGCCGCCGCTCCCGCGCTCGCCCAGGACCCGCCGCCGCCCGCGCCACCGCCGGCGCCGGCACCACAGGACGATGCGCAGGACCGCGCGGACAACATCGAGCTGGAGCAGGAAGCCCTCGATCGCACCGGCCAGGATCCGGCCGAGGCGCCGCTGGACAGCGCGCGCGGCCTGCGCCAGGACGCCAACGGCCAGGACGCGGACGCGAAGTGGAACGTCGAATCGACCCAGGGCCAGGCGAAGACCGTGCGCTTCGAGACGAGCGAAGGCACCTGGATGGACGTGGACGTCTCGCCCGACGGCCGCGAACTGGCGTTCTCGCTGCTGGGCGACCTCTACCGCATGCCGATTGGCGGTGGCGCCGCCACCCGAATCACCAGCGGCCGCGCCTGGGACGTGCAGCCGCGCTGGTCGCCCGACGGGCGCCGCATCGCCTTCACCTCGGACCGCAACGGCGCCAACAACATCTGGACCGTGGCGACGAACGGCGGCGACGCGCGCCAGGTGACCGACGAGGACTTCCGCCTGCTCAACAACGCCACGTGGACGCCCGACGGGCAGTACATCGTGGCGCGCAAGCACTTCACCTCCACGCGCTCCCTGGGTGCCGGGGAACTCTGGCTGTACCACGCGGCCGGCACCACCGGCGGCATCCAGCTGGTGGAGAAGCCGAACGAGCAGCAGGACATCGGCGAGCCCAGCGTGTCGCCCGACGGGCGCTACGTGTACTTCTCGCAGGACGTGAGCGGCGGCGGGGCGTTCGACTACAACCGCGACCCGCACGGCGTGATCTACGCGATCAAGCGCTTCGACCGCCAGACCGGCAAGACCGAGACCATCGTCGCCACGCCGGGCGGCGCGGTGCGCCCGCAGGTGTCGCCGGACGGGAAGACGCTGGCCTTCGTGAAGCGCGTGCGCGATGCCAGCGTGCTGCACCGCATGGACATCGCCAGCGGCGAGGTGCGCCCGGTATGGGACGGCCTCAGCCACGACCAGCAGGAGGCCTGGGCGATCTTCGGGCCCTACAGCGGGTTCAACTGGACGCCGGATTCGAAGTCGGTGGTGCTGTGGGCGCAGGGCGGACTGTGGCGCGTCGACATGACCAGCGGCGCGGCATCGAAGATTCCGTTCACCGCCCAGGTGGAGCAGGTGGTTTCGCAGCCGCTGCAGTTCGCGCACACGCTGCCCGAGGGCCGCTTCCAGCCGCGGATGATCCGCGACGTGGCCACCTCGGCCGACGGCGGCAGCCTGGTCTTCCATGCGCTGGGCCAGCTGTGGCGCAAGCCGCTGCCGGGCGGCGCGCCGACGCGGCTGACCGGCGGCAGCGGCGTCTACGAGTACCAGCCCAGCTTCAGCGCCGATGGTCGCCAGCTGCTCTACACGACCTGGTCGGACCAGGGCCTGGGCGCCATCCACGTCCGCGGCGCCGGCGGCACCGCGGAGGGCCGCAAGCTGACCCAGGAGCCCGGCTTCTACTACCACCCGCGCTTCTCGCCGGACGGTCGGCAGGTCGTCTACAGCCGCAGCGGCGGCGGCGGCCTGACTGGCAGCCTCTGGTCGGGTGAGCGCGGCATCTACGTGCTGCCCGTGGCCGGCGGCAAGCCGGTGCGCGTGGCCGAGACCGGCCAGTCGCCGCAGTTCAACCATGACGGCACGCGCGTGCTGTACCTGGCCGGCAACGGCATGGAAAAGAAGCTGATGTCGGTCGGCCTGCACGGCGAGGAGCCGCGCGCGGTGTTCGACCTGAAGTACGTCGACTCGGTGCAGGTGAGTC
Source organism: Luteimonas sp. MC1750 (assembly GCF_016615955.1). Taxonomy (NCBI): domain Bacteria; kingdom Pseudomonadati; phylum Pseudomonadota; class Gammaproteobacteria; order Lysobacterales; family Lysobacteraceae; genus Luteimonas; species Luteimonas sp. MC1750. The sequence goes on from NZ_CP067113.1 coordinate 103,937, forward strand.
CGGACGGCAAGTGGGTCGCCTTCACCGAGCTCTTCAACGCCTACGTGGCGCCGATGCCGGAGACCGGCCGCACCATCGCGCTGGACCGCAAGACCAAGGCCGTGCCGGTGCGCGCGGTCAGCGCGGATGTCGGCAGCTACCTGCACTGGGCCGCGGATTCCGGCTCGCTGCACTGGATGGTCGGCGACCGCTACCACTCGCGCCGTCTCGACCAGACCTTCGACTTCCTGCCCGGTGCGCCGGCGGACATCGCGGCCCCGGCGGCCGGCGGCGGCACCGCCGTGGGCCTGGACGCGCCGGTGTACGCGGCGCGCGACGTGGTGGCCTTCACCAACGCGCGCATCGTCACCATGCGCGACGCGGAGCAGGCACAGGAAGTGATCGAGGGCGGCACGATCGTCGTCGACGGCAACACCATTACCGCGATCGGCGCCGGCGGATCGGTGCAGGTGCCTTCGGGCGCGCGGGTGGTCGATGTCGCCGGCAAGACCATCATCCCCGGCATCATCGACGTGCATGCGCACGCGTCCAACTTCGGCCAGGGCGTGGTGCCGCAGCAGAACTGGGCCTACTACGCCAACCTCGCCTTCGGCATCACCACCCTGCACGACCCGTCGGCGACCAGCGAGTTCGTCTACTCGCAGTCCGAGCTGCTGCAGGCCGGGCGCATGGTCGGCCCGCGCATGTTCTCCACCGGCACGATCCTCTATGGCGCCGACGGTGGCTTCAAGGCCGAGATCGATTCACTCGACGACGCGCGCAGCCACCTGCGGCGGATGCAGGCGCACGGTGCGTTCTCGGTCAAGAGCTACAACCAGCCGCGGCGCGCGCAGCGCCAGCAGGTCAACCAGGCCGCGCGCGAGCTCGGCATGCTGGTGGTCGAGGAGGGCGGCTCCACCTTCCACCACAACATGACCATGATCCTGGACGGCGCGACCGGCATCGAGCACAACCTGCCGATCGCCCCCCTGTACGCCGACGTGGTCAACCTGTGGAAGGAGACCGACGTGCGCAACACGCCGACCCTGGTGGTGAGCTACGGCGGCCTGTCCGGCGAGTACTGGTGGTATGCGCGCGACAACGTCTGGGAGGACGCCAAGCTCAACCGTTTCTTCCCGCGCGAGACGCTGGACGCGCGCTCGATCCGCCGCGAGACCGCGCCCGACTGGGACTACCACCACATCGAGGTCGCGAAGTCGCTGAAGGTGCTGCGCGACGCCGGGGTCAAGGTGCAGGTCGGCGGCCACGGCCAGCTGCAGGGCATGGCCACGCACTGGGAGACCTGGATGCTGACCCAGGGTGGCTTCTCGAACTTCGAGGCGCTGCGCGCGGCGACCATCGATGGCGCCGACTACATCGGGCTGTCATCGCAGCTGGGCTCGCTGGAGGTCGGCAAGCGTGCCGACCTGGTGGTGCTGGACGGCAACCCGCTGGAGAACATCCGCCACACCGCGGACACCCGCTACGTGATGGTCGATGGCCGCCTGTTCGACGTGGCCGCCGACATGGCGGAGATCGGCAACCAGGCGGTGCCGGCACCGACGTTCTACTGGCAGCACCATGGCCACGGGAACACGTTCGGCGAAAGCTTCGGGCCGACGTCGGTGTGCCACGGGGTGCACTGAGGGACGGGTCAAAAGCCTTTGCCACGGATCCACGCGGATCAAGCGCGGATCTACGCGGATGAAGCCACGCGGATGGCGGCGCGAAAACCTCCACTGTAGGAGTGGCTACAGCCGCGATGCGGTTTCGCCGTGATGCCGATCGCGGCTGTAGCCGCTCCTGCAGGTGCAAGGGCGTGGCAGGCAGGTGCAAGGGCGCGGGAGGTCCGTGTCGGCAGGCCGGCCTCGGCCGGCGGCGCAAGGCAGGCCCGCGGATGCGGGCCTGCAGGTGCGGGCGCGCCCGGCTGCGCGCGTCAGCCGGCCTTCTTCGCGGCGATCCAGCGGTCGACGCGCTGTTCCAGCAGGTCGAGCGGCATCGCGCCGCCGCCGAGGATGGTGTCGTGGAAGCCGCGGATGTCGAAGGCTGCGCCCAGCTCGGACTCGGCCTTCCGACGCAGTTCCTGGATCCGGATCATTCCGATCTTGTAGGCGGTGGCCTGGCCCGGGAACACCAGGTAGCGGCGGATCTCCGAGCGGATCGCGGCGTCGGGCACCGAGCTGTTCTCGCGGAAGTAGGCCACCGCCTGTTCCTCGGTCCAGCCCTTGGCGTGCATGCCGGTGTCGACGACGAGCCGGATCGCGCGCCACATCTCCGACATCAGCCGGCCGTATTCCGAGTACGGATCCTGGTAGGTGTCGGGCATCTCCTTGGCCAGCCACTCCGAGTACAGGCCCCAGCCCTCGTTGTAGGCGGTGTCGAAGGTCTGGGTGCGGAAGGTCGGCACGCCGGTCAGTTCCTGCGCGATCGAGATCTGCATGTGGTGGCCCGGCAGGCCCTCGTGGTACGCGATCACCTCCAGCTCGGTCTTCGGCATGGCGTTCATGTCGGAGAGGTGCGCGTAGTACACGCCCGGGCGCTTGCCGTCCGGCGAGGCCGGGTTGTAGTGCTGGGCGGCGCCGTCCTGCTCGCGGAAGGCCTCGACGCGCTTCACCACCAGGTCGGCCTTGGGCAGCAGGCCGAAGTACTTCGGCAGCTGCTGCTTGATGTTGTCGATCGCCTTCGTGGCGTCGTCGATATAGGCCTGGCGGCCGGCGTCGGTGTTGGGGTACAGGCGCTTGGGGTCGGCCTGGACATGCTTGAAGAAGGCCTGCAGGTCGCCCTCGAAGCCGATCTGCTTCTGCACCGCCTCCAGCTCGCGGCGCAGGCGCGCGACCTCGGCCAGGCCGAGCGCGTGGATCTGGTCGGCGGTCATGTCGGTCGAGGTGTTCTCGCCCAGCTGGTAGGCGTAGTACGCCGCGCCGTTGGGATGCGTGCTGCCGACGCCGGTGGGGTTCACCGCGGCCTTGGGCAGCTCCTCGGCGGCCAGGGCGAGGATGCGTTCGTAGGCCGGCTTCACGTCCTCGAGCAGCGCCTTGCGGGCGTCTTCCTTCAGCTCCGCGGCGCGTCCGGCGCTGACCTTGCCCGAGGTGGCCAGCGCGTCGGCCTTGGCCTGGGCATCGGCCCACAGCGCGCTGTCGGCGCCGTCGTCGAAGGGCGCGCCGGTGATGATCTTGCGCGACTGGTCGGCCACGCCTTCCCAGGCGAAGCCGGGCGGGCGGATGCCCTGTGCGGCCGCCTGGCGCGTTCGCTCGAGCAGGATGTCGAAGGTCGCCGGCAGCTTGCGCAGGCGCGAGACATAGGCCAGGTAGTCGGACTCGTCCTCGACCTTGTGGAAATTGATCATGAAGGTCGGGGCCATGCTGTGCATGCCGTTCATCTGGTCGAACGGGTAGCCGTTGAGCAGGAAGGGCATGCCGTCGCGTGCGCTCTCGTACTCCTTCTTCCACAGGTTCCACGACAGCTGGGCCTCGGGCTCCAGGCGGTCGTAGTCGAACTGCGCCTCCATCTCCTTCACCGAGGCCTCGAGCCAGTCGAGCTGGCGGCGGATGCCGGCGTCGGAGGCGTCGTCGATCTGGTCGTACAGCTCCTTGCGGCCGAGGAAGGTCAGGCGGATCGGGCTGAACTGCAGCTGCTCTTCGTACTTGGTCTCGAACCAGGCGTTGAGCCGGGCGGTCTCGGCCTCGAGGTCGGCCGGGGACGCGCTGGCGGCGGCGGGCGTGGCCGGCTGGCCGGCGGTGGCCGCGTTGGCCGGGCCGTCGCAGGCGGCCAGGCCGAGGGGCAGCGCCAGCGCCAGCGCGATGGCGAGGGGCGAACGGGCGGAAGCGATGGGCATCGGGGCTCTCTCCGGAACAGGATGGCGGGAAGGGTCGGGACGGGGGCGGTGGAACCCGGACCGCGCCGACTGTCCCACGAAATCCGCCTCCGGATCACGCCCATAGGTCCCGGTCGCCGCCCGGGCGCACGCGTGCGCCGGGGTACCATGGCGTTTTTCGCCGACAGGAAAGCAGGGCCATGGCCAATCCGGACGATCAGCGCAACGGCGTGGGCCGCGACGAGGCCGAGGCGGCCGTGCGCACGCTGCTGCGCTGGGCCGGCGACGACCCGTCGCGCGAGGGCCTGCTCGACACGCCCAAGCGCGTGGCCGATGCCTATGGCGACTGGTTCAGCGGCTATGCCGAAGACCCGCGCGCCTACCTGGAGCGCACCTTCGAGGAAGTCTGCGGCTACGACGAGATGATCGTGCTGCGCGACATCCAGTTCGAGAGCCACTGCGAGCACCACATGGCGCCGATCATCGGCCGCGCCCACGTCGGCTACCTGCCCGACGGCAAGGTGGTGGGCATCAGCAAGCTGGCGCGCGTGGTCGAGGCCTATGCGCGGCGCTTCCAGGTGCAGGAAAAGATGACCGCGCAGATCGCCGCGGTGATCCAGGACGTGCTCAAGCCCCGCGGCGTCGGCCTGGTGGTCGAAGCCAGCCACGAATGCATGACCACCCGCGGCGTGCACAAGCGCGGGGTCAGCATGGTCACGTCGAAGATGCTGGGCGGCTTCCGCGACGACGCCCGCACCCGCCAGGAATTCCTGCGCTTCATCGGCGACCGGCGCGGCTGAGCCGCGCGCGGGCGCTGGCCCGATGCGTCAGGTCGTGGGCTGGGTCTGCGGATCCTCGTCCATCGTCGGGTCGACCGGCGGCGGACGGGTCGCGTCATCGATCGGCGGCACCGGATCCATCGGGGGCGGCACTTCGGGATCGGTCGGCACCGGGGTCGGGTTCATGGGATCCATGGGATCGACCGGATCGGCGGTGGTGTCGTCCTCGAACGGCGGCGGCGTCGGCGTCGTGGTGGTCGGCGGCGGAGTGGCGGCGGGGTCACTGGCCGAAGGCAGCTGGTCCACCGGCGTGTAGGCCTCGGACGGATCGTTGCAGGCGGTGAGGGCCAGCGCCAGGGTGGCGATGGCGGCGACGGGCACGAGTCGGTTCATGGCGGGATCCCACGGGATGGGCGTGGGCCGAGTATCCCGGCCCCGGCGTGTCGGGGATGTCGTCGTGATGTGAATGCGCCGCGGCGCTCAGTGGTCGGGCGTCGCCACCGGCAGCACGGCCCAGAACGGCACGCCTTGGCCCGCATGCACGCGCGCGGCCTCGTCGAGGATGTCCAGCAGGGTGGCGAAATCCTCCGGCGCGTCCTCGCGCAGGTCGCCGCAGTGGTCGATCAGCAGCAGGTAGCCGGGCGCGCCCAGCCAGGACAGGTCGCCCAGGCTGTCGGCCAGCGCATCCCAGTTGCCGCCGAAGTCGCCCGGAAACTCCAGCGCCTCGGCGACCTCGGCGAGGAGCGCGGCCTTGTCGTCGGCGGTTGCGAGATTGGCCGTGGCGACGTGGAAGTCGAGCGCGGTGGCCGCCTCGACCACCGCGGCCCGGTCGCGGACGTCGACGAAGTAGGCGGCGGACTGGCTGGCGTCGGCCAGCAGGGCCCCGAGTTCGACGTCGATCATGGCGCCGGCCTGCGCTCGAAGGCGCGGAAGCTGCGGTAGTGGTCGGCGGTGTAGTGCCATTCCACGGGCGGATCGCCGCCGGTGACGATGCGCCGCGCGCCGCGGTGGTCGAGGCCGGGGGTGTCGACGGTGTATTCGCGGTAGTGGCCGCGCGGGCGCGGCGGCAGCAGGCGTTCGCGGTTCTGGAACACGCCGCCGTCCTGCCGGTGCGGGAACGGCCCGCCGCGATCGATCAGCGCCAGGGTCGCGTGGGCCTCGGGCGGCAGGAAGGCGAGCGCGGGGTCGCGCGTGTCGGTCGATTCACCCTGGGCACCGCCCGCCGGCGCGCGGTAGGTTTCGGCCACCGACGGCGTGCCCGGCCCGGCTTCGCGCTGCAGGAGTTGCCAGCTGCCGGCCAGCACCAGCACCGCCACCAGCCAGATCCAGCTGCGCGGTGTCCTCCCGCCGGGGCGACCGCGCGCCATCGGCGTCAGCCGCAGCTGGCCTTGATGATGCGGCCCTCGTCATCGACCTCGAGGTTCAGCCGGCCGGCGCGGTAGTCCATGGTCACGGCCATGCCCGGCCGGATGATGCGGACGCCGCTGGCGCCGGCCGCCTGCCTGGCCTGCCCGGCGACCTGCTCGCTGAGCGTCTGGCCGACATAGGCGGCTGCCGCCTTGCCGTCGCAGCTGCCGCTGAAACCGTCCCGCACCACGGGTTCGCGCTGGCCGCCGCTGCCGACATCGGTCGACGCGCACGCCGTGGCCATGAGCAGGAGCGGCGCGGACAGCAGGGTGGCGAAGCGGCGTGCGGTGGAGATGGTCTGCATGGGAACTCCTCGCGGGGTCGTGGAAGGATCATGCCGCAACGGCGGCAGGGCTGCGCTCAGTCGCGCTCCGGCGGCGTGGCGGTGCCGATGCGGTGCTCGAGGCGGCGGAACACGGCGAGCACCACGACGCACAGCAGCGAGGCGCCCAGCGCGAGCAGGTAGTTCCCCAGGCCGGCGGCGATGCCGATGGCCGCGGCCATCAGCAGCGAACTGGCGGTGGTCAGGCCGGACACCTGTTGTTCGCCGCGCGCGCGCAGGATCGCGCCGGCGCCGACGAAGCCGACCGCCGCGACCACCGACTCGATCAGGCGGGTCGGGTCGATGCGCAGCAGGTCGCGGTACTGCTCCTGGGTGAAGTGCTGGGCCACGACGTCGCCGAGGCCGACGATCAGCGCGGCCGCGCCGGCGATCAGCATGTGGGTGCGCAGGCCCGCGGCATGGCGGCCGAGCTCGCGTTCGATGCCGAGCACGCCGCCAAGGGCCATCGCCGCGGCGACGCGCGCCAGGATCCAGAGTTCGCCGTTGTGCAGTGCGTCCATCGAAGTCGTTCCTGTGGGGGACGGCGATGACAACGCAGTGACAGTCTCGTGGCCGTGAAGCCGAAGCCGAAGCCATGAAGCCATGAAGCCGCCATGCCTGCGCGCCGTGACGCCGGCGCATGCGGGGGCATGCCTACAATCCGGGCGATTCGACCCGGAGCCCGCAATGCGCCTGTTTGCCAAGTCCCTGCTGCTGGTCCTGCCACTGGGTGTGGCCTGCGCGCAGCCGCCGCTGCCGACGGCCACGACGCCGACCTCCACGCCCAGCCCGGCGCCCGAGCCTGCCGTCCCGGAGGTTGCGAGCCCTGCGCCTGCAGCGCCGGCGCCGCCTCCCGCGCCCACCGACGCCGAGTCCGCCACCTTCCGCGCATGCATGGGCCGGCTGCGCACCGCGGCCGCCGGCAAGGGCGTCGATTCCGCCACCTTCGATCGCCTGGCCGAGGGGCTGGCGCCCGACATGACCGTGCTGCCGCTGCTCGACCAGCAGCCCGAGTTCACCACGCCGATCTGGGACTACCTGGCGGCCCTGGTCGACCAGCAGCGCGTCGATGACGGCCTGGCCATGCTGCGCACGCACGAGGCCACCCTGCAGCGCGCGCAGGCCGCGTACGGGGTCGACCCGGCGACGGTGGTGGCGGTGTGGGGCGTGGAAAGCGACTACGGCCGCAGCTTCGGCAAGCGCCCGCTGCTGGTCTCGCTGTCGACGCTGTCGTGCTTTGGCCGCAGGCAGCCGTTCTTCCAGGGCGAGTTCATCGCCACGCTGCAGCTCCTGGCGCGCGGCGACCTGCGCGATCCGGGCATCACGGGGTCCTGGGCGGGCGCCTTCGGCCATACCCAGTTCATGCCGACGACGTACCAGCGGATCGCGGTGGATTTCGATGGCGACGGGCGGCGCGACCTGGTCGGCAGCATCCCGGATGCGCTGGGTTCGACGGCGAACTACCTGAAGCGGTCGGGCTGGCGGACGGGCGAGCCCTGGGGCCACGAAGTGACCCTGCCACCGGGGTTCAACGCGGGCCAGGCGGGGCGCACGAACCGCAGGCCCCTGTCCGACTGGGTGGCGCAGGGCGTGCGGCGTGTCGACGGCAAGGCGTTCGACGGCGTCGCGGCCGATGCACGCGCGGCGGTGATCCTGCCAGCCGGGGGCGCGGGGCCGGCGTTCGTGGTGTTCAGGAATTTCGATGCGATCTATTCGTACAACGCGGCGGAAAGCTATGCGCTGGCGATCGCGCACCTGGCCGACCGGCTGCGCGGCGGCGGGGCGTTCGCGACGCGATGGCCGACGGATGATCCGGGCATCGGGCGCGCCGAACGCCGGGAGCTGCAGACGCTGCTGCTGGGGCGGGGGCACGCGATCGGCGAGGCGGACGGCATGGTCGGGACGCTGACGCGGCGGGCGATCGCGGAGGAGCAGCGCCGCCTGGGCCTGCTGCCGGTGGATGGGCGCGCGGGCCTGCGGGTCCTGGAGGCCCTGCGCGCCGACGCCGCGGCCGGCACTCCTCCGCCGCGCTGACGCCTCGCCGACGCCGCGCTGACACCAACCCATCTGCGCCAACCCATCTGTAGGAGCGGCTACAGCCGCGATCCCCTTCCCGGTCAAGGACAGTTGGATCGCAGCCGCGACTTCCCCTCCCCGCCACGGACAGCTGGCTCGCAGCGGCGGCGCGTGGCCTACGCGACAAGTCGCTCCACGTGATTCGCTTGGTTGTCGCGCAGGCCACGCGCCGCTGCGGATCACCTCGGTTCGCTGGTTGGCAGGTCAAGGACTCGCGGTGCGGGAGCCGGGGCAGGGCACGCCGGGCGCGCCGCACCCATTCGCAGCCTGTGCTCGGTGGGCACGTCGCGCCCGGCGTGCCTGCGGGGGTCTGCGCGGGGTGTGCGGGGGTGTGCGGGTTCGCACGCTGGGACGCCTTGCGACGGCTGTGCCACGCGCAGGCTGGCTTGGCGCCTCGGTGCTACGGGGGCGGCTGTGTCAGCTGTGCCGAAGGGGGCAGAATCGGGGTTCTTCGGATGGGATGGCAGCCATGGCGCGCGCGGCGGGTTGGAGAGTGATGGGATGGGTGCTGGTCCTGGCGTTGGCGGGGTGCAGCGGTGGGCCCGTGGCCACGCGGGCGCCTGTGGGCAGCGATGCCTTTGCTTCGGCGGGAGCGGCTCCGGCGGTGGTCGACAGTTCGAGGCTTGCGGAACACATCCGGGTGCTCGCGTCGGACGCGTTCGAGGGGCGGGCACCGGCGACCGCGGGGGAAGAGAAGACGGTTGCGTACCTGCGGGAGCAGTTCGCGGCGGCGGGCCTGCAGCCGGGTGGCGAGAACGGGGGCTGGACGCAGGCGGTAACGCTGGAGCGGACGGAGATCGCGGGGCCGGTGGCGGCGTCGTTCTCGGTCGGCGGGCGCGAGTGGACGCTGGCGAATGGGGACGACATCGCGCTGGAGACGCTGCATCCGCAGGGCGACGTGGCCTTGCGCGGGGTGCCGGTGGTGTTCGCGGGCTACGGGATCACGGCGCCGGAACTGGACTGGGACGATTACGCGGGCCTGGACGTGCGCGGCAAGGTGGTGGTCGTGCTGGTCAACGATCCGGATTTCGAGACGGCACCGGAGCGCTTCGGCGGGCGGGCGATGACCTGGTACGGGCGCTGGGCCTACAAGTACATCGAGGCCGCGAAGCGCGGGGCGGCGGGGGTGCTGATCGTGCACGAGACGGCGCCGGCGGCGTATCCGTGGGCGACGGTGCGCAACGGACGGGCGGCGCCGCAGTTCGACATCGTGCGTGCCGACGCGGCGGACTGGCACCTGCCGGTGCGCGGCTGGATCCAGCGGGCGACGGCCGAGCGGCTGTTCGCGGACGCCGGGCTGTCGTTCGACGCCGCGAAGCGCGAGGCGCAGCAGCCGGGCTTCCGGGCGCGCGCGCTGGAGGGCGTGGCGTTCTCGGCGGCGTTCGCGGTGGCGCGCAGCCGGATCACCAGCCACAACGTGCTCGGGCTCCTTCCCGGCGCGGCGCGTGCGGACGAGACGGTGATCGTGTCGGGACACTGGGACAGCTTCGGGATCGGCACGCCGGACGCGGGCGGCGACGCCATCATCAACGGCGCGGTCGACAACGCGACCGCGATCGCGTCGATGCTCGAGATCGCGCGGGTCATGGCCGCGGGGGCGCGGCCGGCGCGCAGCGTGCTGTTCATCGCGCTGACGGCGGAGGAGAGCGGGCTGCTCGGGGCGACCCACTACGCGGCGCATCCGCTGCGTCCGCTGGCCACGACCGCGGCGGCGATCAACATGGAGATGTGGAGTCCGGACGGGCCGACGCGCGACATCTCGAGCTGGGGCCAGGGCAAGGTCTCGCTGGAGCGCGCGCTGGAGGCGGCGGCGCGGGCGGAGGGCCGGACCTATTCGCCCGATCCGGAGCTGGAGGCCGGCTTCTTCTACCGCGCCGACCATTTCGCGTTCGCGCAGGCCGGGGTGCCGGCGATCACCGTGGGCCCCGGCATGGACCAGCTCAAGGGCGGCGTCGAGGGTGGCCGGGCCGCGCGCGCCGACTACTTCGCCAGGCGCTACCACCAGCCCGGCGACGCCTTTGACGGTAGCTGGGACATGCGGGGTCCGACGGCCGATACGGCCGTGGTGCTGCGGCTGGTGCGCGGCGTCGCGGACTCGGAGGCCTGGCCGGAGTGGGACGCCGGCAGCGAGTTCCGTGCGGCGCGCGAGGCCAGCGCCGCGTCGCGCAGGCGCTGACCGACGCGGCGCACCGATCCCGGATCTGGCGCCTGCGTGCACCTTGCGGCACGGTGGCGGCATGGAATCCGAAGCCACCAGACCCCACGCGCCGTCCTGCGAACGCAACCGCGAGCCGATCCTCGCCGTGCTGCAGCGGCACTTCGCCGGCTGTCGCCGGGTCCTCGAGATCGGCAGTGGCACCGGGCAGCACGCCGTGCATTTCGCGCAGGCGATGCCGTGGCTGGCTTGGCAGGCCTCCGACGTCCCGGAGAACCTGCCCGGCATCCGCGCGTGGCTGGCCGAGGCGCGGCTTGCGAATACGCCGCCGCCGCTGGCGCTGGACGTGCTGCAGGCGCCCTGGCCCGACGTCGGCGCCGACGCGGTGTTCACCGCCAACACGCTGCACATCATGGGCTGGGACGCGGTCGAGGCCTTCTTCCGCGGCGTGGGCCAGGTGCTGGCCGGGACGCCGGACGCGCCGCTCGTCGCGTACGGGCCGTTCAACCGCGGCGGCGCCTACACCAGCGAGAGCAATCGCGACTTCGACGGCTGGCTGAAGGCGCGTGATCCGCGTTCGGGCATCCGCGACATCGAAGCCGTCGACGCGCTGGCGCGGGCGGCGGGGCTGGTGCCCGTCGACGACGTGGCCATGCCGGCCAACAACCGCTGCCTGGTGTGGAGGCGCGTAGCGGCCGCCTGACGGCATCGGCCGCGGCGCCCGAGTGCCCCAGTGCGCCTCAGGGCGCTACGGCGCGCGGCGCGTGTTCGCGCAGTTGGCGCACCTGGCCCAGCGCCCAGCCGAGGGCGATGCAGGCACCCGGTACCGCCATCCACCCCACGCTGCCCGCGCCAACGCTCTGCCGCAGGGCGTCCCAGGCCGGGCCGACGGCGGATACGGCGGCCACCAGCGCCGCGCCCCCCAGCAGCAGGAGCAGGCCTCCGGCCAGCGTCGGTTCGAAGCCCGGATCGGGTGCCGCGGATCCCGCCTTCGCCGCGACCGCGGCGGCGAAGTCGAGCGGCGGCCGGCTGCGCGGCGCGGTGGCGATGGCGGTCGCGACGAGCCGGTAGTCGTCGATCCGCCGCGCATCCGTGCCGTGGCCATGTCCGCCCTGGAAGGATCCGGCCGCGTCCAGCCGTGCGGCGCGCAGGCCCTGTTCCTGCCGGGCCCATTCGTCGCCATCGATGGCGGAAGGCGTGCGTGTGGTGTTCATGCCGGGACTCCGATGCGGGCTTCGAGCAGGTCGCGCAGGCGCCTGCGCGCGCGGAACAGGTGGCTCTTGATCGTGCCCTCGGCCAGCCCGGTGATGCCGGCGATGGCGGCGATCGGCAGTTCCTCGAGATGGTAGAGCGCGAGCAGGCTGCGCTGCAGCGGTGGCAGCGACTCGATCGCGACGTGCAGGTGGCGCACGCGCTCGTCGTCGGACGCGGCGGCCTCGAGGTCGAAGCCGTCGCCCGCCAGCTCCTCCAGCGGAGGGCCATCGCCGTCCAGGTCGACGACCGGGATGCGCCGGCGCTCGAGGTGGCGCACCGCCATCGACCACGCCACCTGCGCGATCCACGACTTCAGCGCGCTGTCGCCGCGGTACTGGTGCAGCGTGCGGTGGATGCGCAGGAAGACCTCCTGGCAGAGCTCGCGGGTGTCCTCCGGGTGGCGCAGCATCCGGTCGACGATGTGCCAGCACAGGCCCTGGTAGTCGCGCACCAGGCGTTCGAAGGCGCCGGGCGCGCCAGCGAGCACGGCCGCGGCCAATGCGCGGTCGGCATCGTGGGCATCGGCGGGCGGCGGGCAGGCGTCGGGCATGACGGACAGGGATACGGTCGGCTGCGCCGCGGTTGCAGCGGGATGCAGTGCAACCGGCGCGGCGCGGCGAGTATCTCCTGTGCCGACCCTCCACTGCGGACACCGCCATGAACGTCGACATCCTGATCCCGATCACCCTCTTCATCGCCGTCGCCTATGCCATCAAGGTGACGGTGGAGGCCTATACCCGGCGGCGCATCATCGAGACCCGCGGCTCCGAGGAGCTGGTGCGCGCGCTGCTCGAGGGCGAGACGCGCCGGCGCCGCCAGTCGTCCCTGCAGTGGGGCGCGGTGATGGTGGCGCTGGCCATCGGCTTCGGCCTGGTGGAGCTGGCCGGGGTGCGCGACGTGACCCCGGGCGTGGTGGCCCTCCTGCTCGGTGCGACCGGCTTTGGCCACCTGGCCTACTTCCTGCTCGAAGGCCGGCTGCCGGAGGGCCGTCGGCTCGAAGGCCCGGCGAAGTAGCCGCCGCACGGCGCGCGGGCCGCCCACGGACGGGCAGCCGCGCCTGGCCGCTGTGGTAGAACGTCGGCCTGTCCACGGCAGCGAGGCACCACCATGCTCACCCGTCGCGAATACCTGAAGCTGTCCGCTGCGGCGGGCGTGGCGCTGGCGATCAACCCCCGCCTGCTGCTCGCGCAGGATGCACCGCAGGCGCTGATCACCCGCACCATCCCCGGCACCAGCGAGCAGCTGCCGGTGGTCGGCCTGGGCAGTTCGGCCTCGTTCGCGCGCATCGCCGGCGAGGGCGAGCTGGACCGGGTGCGCGCGGTGCTCGAAGCGCTGCTGCAGCACGGCGGTCGCGTTTTCGACACCGCCCCCGGCTATGGCGTGGCGGAAGAGGTGGCCGGCGGCGTGGTGCGCGAAGCCGGCCTGGGCGAACGCCTGTTCTGGGCGACCAAGCTCAACGTCGCCGGGCGCGGTGGCGACGCGGCCGACCCCGCTGCGGCGCGCGCGCAGCTCGAGCAGTCGTTCGCGCGCATCGGCAAGTCACCGATCGACCTGGTGCAGGTGCACAACATGGGCGACGTGCCGACCCAGCTCGGCATCCTCGAGGAGCAGCGCGACGCCGGGCGCATCCGCTACCTGGGCGCGACCACCACGTCGGAGTCGCAGTACGACGCGCTGGAAGCGCTGATGAAGACCGGGCGCCTGGACTTCATCGGCGTCGACTACGCCGTCGACAACCGCACGATGGAGGAGCGGATCTTCCCGCTGGCCCGCGAGCGCGGCATCGGCGTGCTGGTCTACCAGCCGTTCGGGCGCACGCGGCTCTGGCAGAAGGTCGAAGGCCACGCGCTGCCCGACTGGGCGGCCGACTACGACATCGCCACCTGGGGCCAGTTCTTCCTGAAGTTCGCTGTCTCGCATCCGGCGGTCACCGCGGCGACGCCGTCGACCAGCCAGGCCCGCAACATGATCGACAACATGGGCGCGGCCCGTGGCCGCCTGCCGGACGAGGCCGGCCGCAGGCGCATGGTCGCGCACGTCGAAGCCCTGGGCTGAGCGGCGCTGCCGCATGATCGCGCCGCTTGAAGCGCTGGGCTGAGCCGCGCCGCCCGCCGCTTGACCTGGGTCAGCGCGCGACGGCGCGAGCGGCGCGAGCATGGGCCATCGGCGCCATGCGCGCCGCTGGCAGGAGACGACGATGGAATTCCATGTCCGCGCGTCGCGGCCGCTGCCGCCGCTCGCGGTGATCGAGGACGCGCTGCTTGCGTTCGACCCGGCGGCGGTGGTCGATCTCGACCCGGCGCAGGGCCTGCGCGTGAGCGCGGCCATCGACGCCGCGCAGCTGGTGGACCTGCTCAACGGCGTCGGTGGCGCCGTGCTGCCAGCCGAGGTCGAACAGCAACCCTCGGTCTGCTGCGGCGGGTGCAGCGGGTGAGGTGGAAGCGGACCCGAGGGAGCGATCGCAGCTGTAGCTGCTCCTACAGGGTTCCTTCTTTCCTGTAGGAGCGGCTACAGCCGCGATCCCCCCCGATCCTGTGGGAGCGGCTACAGCCGCGATCCGTTGCTGCCGACCTCAGGCGGCCTGCACGATCCGCAGCGGGTTGTTCCACACGCGCAGCAGGTCCGCCTCGCGCGCCTGCGCCTTCTCCAGGTGCGCGTGCTTGACGTGGCCGTAGCCGCGGATGTGCTCGGGCACCGAGGCGATGTCCGCCGCCAGCGCCACGTTGCCGGCATCGAGGGTGTCCAGCAGGCCGCCCACCGTGCGCTCGTACTCGGTGATCAGCTGGCGCTCCACGCGCCGCTCCGCGGTGTAGCCGAAGACGTCCAGCGGCGTGCCGCGCAGTCCCCTCAGCTTCGCCAGCACCCTGAAGGCGCTGAACACCCATGGACCGAAGGCCTGCTTGCGCAGCCGGCCCTCGGCGTCGCGCCTGGCCAGCAGCGGCGGCGCGAGGTGGAACTCCAGGCGGAAATCGCCTTCGAACTGCTGCTCCAGCCGGCGCTCAAACTCGCCGCTGGTGTAGAGCCGGGCCACTTCGTACTCGTCCTTGTAGGCCATGAGCTTGAAGAAATAGCGCGACACCGCCTCGGCGAGGTCGGTGCTGCCGGGCGCGCGGGTGGCCTCGGCGCTGCGCACGCGGGCCACGAAGTCGGCGTAGCGCTTCGCGTACTTCGCATCCTGGTAGTCGGTGAGGAAGGCGGTGCGGCGCGCGACCAGCTCGTCCAGGCTGCGCGACAGGCGCGCGTCGTCCAGCGGCAGGAAGGCCAGGTTGTCGGCGCCGGAGGGCAGGTGGCGCAGCTCGTCCTCGCGCCGCTGCGGCTTGGGCGCGCTGGTGGCACCCCATTCGTTGCCCTCCCAGTCGCCCGGCGGCAGCGCATCCAGCAGCGACGGCGTCGCCTCGGCCAGCGTGCGCGGATTGCGCACGATGCCGGCAGCCTCGTACACCGCCTCGATGTCGACGGCGGCCAGGCGGCCCCAGGCGAAGGCGGTCTTGTTCATTTCGATCGCGGCGCCGTTGAGCTCGACCGCGCGCATCAGCGCGTCCAGCGACAGCGGCACCAGGCCGCGCTGCCAGGCGTAGCCGAGCATGAACAGGTTCGCGGCGATGGCGTCGCCGATCAGGGCGGTGGCGAGCTGGGTGGCGTCGACGACGGCAAGTGCTTGCGTGCCGGCGGCGTCCACCGTGGCGGCGTCCAGTCCAAGCGCCGTGCGCACCGCGCTGATGATGTCGGTGGCCGGGAACTGCATGTCCGGCCGGGTGGTGAAGGTGCCCGGCATCGCCTCGTAGCTGTTGACTACCACCTGCGAGCGGCCCGCGCGCAGCTTCGACAGCGTCCAGTAGTCGTTGACCACGACCATGTCGCAGCCCAGCACCAGGTCGGCTTCGCCGGCGGCGATGCGCACGGCGTGGATGTCGGAAGGTTTCGGCGCAATGCGGATGTGGGTGGTGACCGCGCCGCCCTTCTGCGCCAGGCCGGTCTGGTCGAGCACGCTCGCCCCGCGGCCTTCCAGGTGCCCGGCCATGCCCATCAGCGCGCCGATGGTGACCACGCCGGTGCCGCCGACGCCGGTGACCAGGATGTTCCAGGGCCGCGAGTCGTCGCTGGCGAACACCGGGTCGGGCAGGTTGGCGAGCTTCGACAGTCCCGTTGCCGGCTTGCCCTTGCGCGGCTTGCCGCCGAGCACGGTGACGAAGCTGGGGCAGAAGCCTTCCACGCAGCTGAAGTCCTTGTTGCAGGCCGACTGGTCGATCTCGCGCTTGCGCCCGAACTCGGTCTCCTTGGGCAGCACGGACACGCAGAACGACTTCACGCCGCAGTCGCCG
Source organism: Luteimonas sp. MC1750 (assembly GCF_016615955.1). NCBI lineage: Bacteria > Pseudomonadati > Pseudomonadota > Gammaproteobacteria > Lysobacterales > Lysobacteraceae > Luteimonas > Luteimonas sp. MC1750. Next base: position 120,045 of record NZ_CP067113.1, read on the forward strand.
CAGCCTTCGCAGACCAGCGAGTTGATGGCCACGCGCTTGGCCGGATCCGGCAGCTTGCCGCGCTTGCGGCGGCGGCGCTTCTCGGTGGCGCAGGTCTGGTCGTAGATAAGCACGCTGGTGCCCTTCACCTCGCGCAGGCGCTTCTGCACGGCATCCAGCTCGCGGCGGTCGTGGAAGGTCACGCCCGCCGGGAAGATGGAGTGGTCGCTCCACTTCTCGATCTCGTCGGACAGCAGCGCGATCACCTCCACGCCTTCGCTCCGCACCTGGTGCGCGATCTGCGGCACCGACAGCGTGCCGTCCACCGGCTGGCCGCCGGTCATCGCCACCGCGTCGTTGTAGAGGATCTTGTAGGTGATGTTGACGCCGGTCGCGACCGACTGGCGGATCGCCAGCGTGCCGGAGTGGAAGTAGGTGCCGTCGCCGAGGTTCTGGAACACGTGCGGCGTTTCGGTGAACGGCGCCTGCCCCGACCAGGTCACGCCTTCGCCACCCATGTGGGTGAAGGTCTCGGTGCTGCGGTCCATCCACGTGACCATGTAGTGGCAGCCGATGCCGGCCATGGCGCGCGAACCTTCGGGCACCTGGGTGGAGGTGTTGTGCGGGCAGCCCGCGCAGTAGTGCGGCACGCGCGGGAACTGCGCGCGCGGCAGCGCCAGCGCGCCTTCCTTGTCGTCCATCCAGCGCAGCACCGTGTGGATACGCGCCGCGCCATCGCTGCCCTCGGGCATGAAACGCAGGATGCGCCGCGCGATCACGCCGGCGATGGTCGCGGGCGTCAGCTCGCCGGTCGACGGCAGGATCCACTCGCCGGCCTCGTCATGCTTGCCGACGATCGACGGCCGGCGCCCGCCGTCGAGGCCGAAGTCGAAGTTGTAGAACAGCTCCTTCATCTGGCTCTCGATGAAGGACAGCTTCTCCTCCACCACCAGGATGTCTTCCAGCCCGCGCGCGAAGGCGCGGATGCCGACCGGCTCCAGCGGCCAGGTCATGCCGATCTTGTAGACGCGGATGCCCAGCTCGGCGCATGCGCGCGCGTCGAGGCCGAGGTACTCCAGCGCCTGCAGCACGTCGAGGTAGCTCTTGCCGGTGGTGGCGATGCCCAGGCGCGCGTTCGGCGAGTCGATCACCACGCGGTCGATGCGGTTGGCGCGGGCAAAGGCCTGCGCCGCCTTCACCGCATAGCGGTGCAGGCGCATCTCCTGGTCCATCGGCGGATCCGGCCAGCGGATGCCGAGGCCGCCGGGCGGCAGTTCGAAGTCGTCCGGGGTCACGATCCGGACCGCGAACGGATCGACGTCGACCGAGGCCGAGGACTCCACCGTCTCGGCGATGGTCTTGAAACCGATCCAGCGGCCGGTGTAGCGGCTCATCGCCCAGCCGACCAGGCCCATGTCGAGGATGTCCTGCACGCCGGCCGGGTTGAGGATCGGCATCAGCGCGCTGGTGAACTCGCCTTCCGAGCCGTGGGGCAGGGTGGACGAGCGGCAGGCATGGTCGTCCGCGGCCAGCGCCAGCACGCCGCCGTGCGGCGAGGTGCCGGCGGCATTGGCGTGCTTGAACACGTCGCCGGAGCGGTCCAGGCCCGGTCCCTTGCCGTACCACATGCCGAACACGCCATCGACGGTCGCGCCCGGGAACAAGTTGGTCTGCTGGCTGCCCCAGACCATGGTCGCGCCAAGGTCCTCGTTGAGACCCGGCTGGAAGCGCACGTTGGCGCCTTCCAGGTGCCGGCGCGCGCGCCACAGCTCGAGGTCGAAGCCGCCCAGCGGCGAGCCGCGGTAGCCGGAGATGAAGCCGCCCGTCTCCAGCCCCGCCGCCTGGTCGCGCAGGCGCTGCATCAGCGGCAGCCGCACCAGCGCCTGCACGCCCGAGAGGTAGATCCGGCCCCGGGTGCGCGCGTACTTGTCCTCGAGCGTGTAGTCGGGATCGGTCACGCCGCGGGTGAGGCCGCCATGGGCGGAGGCGGGCGAGGAGAGTTCGGCGGTGCTGGTCATGCGGGACCCCGTGCGGGCAAGGCGCTGGCTGAGGGCGCGGCCCGGCGGCCGGGCGCGGGGCGCACGGGCGGGTGGGGACGCGGAAGCGGCGCGGATTCTATCAGCGGGGCGGTTTTCGTGACTTTTCCTTAACAGTTGCCGGCGCTACATGGGCCGCGGGCCTGGCCCGTTGGGGAAAAGGAGGTGTCCGCCATGCAGGAGCGCTGCGCGGCCGTGCCGCCGGACGTCGGCAACAGCGCACGCCGCCACAACCAGGCGCTGGTGGCGCTGGCGCGGCAGTGCTGGACCGGGCTCCAGAGCCTGGAATGGGCGCTCGCCCGGATCTGCGAGACCGCGGCCGAAGTCCTCGAGGTGGACCGGGTGAACGTCTGGCGGCTGCACCCCGCCCACGGCGTGCTGCGCTGCATCCACGCCTACGACCGCCATGGCGGCGCGCACGATGCGGGCGGCTACGGCGAGGCGCTGGACGCCGACTGCGAGTACGGCCGGCGGCTGGACGAGGTGCGGGTGATCGACGCCATCGACGTGCACCGCGACCCCGGCCTGGCGACGCTGCAGTCGTATTTCGAGCGCTACCGGGTGGCGTCCCTGCTCGACGCCCCGGTCCGCGGCGAGGGCGCGCTGCTGGGCGTGGTCTGCCACGAGCAGGTTGGGCGCGCGCGGGCATGGAGCGAGGCCGACCAGGCGTTCGCCGCCAGCATCGGCGACTGCGTGGCCATGGTCATCGAGATCCACCGCCGCCACGACGCCGAGCGCCGCCTGCGCTACCTGGAGCTGCACGACCCGCAGACCAACCTGCCCAACCGCGACCACCTGCTCGAGGTGGCGCACAGCGCCCTGTGCCCGGCGGGCAGCGGCGAACCCGCGATCACCGCCATCCACCTCCAGGTGGAGCCCGGCGAGGGCGACCGCGTGGCCAACCTGGTGGCCGTGGCGGCGGCCCTGCGCGCAGGGTTCGGCGAGGACGCGACCCTGGCCCGCGTGCGCGACGACGCCTTCGCCCTCGTGCCGCACCGCAGCCTGCGGGGGGCGGAAGCGCTCGAGCTCGCCGGCCGCTGCGTCGAACTGGCCGAGCGCGCCGGTCGCGGTGGCGAGCGGTCGCGGGTGGTGGCCGGGATCGCGTTCTCGCACGACCTCGCCGCCCCCTCGGCCGACATGCTGCTGCGCAACGCCGAGCTGGCCAGCCATCGCGCGCGCAGCCTCGGCCGGCTGGACCGCTGCGAGGTCTTCGACGCCGGCCGCCACCGCGAGCTGATGGAGCGCATGCGCCTGGAGCGCGAGCTGCGCGAGGCGCACGAGAAGGGACGCCTGCACGTGCACTACCAGCCCGTGGTCCGGCTGGCCGACGGCCGGGCGATCGGCGCCGAGGCGCTGCTGCGCTGGCGCGACGACGGCGGCCGCTGGCGGCCGACCGCCGAGTTCATCGACGTGGCCGAGACTTCGGGCCTGATCGTGCCGCTGGGCCGCTGGCTGCTCGGCACCGCCTGCGCCACCGCCGCGGCCTGGCCGGCCGAGGCCGGCCCGCTGACCCTGGCGGTCAACGTCTCGGCGCGCCAGCTCGAACAGCCGGGCCTGGTCGGCGACGTCGCGGCCGCGCTCGACGCCAGCGGCCTGGCGCCGGCGCGGCTGTGGCTGGAGCTCACCGAGACCGCGCTCCTCGCCGATGCCCCGTTCGCGATCGCGACCCTGCAGCGCCTGCGCGAGCTTGGGGTGCGCGTGGCCCTGGACGACTTCGGCACCGGCCAGTCATCGCTGGCCCGGCTCAAGCAGCTGCCGATCGACGGGCTCAAGGTGGACCGGGGCTTCGTGGCCGACCTGCCCGGGGATCCGCTGGACATGGCGATCCTCGCCGCGATCGCGACCGTGGGCGCAAGGGCGCGGCTGCAGGTGGTGGCCGAGGGCGTGGAGACCGCCGCCCAGGCGCGCGCGGTGATGGACTGCGGGATCGCCTACGGACAGGGCTTCCACTACGCACGCCCGATGCCGGAGGCGGACCTGCGTTCCATCTTCACGCGCGCGGGCTGATTCCACCGGCGGTTGCCGCTACCATGGTGCCGGGGTACAGGGGCCCCGCTACCCGTACGACGCAATGAACCACGTTTCCGCACGCCGGCTCGCCGTGCTCGTGCTCGCGCTTCTTCCCTTCGGCCTGTGTGCGCAGAACCTGCCCTGGCCCAAGGAGTTCTACTTCGAATCCGACGCCGACGTCGCCCGGCCGCTCGAGCTGTACCCGGGCACCGACGACGCCACCGTGGAGCGCCTGCTGCAGGCGCGCCGCAACGGTCGCCGCGATGCCAACCTGGCCACCGCGCAGCTGGCGCACCTGTCCTATGCCGGCGGCCGCGCGGAAACCGGCGCCGCGCTCTACCAGGAAGCCCTGCAGCGCCCGGACAATGCGCGCCAGCGCGACGCGCTGCACTGGAACCACGGCTGGGACCTGTATCGCAGCGGCGACGTCGCCGGCGCGATCGAACAGTGGCGGATCGCCGGCGCCGAGCGGCTGAAGGGCCCGGCCTGGCTGCCGCCGACGCTGGCGCTCGGACTGTGGCAGCTGGACCGCCGCGACGAAGCGGTGCGCTGGTACGCGGCCGCCGTGCGCACCGAGCCGGCCCTGTGGACCACGCCCGACCTGCAGCGCCTGCTGCCCGGCTGGAGCCAGGCCGACCGCGACGTGCTGGCCCAGGTCGCCGCCGCGTGGAAGGTGGCGCCTCCGCCCTGGCCCTGAGCATCCGGCGGCGCCTGCGCGCCGCCTGGGCCACCCGCCTCGGCGCCCCTCGGGGCGGGGTGTTCCGGCCTCAGCCGCCGCTGCCGGCCTCGAGCGGCACCTCGTGCGCGCGCAGCCAGGCGCGCACCGCCTCGCGCTCGCCACGCGCCCGTTCGTTGAGCAGGGCCTCGCGCATCTGGAAGTAGTAGGGCTGGAAGGTCTCGCCGGCCGAATTGGTCGCATGCGCCGGTGCGCCGGCCTCGAGCAGCTCCAGCACGATCCCGCCCGCATTGACCGCGCCGGCCGCATGCAGGGGCGTGGCCCCGTTGCTGTCCGGCACGCCAGGATCCGCGCCTGCCGCCAGCAGGATCCGCACCTGTTCGCGGCCGCCGCCCAGGATGGCGCGCACCAGCGGCGTCTCGCCGGTGGCGCTGTTGCGCAGGTCGGGGTCGCCACCGCGCGCGAGCAGCAGCTGCAGCAGGGCCGGATCGTCGCCGAAGGCCGCCACGTGCACCGCGCTGCCGCCTCCGGGCGCCTGGCGGTCGGGATCGGCGCCGGCATCGAGCAGCACCGTCACGACGTCGGCGCGGCCGGCGGCCACGGCCAGCTGCAGCAGGCTGCTGCCGTCGCTGCCCGGCGTATCGGCGTGGATGCCCGACAAGCGGGCACGCAGCGCGTCGGCATCGCCGCGCGCCACGGCGTCGGCCAATGGCGCGAGCTTCGGGTCGGTAAAGGGATGGTCCATGGTGGGCGGTCCGCTGCATGCGGCCGCGCTTGCCGCCAGGAGGAGGATCAGGGCACAGGTGCGCATCACCGGCGATGGTGCCACAGCGTCGCGAGCCCGGCCGGTGGAGGCGGGTCCCTGGCTCAGCGGAACCAGTTGCGGACCGCCTGCAGGCCGCCGCCCACCAGGTCGGCGCCGGATTCGATGACGTTCCCGCCGAAGTCCATCACGCCCTCGACCACGTTGCCGGTGCCCGACACCACCCTGGCGGCGACGTCGCTGACCGGACCGTCATGGCGGTCGTCGATGCGCCGGGCCAGCGAATCGGTGCCCTGGCGCAGGGTGTCGGCGGCGGAATTGACCACGCCCTCGACCACGTCGCCGGCGATGCGGAAGCCGCCCTGGATGCCGTTGCCGCGGGCGAAGTCGGTCTGCACCACGTCGACGATGTCGCTGGCCAGGTCATGGGTATTGCGCGCGAAGTCGTCCTGCAGTGCGTCCGGCACCCGGTCGATGAGGCTCGCCGCGGTGCCCTGCGACGGGTTGCGGTAGCCCGCCTGCCAGGGCTGCTGCTGGATCATCGCCTCGGTCAGGAGTTCGGGGCTGTGGCTGACGGCACCGCGCACCAGGCCGGCGATGTCGCCGAGCACCGGGACGTCCAGGCGGTCCATGACCTCGAGGCCCGCGCCCAGGCCCCAGGCCACCGGCGTCGGCAGGCCGGTTTCGGCGTCGAGCCCGCGCGGCACCAGGGTCAGGTCCTGCACGCCTTCGGGGTCGACCACGATCTTCGTGCCCAGCGCGTCGGGCGCGGCCAGGGCGAAGGGACTGTTCTCCTGGAAGTTGGTCAGCAGGTCGTCGGCCATCGAATAGCGGCGGATCAGGCCGCCTTCGGCCAGGTCGCGCGCGGCCTGCGGGTCGATGCCCAGGCGGTCCAGCGTGTTCGGATGCAGGCCCGAGGCGTCGAAGGTGACCGCCGGCACGCCCGAGGCGAGCGAGGCCACCGAAGCCAGCCCACCGCCCTGGGAATGCCCGGTGATGGCGAGGTTGGTGGCGTTGCCGTCGGCATCCGGCGTGCCGAAGCGGCGCTCGAATTCCACCGCGGTGCGGGTGGCCAGGCCACTGAACTTGTCGATCTGGTCGCTGGTGGTGAAGCCGGCGCCCTGGCGGAAATTGTTCATCCAGTCGGCACCGGTGCCGTCGGTGCCGCGGTAGGCGAGGACGAAGTTGCCGTTGCAGTCCTGGTAGATCTCGGCCTTGAAATGCTGGGCGGCGAGCTGGTCGCCGCCGTCGAGGTACTGCGCGCGCCAGGCGGCCGGATCGCTGATGCCGCGCGCGGCCAGGTCGGCGTCGGTCACTTCGGACCAGCCGGCCGGCGGTGCGCCGCGCGTGCCGTAGACGGCGGTGGCGAGCTGCGACAGCACCACGTCGAAGGCCTGCGCCTGCTGGCCGCCGGCCAGCGCCGACAGCTCGCCCGCGCCGACGCCGCCGGGCGCGCACTGCGGCGACGGCGGCTGCGTGGCCTGCGCTCCGGGGGCCAGCGCGCCGAGCTGTGGGTGGTAGCCGGGCTCGTGGCGGCCCTGCAGCGGCTGCAGCGCCGGTGCGTTGGCCGCCTCGGGCGGCGGCGGGGGCGCCGGCTGCAGGCGACGCAGGTGGAGGGCCGAGCTCGAGTCGTGGTCCAGGCGTGCGTGCAGCATGGGAGCGGTCCAGCGGGGGTCTGCAGCCAGTGGACCGCTCCCGGCAGGCGGGTTCAATCGGGGGCGGACCCTAGGTCGGCTTGCTAAGGTCGCGCTTCCGCTCCGATGGTCGCCCTCCATGCCCGCCAGCTCCCGCTTCGTCCTTGCCGCGCTGCTGTTCGCCGCGGTCCCCGTCGCCGACGCCGCCGACCGCATCACCGGCCACACCTTCGCCACCCGCAGCGAAGTGCATGCGCCGCATGCGATGGCGGCGACCTCGCACCCGCTCGCCACCCAGGTGGCGCTGGACGTGATGAAGGCCGGCGGCACGGCGGTCGACGCCGCGATCGCCGCCAACGCCGCGCTCGGCCTGATGGAGCCCACCGGCAACGGCATCGGCGGCGACCTCTTCGCCATCGTCTGGGATCCCCGGACGGGCAGGCTGCATGGCTACAACGGCTCCGGGCGCTCGCCGATGTCGCTCACGGCGGCGGAGTTCGCGCAACGCGGGCTCACCGACATTCCCGCGCACGGCCCGCTGCCGGTCACCGTGCCGGGCGCGGTCGACGGCTGGTTCGCGCTCCACGGGCGCTTCGGCCGGCGCAGCATGGCCGAGAACCTGGCGCCGGCGATCCGCTACGCGCGCGACGGCCATCCGGTGCACGAGACCATCGCCTACTACTGGGCGCGCTCGGTGCCGCGGCTGTCGAAATGGCCGGGCTTCAGCGACCAGTTCACCGTCGCCGACGGCGACGGCCGCCGCGCGCCCCGCAACGGCGAGACCTGGAAGAACCCGAACCTCGCCGACACCCTGCAGCAGATCGCCGATGGCGGCCGCGACGCGTTCTACAGGGGCGACATCGCGCGCACGATGGCGGCCTACTTCGCCGCCAACGACGGCTTCCTGTCCTACGAGGACCTCGCCGCCCACCAGGGCGAGTGGGTGGAGCCGGTGTCGACGGACTATCGCGGCTACACGCTGTGGGAGCTGCCGCCCAACGGGCAGGGCATCGCCGCGCTGCAGATCCTCAACCTGCTCGAGCCGTATGACCTCGCCGCCTACGGCTTCGGCAGCCCCGAGCACGTGCATCTGTTCGTCGAGGCCAAGAAGCTGGCCTTCGCCGACCGCGCGCGCTGGTACGCCGACCCGGCCTTCCATCCGGCGCCGGTGTCGAAGCTCATCTCGAAGGACTACGCGCGTGAACGCGGTCGACTGATGTCGCCCGAACGCGTGCTGCGCGAGGTGCAGCCGGCCACCCCGGCCGAGCTCGACCAGGGCGACACGATCTACCTCACCACCGCCGACGCCGACGGGATGATGGTCTCGCTGATCCAGTCCAACTACCGCGGCATGGGCAGCGGCATGGCGCCGCCGGGGCTGGGCTTCATCCTGCAGGATCGCGGCGAGCAGTTCGTGCTCGGCGATGCGACCCACCCCAACGCCTATGCGCCGGGCAAGCGACCGTTCCACACCATCATCCCCGCGTTCGCGACGAAGGACGGCAAGCCCTGGCTGTCCTATGGCCTGATGGGGGGCGCGATGCAGCCGCAGGGCCACGTGCAGATCCTGATCAACATGATCGATTTCGGCATGAACCTGCAGGAGGCCGGCGACGCGCCGCGCATCCACCATGACGGCTCGACCGAGCCCGCGGGGCGCGCGACGGTGATGTCCGACGGCGGCTGGGTCGAACTCGAGTCGGGCTTCCCGCAGGCGACGGTGCGCGCGCTGATGGACCGCGGGCATTCGGTGCGCTCGGCACTCGGCCCCTTCGGCGGCTACCAGGCGATCATGGCCAACCCGCAGGGCGGCTGGACCGGCGCCAGCGAGTCGCGCAAGGACGGGCAGGCCGCGGGCTACTGACGCAGGCGCGGCTATGCTGCGGCGGACCGTTGTGACCAGGGACCGACCGATGCCGCCACGCCTCCTTCCGCTGCTGCTCTTCGCGGCCCTGGCCGCCCCCGTGCAGGCGCAATCGCCGCAGCCGGTCGAGCCGACCGCGGCGGAACTGCAGCAGGCGCAGGCGCGATCGGACGCCTGGCAGGCCTATGCCTCGCGCGCGGCCCATGCGCTTGCGCGCTCGGACGGTGCGCGGGAACGGGCGCTGGCGGTCGTGCTGGAGGCCCTGGCGCGCCCCGCGGACGAGGATGGCGTCGCGCGCGCATCGCCAACCGCGGCGACCTGGCGCGAGACCGCGTCCACGCGGGGCGCGGGCGACCGCATCACCCAGCAGCTGCTGGTGGCCGCCGGCATCGCGGCCGGCGACCCGGACGCGGCTGGCGTGGCCGCGCTCCGCTGGCAGGCGCTGGAACCCGGCAACCTGGCGCCGCTGCTGTTCCAGGGTCTCGGCGCCGACGCCACGCTTGCCGCCGCCGCACGGTCCGGCCGCCAGGCGTCCGATCCGCTCGCGCTGCAGCGCTGGGTCGCCACCGCCATGCGCCCGCATGCGCCCAGCGCCGCCGAGTGGGCGGCGTTCGGCGAGGGTCCGCGTCCGTCGGCAGGAACCGGCGCCGCGCTGACCGCCGGTGCCGTGCAGGGCCTGCTGGTGCCGGACTATCGCGAGGTCCTGGGCGCCTGCACCGGGCGCCAGCTGGGTGCGCCCGGCCGTGCGCAGGGCTGCCGGCACCTGTCCGCCCTGCTGCTGTCGGATCCGCAGACCCTGCACGACGAGCGCATCGGTCTGTCCCTGGCGCGCGCGCTGAGCCGCAGCGCCGCGGAGCGCGCGCCACTGGACGCGCGTCGCCGCGGCGTCGACTGGCGCGACGAACAGATGGCGGACCTGGCGGCGCGCGAGGGCGCGGCCAGCGCAGGGGTCCATGCGCGGCTGCTGGCCGACACCTCGATCACCACGGAAGACGCGCTGGTGCGGCGGATCCTGCTCGATGCCGGGGTCGCGCCGCTGCCGCCGGCGGACTGGCGGGCGCCGTGGGAGCAGCCGGCGCGCTGAAGCGGGCGCGTTGAAGCGGGCGTGTGACCGTCAGCCGCGCGGCTGCACGCTGACGCCGTTGGCCTGGAGCCAGGCGTCGATCCTGCCGAGGTCGCGTCGGGTGGCGGCGTTGAGCAGCTTGGGATCGCCCTTGTACAGGTAGTCCTGGAAGGTCGCGCCGGTGCGGTCGGTGGCGCGCGGGTCGGCGCCCGCCTGGAGGAACCGCAGCGCCGCGCCGGCATCCTTGACCAGCGCGGCCTGGTGCAGCGGGGTGGTGCCGTTGCGATCGGCGACGTCCAGCCGCGCGCCGGCGCGCAGCAGCACGTCGATGTTCGCGTCGCTGTCGGCGCGCAGCGCGTCGTACAGCGGCGTCGCGCCGGTGACGGTGTTGGGCGTGTCGGGCGACATGCCGTGTTCGAGCAGCGCCTCGAGCCACTCGCGCGACTTGCCCATCGCCGCGACGTGCAGCGCGGTGCGGCCGTCGCGGTTGCCGCGCGCGGGGTCGGCGCCCAGCGCCAGCAGGAGGCGGAAGGCACCGCGGTCGCCGCGCTTCATCGCCCACTGCAGCAGCGGCTGGCCCCGGTCGTCCTCGGCGTTCGGGTTGGCGCCGGCGGCGATCAGTTCGCGCGCCAGCGCGTCGTCGCCCGCGAGCACGGCGTCGGCCAGCTGGGTGCTGCCCGGGTTTGCAAAGGCCTGGCCTGGGTTCACGTCTGTCCCTTGCCGGGCGCAGCCGGCGGTGGAGGCAAGCATCAGCGACGCGGCCAGCAGTGCGCGCATGCCAGGCGGCGCCAACCGGATGGAAGGCGCCGTCATGGGCGGTCTGCGGGGTGCGTCGGACATGCGCGCCAACTTACTACGTCAGGGCCGCGCCTTCCGTGACCGGCGCGGCGCGGATCAGAACCAGTTCACCGGGTTGAGCTTCTCGCCCAGCCAGGTGGCACCGTCGCTGACCGCCTGGCCGACATCGCCGGCCACGTCGGCGACGAACTCGACTCCGTCGCCGATCGCGTCGGCGGCGACGTCGACCGCATCGCCCACGGTGTCGGCGGCATCGCTCACCACCTGGCCCGCGCCCTCGACGAAGCCGGCCACGGCATCGAGCGGCGCGTCGAGACCGGTGGCATCGCCGATGTCACGCAGCAGGCCGCCGCCGGCATTGGCGAGGTTCTGCGTGGTGTCGCCGACCAGGCCGAGCGCACCGTCGGCCAGGCTGCCGACGGTGTCGATCGCGAAGTCGGCCACGTCGCCCAGCGCCTGCGCGGTTCCGTCGACGGCATCGCCCTGGAGGAACTCCTGGCCCGCCTGGGACAGCCCGTCGATCATTTCGGCGCCGTTGCCGCGCAGCTCGCCGAACAGCTCTTGGCCCTGGCGGAGGACGCTGCCGAGCTGGTTGAGGTTGTATTCGCCGGCGCGCTCGAGGCCGTCCACGGCGATGTTGCCGGCGACGCTGATGCCGGCGTCGAGCACGTCGCCGCCCGCGTCGAGCAGGCCGTCCACCGCCCAGCCCAGCGCGGGCTCGCCGCCGGCGGTCAGCACGCGGTTGGCCAGGTCGCCCAGGCCGTTCAGCCCGCCGTTGACCGCGCTGCCGGCCTGTTCGGACAGGGTCGGGCGGGTGGCGGGATCGTAGGCGGTGTTCTGGCTCAGCGCGTCGACGTAGGAGGCGCCATCGCCGCCGCCGCCGTGCAGGGCGGCCAGGTCGCCCAGTCCGCCCATGCCCGCGGGCGGGTCGATGCGCAGTTCGTGGCCGACGGCGTTGGAGGGCGACATGTTCAGCAGCGGGATCAGCGGCACGTCCTGCTGCGCGGCGTTGAGCGGATCGCCGTTGACGATGTAGCGGCGCAACTGGCCGCTGTCGGCGGCATCGTCGCGCACGGCGTTGGGGTTGAAGCCCAGCGATTCCAGAGTCTGGTCGCTGAGGCCGGCCGCATTGAAGGTCACGCCCGGGATGCCGGTCGCCAGCGATGCCGCGGAGGCGAGGCCGCCACCGAGCGAATGGCCGGTGAACGCCACGTTGCCCTCGCCGAAGGCGCGCTGCGCGGCCTCGGCCAGGGCCACCGCGTCGCGGTACTGGCCGGTCTCGAAGCCCAGGCCCTGCAGGCCGTTGTCGTCGGCGTCGCCGGACGGCGCCAGGCCCCAGTCGTCGGTGCCGCGATAGGCGACCACGTACTGGCCCTGCTCGTTCTGGTAGATCGCGGCGTCGAAGCCCTCGGCGGTGCTCAGGAGTGCCGGATCGATCGGGATCTCGTTGCCGCGGGCATCGACCAGGGCGCTGCCATCGGCGCTGGGCTCGAGCCGCTGCCAGCCCGCGTCCTGCAGCGCCTGTTCGGTCTGCGGGTTGTCGGCGGCATAGACATCGTTGGCCATCATCGCCAGCTGCAGGTCGAGGTCGGGCTGCGGCTGGGTGCCGGCGACCTGGCTGGCGAAGCTGCCGTCGCCGCGCGGCCAGGAGTTGGCCACCAGCATCAGCAAGGGTTGCGGCTGCAGCGGCTGGGTGAAACGGTCGTCGATGCGCGCCTGCTGGGGGACCGACAGCTGGCTGGCGATGGACAGGCTCATGGGCCGACTCCGGATCTGGATGCCCCCAGCCTAGCCAGGGCCGCGCGGGTCGCCAGCTGGGAGCGACCCTAGGCACCCCCTCCTGTAGGAGCGGCTACAGCCGCGATCAATGCCATGGCGATGCCGCAGCTCCTGATCGCGGCTATAGCCGCTCCTACAGGGGAAGGCGGGCAGGTGAAGGTGGGCAGGTGAAGGTGGGCAGAAGAAGGGGGGGCTCAGTCGGCCGGGACGGTGCGGCCGTGGGCCCAGCTGCGGAGGGCGTCGACCTGCTCGGCCATCACCACCGACAGCGGGCGGGTGCGCTTGAGCTCGGCGCGCAGCAGGAAGTCGCCGAGCGGCGTGCCGGCGGCATGCGCGGCATACAGGCCCGAGACGATGGCCTGCTCGATCTCGGCGCCGGAGAAGCCGTCGGCCGCCGCCGCCAGGCCGTCGAGGTCGAAGCCACCGGGCTCCAGGCCGCGCCGGCGCAGGTGCAGGGCGAACAGCTCGGCGCGCGTAGCGGCATCGGGCAGGTCGACGAAGAAGATCTCGTCGAAGCGGCCCTTGCGCAGCAGTTCCGCCGGCAGCTCCTGCACCTGGTTGGCGGTGGCGACCAGGAACACGTGGGCCTTGCGCTCGGCCATCCAGGTCAGCAGGTAGCCGAGCACGCGCCGCGACACGCCGCCGTCGCCATCGCCGCTGGAGGAGGCCAGGCCCTTCTCGATCTCGTCGATCCACAGCACGCAGGGCGCGAGCTGCTCGGTGGATTCGAGTGCCGTGCGCAGGTTCTTCTCGGTCTCGCCGTGGAACTTGTCGTACAGCGTGCCGAAGTCCAGCCGCACCAGCGGCACGCCGAAGCCGCCGGCGATCGACTTCGCCAGCAGTGATTTGCCGCAGCCCTGCACGCCCAGCAGCAGCACGCCCTTGGGCGGGTCCAGCCCGGGCGGCGCGCGGCCGGAGGTGAACACCGCGCGCCGCTGCTCGATCCAGCGCTTCAGCGCACGGGCACCGGCGACGTCGGAGAAGCGCGCCGTGTCGTATTCGTAATGCAGGTGGCCGCTGCGGTTGAGCAGCTCGAACTTCAGCTGCGCCAGCCGCGGCAGGTCGTCATGGCCGAGCGCGCCGTCGCCGAAGATCAGCTGGCGCGCGATGCGCCGCGCGTCCGGCAGCGACAGGCCCTGGAGGTTGCGCACGATCAGCGTCACCGCCTCGGCATCGGCCTCGACGCGGCGGCCGCCATGCTCGGCCTGGTAGCGCCCGGCTTCCTCGCGGACCATCTTCAACAGCGCGTTCGCGTCGGGCAGCCGGGTGCGGAAGCGCACCGCCCTGGCCTCGAGCTCGCCCGGCAGCTCGACCTTGTGGCCCACCAGCACCAGCACGTGCGGCTGGCAGCCGCGGCGCTGGATGATGTCGCGCAGCATGCGCTGGGTGCCGGCATAGCCCAGGTAGGGGTGGAAATCGAGCAGCAGGTAGACGCCGCGCTGCCCGGCGGCGTGGATCGCGCGCAGCGTGCTGGTGGCGTCGGGCGCGTCCTCGGCCGGGTCCTCGCCGTCGAGGTCGATGCGGCGCAGGCCCTCGGTGATCGTCCAGCGGTACAGCGCGCGCCAGACATGCAGCAGCGACTGGCGGAACAGCTCGACCACCCGTGGTTCGTCCGGGGTCTCGATGATGATCAGGGGGGTGTCTGCGCGGATCAGCGCGGCCAGGTCCTGCAGGTCACTCATCGGTCGCGTGCACGTGTCGGGAGAGCGGGCATTCTATGTGCGCCAGGTCGGCCGGGGCGGTGTACCCTCGACTGCGAACGCGGGCGGACGTGACCGGAGAGCGGATGAAGACGGTGCTGGTGGCCAGTTCCAAGGGCGGTGCGGGCAAGACCACGATCGCCACCCATCTCGCCGCGCATGCGGCCCTGGATGGCCTGCATACGGTCCTCGTCGACGCCGATCCACAGCAGTCCTCCACGCGCTGGGCCGAACGCCGCGCCGGGCTCGAAGCCGCGGTGCTCCCGGTCTCCGGCGCGCGGCGCGCGAAGGCGGTCTGGAAGTCCCTGCCCGACGACACCCAGCGCGTGGTCGTCGATGCGCCGGCCGGCGCCATGGCCGAGGACCTCGACACCTGGCTCGAACACGCCGATGCGGTGGTGGTGCCGGTGCAGCCCTCGGCGCTCGACCTCGACGCCACCGTGCACTTCCTCAACACGCTCGCGCAGCACCCGCGCGTGCGCCGCGGCGAGCTGCGCGTCGGCCTGGTGGCCAACCGCATGAAGCCCTGGACGAATGCCTCGCAGGCCACGCTCGACCTGCTCGGCCAATGGCCCTACCCGGTGGTCGCCACGCTGCGCGACAGCCAGGCCTATGTGCTGCTGGTGGGCCTGGGCCGCAGCCTGTTCGACTACCGTTCGGCCCAGGTCCGCGACCATCAGGCGGACTGGGCCCCGCTGCTGAAATGGCTGGGCAAGCCCTGAGCGGCGGGCCCGGCAAGGAGAACGACATCATGGCCATCGATACCCGGGACATCCTGCTGCTGCGCCACGCCCATGCCGAAGCGGCCGGGCCGGGGCAGGCCGACCTCGACCGGCCGCTGTCGCCGGAGGGCCAGGCCGAGGCCGAAGCCGCCGGGCGCTGGCTGCTCGAACACCACCTGCTGCCGGACCTGGTGCTGTGCTCGCCGGCGCGACGGACGCGCGAGACGCTGGAAGCCGTGCTCGCGGTGATCGGCTATGTCGACCAGCGCCTGGAGCCCGCGATCTACGAGGCCACGCCCGGCACCCTGGCGGCCCTGGCCGATGGCCATCGCGACCTCGGCCGGCTGATGCTGGTCGGCCACAACCCGGGCCTCGAACGGCTGGCGGCGCTGCTCCACAGCGGCCAGTCGGGCGACTACCGCGGGATGCCGCCGGGTTCGATCGTGCACCTGCGGCTGCCGGCGGCGGTCGAGGTGGAACCCGGCGGCGCCAGCCTCGCCGACTTCTGGTGGCCGTGAGCCGTGCCTCCTGCGTCCCGGCATGCCTGTCCCTCGTCGCGCTCGTCCTGGGTGCAGCGCCGGTCCGGGCAACCGGCATCGATGCCGCCGCGTCGCAGGTGGGCTTCCAGCTGGTCACCCGCTGGGGCGAGGTGATCGACGGCCGGTTCCCGGTCTTTGACGGAGAGGTGTCGCGGCTGCCGGATGGCCGCCAGCAGGTGCGGCTGTCGCTGTCGGCGGCCGACGTGGAGATACTGGACAGCGCGCGCCGCACCCAGATGACCCGCGGCGCCGGCTTCTTCGACGCCAGGCGCTATCCCTGGATCACCTTCCTGTCGGATCCCTTCGAACCGGAGCTGCTCGCGCGCGGCGGCCAGCTGCCGGGCCTGCTCAGCATCCGCGATGTGGAGCGGCGCGAGGCGTTCACGGTCGCCGCCTCCGCGTGCGCGCGACCGGCCCGCGACTGCCCGGTGCGCGCGGCGGGCATGGTCGACCGCGCGGCGTACGGCATCAACCGCTGGCCGGTGGTGGTCGCGCGCAAGGTCCGCTTCGAGCTGCGCATCCTGGTGGAGGACCGCGAAGAGTGAAGCCGCTGCTGCGCATGCTGGTGCTGGCCTGGGCGCTGGCCGCGGGCGCCTGCGCCAGTCTCTCGCCGGAACAGGCCGCCGCCGCGTCGCGCATCGCGAAGCAGGCGCAGCCGGTGCTGGTGGACTGCGCGCGTGACGATGCCTGCGCATCGCCGTCCGCGCTGCGCGCGCTGGGCCGCGAGGCGCTGGCGGCCAGTACGCCGGCTGCGCCGCGCCACCACGCACTGATCCTCGACTATGGCCAGGACGCCCTGCTGGCGCGGCTGAGCCTGATCCGCTCCGCGCAGCAGAGCGTGGACCTGCAGACCTACATCTTCGACGAGGACGACGCCGGCCACCTGTTCCTCGACGAGCTGCTGGCCGCCGCGCGCCGCGGGGTCAAGGTGCGGGTGCTGGTCGACCAGCTTTCTGCGCTGCGCGAGGTCGACACGCTGGCGGCGCTGGCCGGGGCGCACGCCAACTTCGAGCTGCGCATCTACAACCCGGTGCTCGGGCGCGCCCGCATCAGCTATCCGCAGTACGTGCTGGCGGCCGCATGCTGCTGGCGGCGGCTCAACCAGCGCATGCACAACAAGCTGCTGCTGGTCGACGGCCTGGTCGGCATCACCGGCGGCCGCAACTACCAGGACAGCTATTACGACTGGGACCCCGGGTACAACTTCCGCGACCGCGACCTGTTCCTCGCCGGCCCCGCGGTGGCCGACATGGCCGCGAGCTTCGAGCAGTACTGGAGCGCGCGCCTGACCCGGAGCCTGCCGGGCCTGGCCGACGTGGGCCGCCGGCTGCTGCGCGACGGCGTGCCCGCGCTGCCGCACGCGCCCTTCGAACTGCCGGAGCGGGTGGAGCGCATCTCGCGCGACGCCGACGACCCCTGGCTGGTCGAGGCGCTGGCCGCGGAGTCGCTGCCGGTGGGCGTGGTCGACTTCATCTCCGATCCGCCGGAAAAGCACCGCGCCGATTACGAGGGCGTGGCGCCGTCGACGCGCGGCCTGCTCGACCTGATCGAGGGCGCGCGCAAGGAAGTGATCCTGCAGACGCCCTACCTGGTGCTGTCGCCGGGTGCCCAGGACCTGTTCGCCAGCCTGCACCAGCGCGAGGACGCCCCGCGGGTGCTGGTGTCGACCAACAGCCTGGCCGCGACCGACGCCTTCATCACCTACGCGCTGTCGTACAAGTACAAGCGCCGCCACCTGCGCGAGTTCGGCTTCGAGATCCACGAGTTCAAGCCCTTCCCGCAGGATGCGCCGATCGACGTCGAGGCGACCGGCACGGTGGACCTGGGCGATGGCCAGGCGCCGTCGGCGACGACGCTCTCCGACGGCTCCCGCGCACCACGCACGCGGCCGCTGGAGCGCGAGTATTCCGCGCTGCGCTGGTCGGGCTTCTCGGCGCACGAGCGCGTGCCGCTGCAGCGCGGCGGCGTGCGCTTCGGCCTGCATTCGAAGTCGCTGGTGGTCGACGAGCGCGTCGGCGTGGTCGGCACGCACAACTTCGATCCGCGTGGCGACGACTACAACACCGAGAGCGCGGTGGTGATCGAGGACGGAGCGTTCGCGCGCGTGCTCGCCGACAGCATCCGTCGCGACATGGCGCCGGCCAATGCCTGGGTGATCGCGCCGCGCGACCGTCCGGTGGTCCTGTCGGGGCTCGACTACTCGCTGGGCAAGGTGTCCGAGTCGCTGCCGGTGTTCGACCTCTGGCCCACGCGCTACGCGACCAGCTACGAGTTCCGCCCCGGTCCCGGCTGTTCCGCGCCGCCGCCGCCGCGTGATCCCCGGTTTCGCGACTGCCACGAACCGGTGGGCGACTTCCCCGAAGTGCAGATCGGGCTCAAGGCGATCCTGACGCGCATCTTCACCGCCTTCGGCGCGGGCCTGGCCCCGATCCTCTGACGCCCTGACGACCGTTCGTCGGCCGGACCCTCCGGCACGGGCAGGCGTGACCTTTGACCTATTGCGGTAGATGTGTGGTGTGGTACTTTACCAACACACCAAGCCACACACCCCCCGATGGAGATCGCCATGTACCGCACCGACGCCAACGCCGCCCCGTCCGCCCGCGCCGCCGCCGCCGCCGCCGCCCGCCCGCTCGTCCACGCGCCGCGCTACCGCAGCCGCGACTTCGGCACCGGCTATGGCAGCAGCAGCGGCTACGCCGCCAGCCGCCGCTACACCCCGGGCAGCCAGCCGCTCACCCGCTTCCGTCTCGCCTGAACCGATTGACCCGGGGGGGACCCGGTCCTAGGCTGGCCCGCCCCCGGCGCCAGCCCGGGACACGGAGCCCGGCATGACCCCCCAAACCCCGATCTTCCGCCGCGGCCTCGACCTGGCCGCGCTCAACGCCCTCTCCAAGGGCACGGCGATTGAGGCGCTGGGCATCGAATTCCTGGCCATCGGCCATGACCACCTCGTCGCCGGCATGCCGGTGGACGCACGCACCCTGCAGCCCTACGGCCTGCTCCACGGCGGCGCCTCGGTGCTGCTGGCCGAGACCCTCGGCAGCAGCGCAGGCAACATGTGCGTGGCCGAAGGCGAGGTCTGCGTCGGCCTCGAGATCAACGCCAACCACGTGCGCGCCGTCCGCGAGGGCCGGGTGACCGGCACCGCCAGGCCGCTGCACCTCGGGCGCAGCACCCAGGTGTGGGAGATCCGCATCGAGGACGCGCGCGGCCGACTGGCCTGCATCTCGCGCATCACCCTCGCGGTGGTTCCCGCGGCCTGAGCGCTCGCGCCGCTACCGGCGCGCGATCCCCATCCGGTATCGTTCGCGCATGCGTTCCCCCATCGTCCTCACCGCGCCCGCCGGAGGCCGCCTGGCGCGCGCGGGCCGCTATGCCCTGCGCGTGCCGATGCTGCTCTGGCATGTCTTCATCCACCTCCCGCTGGTGATGCTCGGCCTGGCCCTGCCCAGCGAGCGGATCACGCTGGGCGGCCGGGACCTGCGCAGCCGGATCGTGCAGTTCTGGCAGGGCGGGCTGATGCGCGTCTTCGGCATGCGCATGCGGCGCGTCGGCACGCCGCTGCCCGGCGCGACCCTGTTCGTCGCCAACCATGTCAGCTGGATGGACATCTCGGCGCTGCACAGCCAGCGCATGATGGGCTTCGTCGCCAAGCAGGAAATCGAGGGCTGGCCGGTGGTGGGCCGGATGGCCCGCCGCGGCGACACGATCTTCCACCAGCGCGGCAGCCAGGAATCGCTGGGCGGCGTGCTGGAGGCGATGCGCCTGCGGCTGGGCGAGGGGCGCTCGGTGGGCGTGTTCCCCGAGGGCCGCACCCGCGACGGCGACGAGGTCGGGCCGTTCCACGCGCGCATCTTCACCGCCGCGGTCGAGGCCGGGGTGCCGGTGCAGCCGGTGGCGCTGCGCTACGGGGCCGCCGGCGAAGGCCAGCGCGCGGTGGCGTTCCAGACGCGCGAGAACTTCCTGCAGAACTTCCTGCGCCTGCTCGGCGAGCCGCCGCGCACGGTCGACGTGGTCTTCCTCGAACCGGTGCTGCCGGGCGCGGCCGAGGGCCGGGCGGGGATCGCGAAGCTGGCCCGCGAGCGCATCGTCGAGGCGCTGCGCGCGCCGTGAACGCCGCCGCGGCCAGCGGCTACCGTCCGCCGCGCTGGCTGCGCAACCCGCACCTGCAGTCGGTGCTGGCGGGCAGCCCGCCGCGGCGCCGGCGCGGACTGGCCGCGCTGGGGCAGGCCGGCGCGCAGACCCGCCCGGTCATCGTCGACGGCGGCGACGGCGTGCGCCTGCTCGGCCTGCACACGGCGCGCCCGGGCGCGGAGCCGCGGGGCATGGCCCTGCTGCTGCACGGCTGGGAAGGCAGCGCGGAGTCGGCCTACGTCTGCCTGGCGGCGGCGGGCTTCCTGGCCCGGGGCTGGGACGTGTTCCGCCTGAACTTTCGCGACCACGGCGGCAGCCACCACCTCAATCCCGACATCTTCCACTCCGCGCGCATCGACGAAGTGGTGCACGCCGCAAGCGATGTCGCCCGGCGCATGCCGCGGCCGAGGCTGGTGGTGGCCGGCCATTCCCTCGGCGGCAATTTCGCCCTGCGCCTGGCGCTGCGCGCGCCGGCCGCCGGCCTGCAGGTCGACGCCGTGGCCGCGGTCTGCCCGGTGCTGGACCCCGCGCGCACGATGGAGGCGATGGAGCGCGGGCTGCCGCTGTACCTGCGCCATTTCGAGCAGAGCTGGCGGCGTTCGCTGGTGCGCAAGCGCGAGCTGTTTCCCGAGCGCGTGGGCTTCGACGACCGCGTGCTGCGCCTGCGCATGCGCGCGCTCACCGAATGGCTGGTGCTTCGGCACACCGACTTCGGCAGCCTCGACGCCTACTTCGACCGCTACTCGATCGCCGGCGACCGCCTGGCAGGCCTCGCCGTGCCGGCCTCCATCCTGACCAGCGCGGACGACCCGGTGATCCCGGTCGACGACTTCGCGCGCCTGTCGCTGCCGCACCACGCCAGCCTCGAGATCGCCCGCTGGGGCGGGCACTGCGGCTTCCTCGAAGGCCCGCGGCTGGAGGGCTATGCCGAGCGCTGGGTGGTCGATCGCCTGGCGGGCGCGGATTAGGCGCGGGCTACAATCGAGGTTTTCCGCGCCCAGCGCCTGCAGGAACCCACTCGATGCACGACCAGATCCTCGACGCGCTGCGCCGCGGCGACACCGCCGCCGCCGTTGACGCCGCCCGCCGCCTTGCCGGCAGCGCGCCGGACGATGCCCAGGCCCAGCGCCTGCTCGCCCTGGCCCTGCGCAGCAGCGGCGACGATACGGGCGCCCGCGCGGCCATCGAGCGCGCGATGGTGCTGGCGCCCGACGACGCCGCCCTGCACCTCGAGCACGCCGGGCTGCTGCTGGGCCAGCGCGACGTGGAGGGCGCGGCGCGCTCGCTGGACGCCACCATCGGCAACAACCCGAACGCGTTCGGCGCCTACATCGTGCAGGCCCAGCTGGCCATGGGCCGCAACGACCTGGACGAGGCCGAGCGCCTGGCGCGGCTCGCCGCCCGCGTCTCGCCGGACGATCCGGCCCTGCAGGGCGTGACCGGCACGCTGGCGCTGCGCCGTGGCCGCGTCGACGAGGCCCTGGCCCTGCTGTCCGACTCGGTGAAGCGCGCGCCCGACGATGTGGTTGCGCTGCACGCGCTGGGCATCGCGCACATGACGAAGGGCCACTTCGCGTTCGCCGAACAGGCCTTCCGCAGCCTGCTCGAGCACGCGCCGGCGGCCGGCATGGTGCGGCTGCTGATCGCGGAGCTGCTGCAGCGCCAGGGCCGCACGGCCGAGGCGGCCGACGAGCTCGCGACCCTGGTGTCCGACCCGGCGCTGGCCACCGCCGAACTGCGCCGGCACGCCGGCGAGCTGCAGCTGGCCGCGGGCCGGCCCGAGCGCGGGCTGGAATTGCTGCGCGCGGCGCTGGCCGCCGACCCGCGCGACGGGCGCACGCTGTCCGCGATCATGGCGGCCTGGGCCCGCCTGGGCGCCATCGACGACGCCCGTCGCACGCTGGACGCCGCGCTCGCCACCACGCCCGACAGCGACGACCTGTGGCGCGCGCGCCTGATGTTCGAATGGCGCGACACGCGGGTCTCGTCCGGGCTGGTCGAACGCTGGCGCTCGATCATGCCGGACTCGCTGGAGGCGCTCGACGCCGCGCTGGCCCTGCGCATCCGCGAAGGCCGCCAGGACGAGGCCGATTCGGTTGCGCGCGCGCTGCTGGAACGCGCGCCCGGCCACATGCGCGCCGAGCTGCAGCTCGCCGACAGCCTGCTGGAGCGTGATCCGGCCGAGGCCGCCCGACGCCTGGACGCACTGCTGGCCCGGGCCGACACGCCGGGCGACCACGCGCTGCTGGGCCAGCGCCTGGGCGTCGCCCACCACCACGCCGGCGACCGCAAGGCCGCGCTGGCCTGCTGGGAGCGGCTCAATGCGCGCCAGGCGTCGGAGCGCGTGCCGCTGCCGACCCTGTCGCCGGCGCGCGACGCGTGGCCGGAGCAGGCCGCGGCCGACCCCGCCGCCTCGCAGGTGGTCTTCCTCGCCGGTCTTCCCGGCAGTCCGGTCGAACGCGTGGCCGACCTGCTGGCCGGCGCCGTGCCCGCGTTCCGCCCGGACCGCTTCGGCGCCCGGCCACCGTCGGACGCCTTGCAGAACATCGCCACCCCGGTCGCGATCGCCAAGGGCGCCGTGGCGCCGGCCGCGGTCGCCGCCTCGTGGCGCGGTGCGCTGCCCGCGCGCGGCGTGGACGGCGCGGTGATCGACTGGCTGCTGTGGTGGGACAACGCCTATGCCGCGGTGCTGCGCGAGGCGCTGCCCGAGGCGCGGCTGCTGGCGGTGATCCGCGATCCTCGCGACATGCTGCTGAACTGGCTGGCGTTCGGATCCTCGACGCCGTTCGCCCTGGCGTCGCCGCAGGTCGCGGCGGAATGGCTGGCCGGGGCGCTCGCGCAGCTGGCCGACCTGCACGAGCAGGACCTGGTGCCGCACCACCTGCTGCGCCTGGACGAGGTCAGCGAGGACCCGGTGGCGATCGTGGCGCGCCTGCGCGACGCCCTGGGACTCGAATTGTCCGAGCCGCCGCCCGGCTACTTCGGTGCCGCGCGCTTCCCGGCTGGCGGCTGGCGCGACTATGCCGGCCTGCTGGCGGGGCCGTTCGCCACCCTGGCCCCGGTGGCCCGCCGCCTGGGCTACCCCGACGCCTGACCACGAGGAGCACGACCATGCACATCAGCAGCGCAAGCTTCGGCCACGGCCAACCGATCCCGGCGGAGTTCGCCCTCGGCGCGCCCGGCGGCTTCGGCGGCAACCGCAATCCGCAGCTGTCCTGGGGCGGCGCGCCGGACGGCACGCGTTCGTTCGCGCTGCTGTGCATCGACACCGACGCGCCCACCGATCCCGCGCTGGTCGCCAACGACCAGGTCGCGATTCCGGTCGCGCATCCGCGCGGCGACTTCGTGCACTGGGCGATGGTCGACATCCCGCCGCAGGTCACCGCGGTCCCCGCCGGCAGCTGCAGCGATGGCGTCACCCGCGGCGGCAAGCGCACGCCGCCCGGCCCGGACGGCGCACGCCAGGGCCTCAACGACTACACCGGCTGGTTCGCCGGCGATGCAGACATGGGCGGCGACTGGGCGGGTTACGACGGCCCGTATCCGCCGGCGCACGACCTGCGCGAGCACCGCTACTTCTTCCGGGTGTTCGCGCTGGACGTGGCGCGCCTGGAGCTGCCGGAACGGTTCACCGCCGGCGACGTGCTGCGCGCGATCCAGGGCCACGTGCTGGCCGAGGCCGCGACCTGGGGCAGCTACAGCCTGCACGCCTGACCCGCGCCCACACCCGGACGCCTATGGGAGCAGCTACAGCTGCGACCGCGACGGACCCCGCCTATTCGGCGGCAGCCACCTGCTCCTGCTCGACCACCATGTCGAGCACGTGCACCACGGCCGATGCGTCGGCCGGCACGTCCTTGCGCGGGTAGCGGTCCAGGCGCAGCACCGTGCGCACGCCGGGCGTGTGCGCGAAGCCCTCGATCTCTTCGTACATCGGCCCCCATTCGCCGCTGTCCTGCCTGATCCCGCCGTCGTCGTAGCGGATCGCGCGCACCTGCAGGCAGCGGTGGCCGGGCATCAGCGGATGGTGGCAGTCGACGCGCTCGGCGGCGACTTCAAGGAAGACGCGCTCGGGTTCGGCGCCGTGGCGGGTGCGCGCGGTCGGCGCGCCGATGAAGACCAGGCGGTCGCCCAGGCCATTGGTCAACGCAAGCCGCGGCGGCGCGCCATCGTCCAGCGCGAGCGCATGGCTGCCCGACAGGCGCGTGTGGGCTTCGCGCTCCATCGCCATCAGTGGCTCGGCACAGGCCATTTCGGTGCTCATCATCGTGCCGACCGCGATGGTGTCGGCGCCGAGGTTGAAGTCGCCGCCCATGCGGTTGCAGGCGTTGGAGATCGAGACCCGGCCATCGCTGAAGTCGAGCTGCAGCGCGGCGTCGGTGTTGGCGAACAGGGCGTCGATGCGGCTGCCATCGGCGGCGGTCGCGGCGTCGAGCTGCCAGTGGTAGGCGCCGAGCGTGGCCGCGAGGTCGGGAGCGGGCGTCGTGCCCGGCGCCGCCGGGGCCGTGGCCGGCGCGGGCGTCGCGATGGTCGCGGCGTCGTCGGTGCCGGGCGAACAGGCCGCCAGCACGAGGGGCAGGACGAGTGCGAGCAGTGGCTTCATGGCGTGGCTCCGGGGCAGGGACCTGGGTCAACGCGCGAGGCGCGGGAACGGGGTTGCGTGGGCCTCAATCGCCGGCGGGCAGCCACAGCAGCAGGGCCGCGCCCAGCAGGATCCGGTACACCGCGAACCCGGTGAACCGGTGGTGCTCGATGTAGCCGAGCAGCCATTTGACCACCAGGAAGCCGGTGATCGTGGCCGCCGCGAAGGCGATGGCGACGTCGGCCCAGGCTTCGCCGCCCAGCCCGCCGTCCATTGCCAGCTCGAGGAAGGTCCAGGCGCTGGCCGCGAACATGGTCGGGATGCCGACCAGGAACACGAACTCGGCCGCCGCGGTGCGCCGGCTGAGGCCGGCGAGCATGGCGATGAAGATCGCCGCCGCCGAGCGCGAAGTACCCGGGAAGACACCCGCCACCACCTGGGCCAGGCCGACGAGTACCGCGATCGTCCAGGTCACGCGGGTGCCGTCCGGACTGCGGCGCTCGGCCACGCGCTCGGCCACGATCATCCAGACGCCGCCGATGACCAGCGCCCAGGCGATGGGGGTCACCGTCTCCGGAAGCTCCCAGCCCATCAGGCGCACCGGCAGGCCGACCAGGGCGGTGACCAGGAAGGCGACCGCGAGCTTCATGGCGTAGTCGCGGTTGCGCGCCTCGCCCAGGCCGGCGGCCAGCGACACCAGGCGCTCGCGGAACACCAGGGTGATCGCCAGGATCGCGCCGGCCTGGATCACGATGTTGAAGAAGTCCGAGCGTGCGCCCAGCCAGTGCTGGGCGATCAGCAGGTGGCCGGTGCTGGAGATCGGCAGGAACTCGGTCAGGCCTTCGAGGATGCCCAGGAGCAGGGCGGCCAGCGGGTCGGTCATCGGTGGGTCCGTGGTGGAGGCGCGGGTGGTGCCGGTGCGCGGCGCCGGAAGCGCGGCAGCATAGCGGATCGAGGTTGCATCATTCGGGTGCAATCATTAGAAATGGTGCACCTTTCTGGTGCTTTGTCCCGCCCGTATTCTTGCTGGCCCGAGTTGAATCAAAGGTTTGCGATTGGCATGGCGCTTGCGTCCTTCCGTCCGACCTGCCCGGAAGCCCGGGCCTACCAGCCACCATCCCAGCGGAGCCCCCATGTCCTTCGAGACCGTCGAAAAGCTGATCACCGACCACCGCGTCGAATTCATCGACCTGCGCTTTGCCGACATGCGCGGCGTGCAGCACCACGTGACCTATCCGAAGTCGATCATCGAGCCCGGCCTGTTCGAGGACGGCAAGATGTTCGACGGCTCGTCGATCGGCGGCTGGCGCGGCATCCAGAACTCGGACATGGTCCTGCTGCCCGACCCGGACACCGCCTTCCTCGACCCGTTCACCGCCGACCCGACCCTGGTCCTGACCTGCGACGTGCTGGATCCGGCCACGATGCAGGCCTACAACCGCGATCCGCGCGGCATCGCCCGCCGCGCCGAGGCCTACCTCAAGGCCAGCGGCATCGCCGAGCAGGCCTTCTTCGGCCCCGAGCCGGAGTTCTTCATCTTCGACTCGGTGCGCTACGCCAACGAGATGGGCCACACCTTCTTCCACATCGACTCGGAAGAAGCGGCGTGGAACTCCGGCCGCGAATACGCCGGCGGCAACACCGGCTACCGTCCGGGCGTCAAGGGCGGCTACTTCCCGGTGGCGCCGCTGGATTCGCTGCACGACCTCCGCGCCGAGATGTGCAAGACGCTCGAGCAGGTCGGCATCGAGGTCGAGGTGCACCACCACGAGGTGGCCAACGCCGGCCAGTGCGAGATCGGCACCAAGTTCAGCTCGCTGGTGCAGAAGGCCGACGAACTGCTGACGATGAAGTACATCGTGAAGAACGTCGCGCACCGCAACGGCAAGACCGCCACCTTCATGCCCAAGCCCATCGTCGGCGACAACGGCAGCGGCATGCACGTGCACCAGTCGCTGGCCAAGGGCGGCGTGAACCTGTTCACCGGCGACGGCTACGGCGGCCTGAGCCAGACCGCGCTGTGGTACATCGGCGGCGTGTTCAAGCATGCGCGCGCGATCAACGCCTTCGCCAACTCCAGCACCAACAGCTACAAGCGCCTGGTGCCGGGCTTCGAGGCGCCGGTGATGCTGGCCTACTCGGCGTCGAACCGCTCGGCGTCCTGCCGCATCCCCTACGTGTCCAACCCGAAGGCGCGCCGCGTGGAGTTCCGCTTCCCGGATCCGATGAACTCGGGCTACCTGATCTTCACCGCGCTGATGATGGCGGGGCTGGACGGCATCAAGAACCAGATCGACCCGGGCGGCCCCAGCGACAAGGATCTCTACGACCTGCCGCCGGAAGAGGCCAAGGGCATCCCGACCGTCTGCCACTCGCTCGACCAGGCGCTGGAAGCGCTCGACGCCGACCGCGAGTTCCTCAAGGCCGGCGGCGTGATGAGCGACGACTTCATCGACGCCTACATCGCGCTGAAGATGAAGGAAGTCACCGCCTTCCGCGGCGCGGTGCATCCGCTGGAATACCAGATGTACTACGCCATCTGACGCGCCCGCCGGTGCGGCTGCAGCGCCGCTCCTTCCCGGAGCGGCCGCGTCCGCACTTGCGTCGCGCGGGCGCGCCGGGTGCAATGCGATGCATGAAGAAGCTTGCCGCCGTCGCGCTCTGCGTTGCACTCCTCTCCGCCTGCGCCCACCAGGCGCCACGCAACCCGATGGCGACCTGGGTGCCGTCGCCCAACTTCGACGAACGGCGCCCCGTCGTCATCGTGCTTCATTACACCGAGCAGGATTCGGTCGAGCAGAGCCTGCACACCCTGCGCACGCGCAACAGCGGCGGGCCGGTCAGTTCGCATTACCTGGTCGGCGACGACGGCGCGATCTACCAGCTGGTTGCCGACGGCCATCGCGCCTGGCATGCCGGTGGCGGTCGCTGGGGCACGATCACCGACCTCAACTCCGCCTCGATCGGCATCGAGATCGACAACAACGGCCGCGAGCCCTTCACCGAGCCGCAGGTGCAGGCGCTGCTGCGCCTGCTGGAGGACCTCACGGGGCGCCTGCGCATCCCGCCCAGCCACGTGATCGGGCACTCCGACCTGGCGCCTTCGCGCAAGATCGACCCGGGTCCGCTGTTTCCTTGGCGGCGCCTGGCCGAGGCGGGCTTCGGCATCTGGCCGGCCGACGACGCGCCCCCGGCGCCGGAAGGATTCGATGCCATGCGCGCGCTGGAGCAGGTCGGTTACGACACCACCCACCGCGAGGCGACCATCCGTGCGTTCCGCCTCCGCTTCCGCGGCGATGCCGGCACCGTGCTGGACGCGGAAGACCTGCGGATCCTGCATGCGCTGACGCTGCCGGACCAGGTGGGGCTGCTGGTACCCGCGTCGCGCTGAAGCCCTGTTCGCCGGCCCGGCCTTGCACTAGATTGGTGCAATGACGCCTCGCCTCGACCCCGCGTTCGACCAGCTGAGCACCCCGATGTTCGCTGTCTCGCGCGCAGGCGTGGTCGAGGCCGGGAACGTGGCCAGCGGGCAGTGGCTCGGGGTCTCGCTCCGACGCCTGCCGGGCCTGCCCGTGGCGGCGCTGGAAGTCGAGGGCGAGGCACTGGCCGCGGCGGTGGCGGTCGCGCCCTCCGGCGTCATCCGCCTCCCGCGCCTCGCCCTGTCGTATCCCGGAGCGGCCCCGCGCTTCGCCGAGGCCTGGCTGACGCCGCGCGATGGCGGCGGCTGGCTGCTCGAGCTGCACCCGGTCGATGAGTTCCCCGGCGGCGACCCGCTGGCGGCGCTGCCGCTCGCGCTGTCGGCGGCGCTCAAGGGCCTCGCCCACGAGCTGCGCAACCCGCTGGCGGGGCTGAAGGGCGCGGCGCAGCTGCTCGGTCGGCGGATCCCCGGGGACGACGCCTCGGCGCGGGAGCTGCTGGAACTCATCGATTCCGAGGTGGGCCGCCTGGCGCAGCTGGTCGAGCGCCTGCTCGATCCGGCGCCGCCCACGCCGCACGCGCCGCTCAACGTCCATGCCGTGCTCGAGCGCGTGCTGCGCCTGGCCGAGGCCGACGCCGGCTGGGCGGTGAAGCTGGTGCGCGATTACGACCCCAGCCTGCCCGAGCTCGATGGCGATCCGGACCGCCTGGTGCAGGCGGTCTGGAACCTGGTGCGCAATGCCCTTGAGGCCGGCTCCGGCGAGGTGGTGCTGCGCACCCGCGCCGAGCGTGGCGTGCGCATCGGCAGCGAGCTGCACGCGCTGGCGCTGCGCCTGGACATCGTCGACGACGGGCGCGGCGTGCCCGACGAGCTGGCCGGGCAGGTCTTCGTCCCGCTGGTCTCCGGGCGCGCCGACGGCAGCGGCCTCGGCCTGGCGATGGCGCAGCAGGTGGCGCGCGAGCACCGCGGCAGCATCGCCTTCCGTTCGCGGCCCGGGCATACGGTGTTCACCCTGCTGCTGCCGTATGCGGCGGTGGCCGCGGGCGATGCGCCTGCCGACGCCGATGCCGGCACGCGGAGCATTGGCGTGGAGGCGGGCCATGCCCGGCGCTGAAGGCGCCCGCGTCTGGGTCGTCGACGACGACCGCGCGGTGCGCTTCGTACTCGCCACCGCGCTGCGCGACGCGGGCTACACGGTCACCGGCTTCGAAACGGCGGCCGACGTGCTCGCCACCCTCGACCGCGGCGGTCCGCGTCCGCAGCTGCTGTTCACCGACGTGCGCATGCCCGGCCAGGACGGCCTGGCGCTGCTCGACGCGCTCAAGCGCCGCCTGCCGTCGCTGCCGGTGGTGGTGATGAGCGCGCACACCGACGTGGCCAGCACCGCCGGTGCGTTCCGCGGCGGCGCGCAGGAGTTCCTGTCCAAGCCCTTCGACCTCGACGACGCCGTCGCGCTGGCCGCGCGCGCGCTGGGCGACGCGCGCGGCGATGCCGCGCGCACGGCCGGCGCGGACGCCGACGGCACCGCGGACCCCGCAGGCGCGTCGGACGATGCCCTCGTCGGTGACGCGCCGGCGATGCAGCAGCTGTTCCGCGCCATCGGCCGCCTGGCGCAGGCGCCGCTGTCGGTGCTGGTCACCGGCGAGACCGGCACCGGCAAGGAGCTGGTGGCGCGCGCGCTGCACCGCGAGTCGCCGCGCGCGCGCGCGCCGTTCGTCGCGCTCAACACCGCCGCCATTCCGTCCGAGCTGCTGGAAAGCGAGCTGTTCGGCCACGAGGCCGGCGCCTTCACCGGCGCCCAGCGCCGCCACGTCGGCCGTTTCGAGCAGGCCCACGGCGGCACGCTGTTCCTGGACGAGATCGGCGACATGCCGCTGGCGCTGCAGACGCGGCTGTTGCGGGTGCTGGCCGAGGGCGAGTTCTTCCGCGTGGGTGGGCGCGAGCTGATCCGGGTCGACGTGCGGGTGATCGCGGCGACCCACCAGGACCTCGAGGCGAAGGTGCGCGAGGGCGGCTTCCGCGCCGACCTGCTGCACCGCCTGGACGTGGTGCGCCTGCGCCTGCCGTCGCTGCGCGAGCGCCGCGGCGACATTCCCCGCCTGGCCGAGCGCTTCCTGCAGCGCGCGGCCGCGCGCTTCCAGGCGCCCGCCAAGCGCCTGTCCCGCGAGGCGCTGGCACGACTGCAGGCCCACGACTGGCCAGGCAACGTGCGCGAGCTCGAGAACCTGTGCTGGCGCCTGGCCGCACTGGCGCCGGGTGACGTGGTCGATGGCGAGGACCTGCGCGAGGCCTGGGGCGTGGCCGACGCGGCCGCGCGCCCCGACGCTGCGGATGCGGCAGGCGGGCACGAGGCCCGCTGGGAGTCGGGCCTGCGCGACTGGGCGATGGCCAGGTTGGCCGCCCAGGCCGAGGGCATCCACGCCGAGGCCCGCGAGCGCCTCGACCGGGTGCTGCTGGAGGCGGCCCTCGAACACACCGGGCAGCACCGCGGCGAGGCCGCGGCGCGCCTGGGCCTCGGCCGCAACACCCTGACGCGCAAGCTCGGCGCCCGGCGCCCCGGGCCGTGACTCACGCATCGCGAACCTCCGTGTCGCTAGCCTCGGCGTTTTACCGGATCCGATCGGAAGGCATGCGACGCATCCCAGCCGCCCTCGCCGCCAGCGTCCTGCTGGCGGCCTGCGCCAGCACCCCGCCCACGCTCCCGCGCCAGCCAGCCGCCACGTCGCCGCCGGCGCCACGCGTGGACGCCGGCACCGCCACGTCCGCACGCGCGAACCTGGCCGCGGCCTCGGCGACCCTGGCCAGCGGACGCATCGACCTGCGCGCGGTGCAGGGTGGGGTGCGCCTGGCCGGCGAGATCGGCGGCCTCAGCCGCCACGGTGCGCACGTGCTGCAGGTGCACGCGCGCGGCGACTGCAGCGCGATCGACGCCTCCAGCGCGGGGCCGTATTTCGACGCCACTGGTCGCGGCGCGCCCGACGGCGGCAGCGACCGCATCGTCGCCGACGCCGGCGGCGTGGCCCGGGTCGACCAGCTGGTGCCGGGCGCCGTGCTCGGCGGTGGCGCGGCGAACGACATCGCCGGGCGTTCGCTCGTCGTGCTTGGATCCACCGCCGGTGCGACCGGTGCGCGGATCGCCTGTGGCGTCATCACCCTTGCGCCTGACGGCGCGCCCTAGGAAGGAGTCCCACCCATGCGCACCATTCCCATGACCCTGCTGGCCGCCTCGATGGCCCTGGCCCTTGCGGCCTGTGGCGATCGCCAGGACGACGCCGGTGCCTCCACGACGCCGTCGACGGATGCGGCGACCGCGGCCGGCGCGGTGACTCCGCCGGCGGATGCCAGCCAGGCACCCGGCGCGACCGACATGACCACGACCCCCGCGCCGCATACCGTCGCGGTGCTCTCGGCCACCGAGGGCAATGCGGTCACCGGCGAGCTCGCCTTCGAGGCGGTGGACGGCGGCGTGGCCATCACCGGCCAGATCAACGGGCTGGCGCCGGGCAGCGAGCACGGCTTCCATGTCCACGAGACCGGCGACTGCAGCGCGCCGGACGGCAGCAGCGCCGGCGGCCACTTCAACCCGGCGGGCGCGGCGCACGGTCGTGTCGGTGCGGGCGAACACCACGTGGGCGACAGCGACAACGTCACCGCCGACGACACCGGCGTGGCCGTCGTCAACGCGCGGCTCGAGGGCGCGACCCTGGCGGACGGCGCGCCGTCCGACGTGCTCGGTCGCGGCGTCATCGTGCATGCCGACCCCGACGACTACGCGACCCAGCCGACCGGCAACGCGGGCGCGCGCCTGGCCTGCGGCGTCATCAGCCAGACGGGTGCACAGGCCCGGTAAGGCCGCTCAGGGCGCGGGCGGGGCGGCGAGCTCCGCCGGCGCATCCTCCCGGCAGTGGATGAATTCCACCGCCAGTCCATGCGCGCGCAGCAGGCTCGCAAGCTGGCGCTGGCGTGCCTCGAAGTGGGCGTACAGCCGTTCCATGCGCTCCACCGGTTCCGGGTCTGCATCGCTGCCGGCGTCCACGCCTGGCATCGCGGCCCGGTAATGCGAGCGCCACGCCGCGGGAGCGAACAGCGCCATGCGCACCTGGCCCTTGCCCGCGTAGTGCAGCAGCGGTTCCGGCGGCGCATCCAGCCAGGCGTCGCGCGCCGGTGACAGCAGGGCGGTCTCGAGCAGCGGCCAGAGTCCGGCCAGGCCGGCATGCTCGTACTGCATCGCGGTCATCGCGCAGAGGTCGTGGACGGTCAGGTAGCGCGCGTGCTCCACCTGCATGCCAAAGGCCTCCTGCGCGGCAAGCGCGGTCGCGGCGCCGGCCATGCCTTCTTCCATCAGGTCCGCCTCGAGGCGCGCCGACACGGTGGACACCGTCGCCGGATCGCCATCGAGCACGAAGGGCAGCAGGCGCAGCGGGCCGCCGGCGTACTCCGGCGATGGCGACAGCGCGCCCGGCAGCCGGCCCTCGTGGCTGCCGAAGGCAAGGACGCGGGCCCCGCCGCCGGGGGCGCGCGGCGCCTTGGCCGCCAGCTGCCAGAGTTCCTGGTGCAGCGGCCAGCCCGGACGCAGCAGTTCGACCGGATCGAAGTGCGCGGCCACCAGGCTGCAGTCCAGGCGGGCGGCCTCGGGTGCGAACGCGGCGAGATCGGTGGCGACCAGCGCGGCCAGCGCTCCGGCCTCGGCCTGGGGGAGCGCGTCGCGCCCGCTGCTGCTGCCCGGCGACAGTTCGAGCGCCAGCGCGCCGAGCACGCGCGCGGGTCCCTGCTGGTTGGCGATGGTCTGGTTCATTGGCCCTGCGCGTGAGCGGCGCTAAACTCCGATCCATTATGCCTGCCACGGTCGGCGGGCTGCCTGCGAGGTTCCCCAGATGCTGCATGGTCGCCCCGTCGCCGTCCTCGGCGGCGTCCGCATTCCCTTCTGCCGCCAGAACACCGCCTATGCCGACGTCGGCAACCTCGGGATGTCGGTCCGCACGCTTGGCGCCCTGGTCGAGAAGTTCGGCCTGCATGGCCAGCGCCTGGGCGAAGTCGCCATGGGTGCGGTGATCAAGCACTCCAGCGACTGGAACCTGGGCCGCGAAGCCGCGCTGTCGTCGGGCCTGTCGCCGCTGACGCCGGGCATCACCCTGCAGCGCGCCTGCGGCACCTCGCTGGATTCGATCATCACCATCGGCAACAGGATCGCCGCCGGGCAGATCGACAGCGGCATCGGTGGCGGCAGCGACAGCACGTCCGACGTGCCGATCGTCTACGGCAAGTCGCTGCGGCGCCGCCTGCTGGCGGCCAACGCGGCCAAGGCCCCGCGCGACCGGCTGGCGCAGTTCCGCGGCTTCCGCCTGCGCGAGCTCAAGCCCGACTTCCCCGGCGTGGCCGAGCCGCGCACCGGCAAGTCGATGGGCGAGCACTGCGAGGACATGGCCAAGGAGTGGAGCATCGCGCGCGACTCGCAGGACGAGCTGGCGGTGGCCTCGCACCACAAGCTGGCCGCGGCCTACGAACGCGGCTTCTTCGACGACCTGGTGGTGGCCTTCCGCGGCGTCTCGCGCGACAACATCCTGCGTGCCGACAGCACGCTGGAGAAGCTGGCCACGCTGAAGCCGGCCTTCGATCGCACCTCCGGCCGTGGCTCGCTCACCGCAGGCAACTCGACGCCGCTGACCGACGGCGCCGCCGCCTGCCTGCTGTCCACCGACGAGTGGGCCGCGCAGCACGGACACGAGGTGCTGTGCCACGTCCGCGACGCGCATGTCGCGGCGGTCGATTTCGTCCACGGCGAGGGCCTGCTGATGGCGCCGACGGTGGCCGTGGCGGAAATGCTCGCGCGCAACAACCTCGCGCTGCAGGACTTTGACATCTACGAGATCCACGAGGCCTTCGCCGCCCAGGTGCTGTGCACGCTGCGCGCCTGGGAGAGCGAGGACTACTGCCGCAACCGCCTGGGCCTCGACGCACCGCTGGGCCGCATCGACCCCGCGAAGATCAATCCGGTTGGCTCGTCACTGGCCACCGGCCACCCCTTCGCCGCCACCGGCGCCCGCGTGGTCGCCACCGCCGCCCGCCAGCTGCAGGAACGCGGCGGCGGCCGCGCCCTGGTTTCGATCTGCACCGCCGGCGGCATGGGCGTGGTGGCGATTCTCGAGCGGTGATGTTGGGAGAGCAGAGCGTTTTTGCCACGGATTGACGCGGATAAGAGCCGATTTACACGGATAGGGCAGAAGCGGTTGGGGTGGGTCGCGCGGATGCCGGTCTATTCGCTGGCGACGAGCGAATTCGCGAATGGCGTCACCAGGAACGGCTCTCTACCTGAGCGTTAGCTCTATCCGTGTAAATCGGCTCTTATCCGCGTCAATCCGTGGCAAACGCTTCTAGAGCCCTTCCAGCCGTTCCCCACCGAGTCCCGGCGAGCGGTTGGCGAGCGGGGTGACGGGTTCGCCGCGCTGCATGCGCAGGGCGTTGGCGTAGGCGATGCGGGCGGTGGTGTCGTCGCCGGTGGCGGCGTGGCCGTCGCCCAGTTCTTCCCAGGCTTCGGGGCCGGCGCCCTGGGCGATCGCGCGCTGCAGGTGATCTTCGGCCTGCAGCCAGTCGCCGCGGGCGCGCGCCATGCGGGCCAGGGTGAGCAGGAGGGCGGGGCTGCCGGGGCGCTGCTGCAGCCAGCGCTGGGCCGCGGCTTCGCGGTGCTCGACGCGGGCGATCGGCAGGCGGCCGTAGCGGGCGGCCAGGTCCTCGTCCCAGCGGGTGTCGAGGGCGTGCTCGATGCTGGAGGTGGCGGCGTCGTCCCAGCCGAGCGCGGCAGCGCGGTCGGCGTAGGCGGCGACCACCTCGGGCTCGCTGCGCAGGCCCTTCGGAACGCTTTCCCAGCGGTCGGCCAATGCATTGGCATCGCCGGCCTCGGCCAGCGCCTGGGCGGCCCACACGCGCTCGCGCTGCGCAAGCGCGCCTTCGGGCAGGGCCTGCTGCTGGCGCAGCGCGCCCAGCAGGGCATAGGCATCCGCCGCGCGCCGCGAAGCGGCGTAGGCGTCGGCGCGCAGCGCCAGGCCGCGCGGCGAGAGCGGCTGCGCGTTCGGATCGTCCAGCGCCACCAGGGCGTCGGTGGGGCGGTCCTCGGCCAGCGCGAGCTCGGCGCGGCCGATGGCGCGGGTCAGGGCGTGTCCACTGTCGATGGCGTCGAGGTGGCTGCGCGCGGCGGCGTGGTCACCGCGCGCGGTCGCGGCGCGGGCCGCGGCCAGGCGCGCCACGGCGGCGTCGCTGTCCTCGGCGGCCTGCGGAAGCAACTTCTCGGCGCGCGCGTAGTGGCCCTGGTGCAGCGCTTCGAGGCCGCTGCCCAGGCGTTCGCGCGACTGGCGTTCGCGGCGATGGCGCCAGGCGCGCATCGGCAGGGCGATCAGCGACCACAGCAGCCAGAGCACGAACAGGCCGGCGAGCACGGCCACCGAGACCCAGAGCAGGTTGGTGGTGTAGTCCCAGCCGCGGTAGCGCACCAGCACGTAGCCGGGGTCCTGCGCGAGCAGGTGCCAGGCCAGTGCGCCGATGATCGCCAGCAGGATCCAGACGAGCAGGTTGCGGAACAGGTTCATGGCAGTCTCCAAAGTCGCCGCCACCGTAGCGGCGCGGATGTCGCGGCCGTGTTCACATTGCTGCGTGGTCGCCCTCCAGGCGTCCGCGCTGCAGGCGCAGCTGGTCGAGCGTGGTGCCGAGCGTTGGCAGCTCCGGCTTCAATGGCAGCGCGGCGATGGCGTCCAGCTCGCGCAGGCGCGCGTCGCGCGTGGCCGAGGCCGGCCACAGCCGCGGGACCAGGGCGCGCACCCGGGCCAGCGCGGCCGCGTGGCCCGCGGTGTCGCGGCGCTCCGCGGCGGTGCGCGCCAGCGACAGTTCGAGGCGCAGTGCGGCCAGGCCGGCGGCGCGCTCGCCGGCATCGACCACCAGCAGGGCGTCGCTGCGTCGCACGTCGACGATGCGCGTGGCGAGGCGCTCCCACCAGGGCTGGGCGGACGCGGGCGCGGGCGCGGTGGTGTCTTTGGAGGGCGCGGCGGGTCCGGCGGGTGCGTCCAGGCCGGCCTCGAAGGCGTCGATCCGGGCCAGCGCGACAATGCGCGGGTCCTGCCCCAGCGCGTCGAGCATCGCGCGCTCGTCGGCAAGCACCTGGCGCAGGTCGATGTCGGCCGGGGCGTGCAGGCCATCCAGCAGCCGCGCCGCCAGGCCGTAGGCGCGTCGCGCGCCCTGCAGGTCGCCGGCCAGCAGCAGGCGCTGACCGCCCTGGGCCAGCAGCAGCTCGATCTCGTCCAGGCGCAGCGCGCGTGCGGCGTCCTGCGCCGGGTCGGCGAGGCGCTGCACGCTGTCCTCCAGCAGGGCCGCGCGCTGGCCCATCGCCAGCAGTTCGTCGCGCAGCAGGCGGTTGGTGGCCTCGGCCTGCTGCAGGCGCTTGCCCTGCGCCTGCTGTCCCTGGCGCAGGATCGCCACGCGCTGCTGCAGGGCCTCGATGCCGATGCGGTCCTGGGTATCCGCCGCGCGACGCTCGTCGCGCTCCGACTGCCAGGCCCGCCACGCCAGCAGCGCCGCCAGCGGCAGCAGCAGGACCAGTAGCAGCCAGGCAAGGGCGGAGGTGCGGCGGCGGGGCGTCGCAGGGGACTCGGGGGCGTTCAAGGGCGCGCGCGCAAGGGGGCCGGGGCGCACATGTTAGGGCGTTGCGGCGGTCCCGGCGCAGGCGGCGAGCATGTCAGGGACGCGCGCGCTGGCCGCGACCGCGGCGACGCGCAGCCCGTGGCCGCGGGCGAGGCCGGCCAGCCGCTCGCTGGCCGCCACCACGGTCGCGCGGCGCAGGCCATCCAGGGCGGCCGCGGGCAGGGTCGCGAGGACGTGCTCCAGCGCCTCGCCGCTGCTCACCAGCAGCCACGCCGGGGCCTCCAGCACGCGCAGCGCGGCGACCGCGCGTGGCGAAGGCGCGAGCGGCACGCGCGCATAGACATTGGCGCGCAGCACCCGCGCACCGCGCGCGGCCAGGGTCGCGGCGATCACGCCACGACCGCCCGGGGCGGTGACCAGGCCGACGTCCAGGCTCTCGATGTCCTGCAGCTGGGGCATGGCCAGCAGTCCCTCGCTGTCCATGCGCGCAGGCGACGCGACCTCGCCGGCGCCCGCCCGGCGCAGCGCACGCGCGGTGCCCGCGCCGACCGCAACCCACGGGCGCGCCGGAGCCGGCCGCAGCGGATGCAGGCGGGCCGCGGCGGCCACCGCCGCCGGGCTGGTGAACACCACCCGTTCCGCGGCGAGCGAGCGCTGCAGCGCGGCGCGCGCGTCGTCGCCATCGAGGTGGTCGATGCGCCAGGGCGACAGCGCGAGGGTGCGCGCGCCGAGCGCCGCGGCGGCCCGGCGCACGCCGCCGTGGCCGCCGACCGGCCGCAGCGAGATCACGTAGCATCCGGACAGCGGCCCGGTGGAGGCGTGCGCAGGCATCGTGCCAGCTTGGTGCCTGTGGCATGCACCCGCAAGCGGCGGCCCGCCCGCCGGGCATCGAGCCGCACCACCCAAGGACCTGGAACGCGCTGCATGCAACTGGACGACGAACTCCGTGCGCTGGATGCGCACTACCGCTCGATGCCGCCGGTGGCGGCGATGGGCATCGCCATCGCCGGCCGCGACGGCGACACGCTGACCCTGCGCGCGCCGCTGGCGCTCAACGTCAACGACAAGCACTGCGCCTTCGGCGGCAGCCTGGTCTCGCTGATGACCCTGGCCGGCTGGGGCCTGGTGACCCTGCGCTGCCACCAGCTGGGGATCGACGCCGACGTCTTCGTCGCCGACAGCGAGATCCGCTACCTGGCGCCGCTGTACGCCGACCTGCAGGCCACCGCCGCGCCCGCCGATGGCAGCGGCTGGGCGCCGTTCGACGACTCCCTGCGCAGCCGCGGACGCGCCCGCGTGCGCATCGCCGCCAGCGTGCCGCTGCCCGACGGCGGCATCGCCACCACCCTGCGCGCCGGCTACGCCGCCATCGCCAGGGGTTAGGATGGCCGCCGCCATCACCGGGGACCCCGACATGCGACCGATGCACGCCCGCAACGCCTTCGCCCTCCTTGCGCTGCTGGCCTGCGCGCTGCTGCTGCCCGGCTGCGCCAGCACCGGCAAGGGCGAGGCCCTGCAGCGCGCGCAGTACGCCTGGTCGGCGGCGATCCGCTGGGGTGACTTCGAGGGTGCGTGGAACCTGGTCGATCCGGAATACCGCGAGCAGAACCCGCTGACCGACGTCGCGCTGGAGCGCTATGCCCAGGTGCAGGTCTCGCACTACCGCGAGCTCGGCGCGCCGCCGCCGTCAGCGGACGGCAGCGTGGGGCGCGACATCGACATCGGCGTGATCAACCGCCACACCATGGCCGAGCGCGGCCTGCGCTACCGCGAATCGTGGCGCTGGGACGAGACGGCGGGCACGTGGTGGAACACCGCCGGCCTGCCGGACTTCTGGCGCGGCGAGTAATCGCAGCGCGGCTTTGCGCCGCCGACGGCGCTGGGAGACAATCCCCGCCCGCCGCCGGATCGCCGACCAACGTGAATTTCGAAGAACTGTGGGCCTTCCTTGGCCGCAACCCCATGCTGGCCCTGGCGCTCGCCGGCATCACGGTCGCCATCGTCTACACCGAACTGCTGCGCGTGTTCCGCGGCTTCAAGGGCCTGCGCCCGGCTGAAGTCACCGCGCTGGTCAACCGCGAGGACGCGCTGGTCGTGGACCTGCGCGCGTCGGCGGAATTCGAGAAGGGGCACATCCCCGGCTCGAAGAACGTGCAGATGGCCCAGTTCGACCCCGAGAACAAGTCGCTGGCCGCGGCGAAGTCGCTGCCGGTGGTGGCCGTGTGCAAGACCGGCGTGTCCGCGGTCGACGCGGCCAAGCGCCTGCGCAAGGCCGGCTTCGAAAAGGTCTACGTGCTCGAGGGCGGCATCGGCGCCTGGCAGCAGGCCGACCTGCCGCTGGCCAAGGGACGCGGCAAGTAGCCGCGCGGGTGGCCGCCGGCCACATGCGATAATCCTCCTCTTACCCGAATTCCGCTGGAGCAACACGAGATGTCCGACCAGGAAGCCACCAACGCCAACGGCGCCGCCGGCGGTGCGCAGCAGCCCAACGGCCCGCAGTTCACGATCGAGAAGATCTACGTCAAGGACGTCTCGTTCGAGGCCCCGAAGACCCCGCAGGCCTTCGGTGAGCAGGGCCAGCCGCAGCTGCAGATGAACCTCAACCAGCGCGTGACCCGCATCGCCGACGCGTCGTTCGAGGTGGTGCTGGGCATCAACCTGACCTGCAAGCTGACCGAAGAGAAGACCGTGTACCTGGTCGAAGTGCAGCAGGCCGGCCTGTTCAACCTCTCCGGCTTCGACGACCAGTCGCTGGACGCGATGCTCGGCACCCACTGCCCGACCATCCTGTATCCGTATGCGCGCCAGATCATCGGCGACCTGATCCAGGCCGGCGGCTTCGCCCCGTTCCTGCTGCAGCCGATCAACTTCGAGGCGCTGTACGCCGAAGGCCTGCGCCAGCGCGCGCAGCAGCAGTCCGCGCAGGGCACCGACCTGGCCAGCGGCGAGACCAGCGGCAACGCCTGAGTGTCCGCGGAACCTTCCATCGCACCGCCGGGCAAGCCGGCGGTCGCGGTGCTCGGCGCGGGCTCCTGGGGCACCGCGCTCGCCGCGCTGATCGCGCGCCACCAGCATCCAACCCTGCTCTGGGGTCGCGACCACGCGGTGGCTGCGTCCATCAACGCCGGCTCCGGCAACCCGCGCTACCTGCCCGGCATCGACCTGCCGCGCGCGCTGCGCGCGACCACCGAGCTGGCCGAGGCGCTGGCCGGTGCCGACCTGGTGCTGGTGGTGGTGCCCTCGCACGCCTTCGCCGGCACCTTGCGCGACCTCGCGCCGCTGCGCCCGGCGCACGCCGGCGTGGCCTGGGCGACCAAGGGCTTCGAACCCGGTTCGGGCCGGTTCCTGCACGAGGTGGCGGGCGAGGTGCTGGGCGACGACGTGCCGCTGGCCGTGGTCACCGGGCCGTCGTTCGCCAAGGAGGTTGCCGCCGGCATGCCGACCGCGGTGACGGTGCACGGCGATGACGAGGCCTTCGCCCAGTCCGTCGCCGACGTGCTGCACGGCCCCGCGTTCCGGGCCTACACCGGCAGCGACATGCGCGGTGCCGAACTCGGTGGCGCGATGAAGAACGTGCTGGCGGTCGCCACCGGTGTCGCCGACGGCATGGGCCTCGGGCTCAACGCCCGCGCCGGCCTGATCACCCGCGGCCTCAACGAGATGCTGCGCCTCAACATCGCCATTGGCGGCCGCCCGGAGACCCTGATGGGCCTGGCCGGCCTCGGCGACCTGGTGCTGACCTGCACCGGCGATCTTTCGCGCAACCGCCGCCTGGGCCTCGCCCTGGGACGCGGACAGAGCCTGGACGATGCGGTGCGCGAGATCGGCCAGGTGGTCGAGTCGGTGCAGACCGCCGACGAGGTGATGCGCCAGGCCGAGGCCCACGGCGTGGAGCTTCCGATCTCCAGCAACGTGCGCGACGTGCTGCACGGCGACATCACCCCCGCCGAAGGCCTCGCGCGCCTGCTCGCGCGCGAGCAGAAGGCGGAATACGCCGGCAAGCTGATCGGCTGAGGGCTGAGGGCTGAGGGCTGAGGGCTGAGGGCTGATCAGCTGGCGGGCTGACGGGCTCGCGAGACGAGCGCGGGTGCTGCTGCGCGGCGCTGCGACGCATGGCCTGCTGCCGCTCATGTCCCCCGATGCCGGCCCGCTGGGCCGGCATCTCCTCCTTGACTTCCCGTCAGCAGGCCACGCGCCGCAGCGGTGCGTGGGCGCGGGCGCTGCCGCCAAGGAGCGAAGAGCTGAAGAGCTGAAGAGCTGAAGGGCGAAGAGCAAAGAGCAAAGAGCAAAGAGCGAAGAGCGAAGAGCGAAGGGCGATGAGCGGTGCCTGAGCACCCACGTGGACCGGCGCTGCGAAAG
Organism: Luteimonas sp. MC1750; assembly: GCF_016615955.1. NCBI lineage: Bacteria > Pseudomonadati > Pseudomonadota > Gammaproteobacteria > Lysobacterales > Lysobacteraceae > Luteimonas > Luteimonas sp. MC1750. The sequence continues at coordinate 160,729 of NZ_CP067113.1, forward strand.
CGTTGCGCGGCCGACGATGCTTCGGACTGCGGTGCGATGCCTGCTGACGGGAAGTCAAGGAGGAGGCTGCGGCCGCAAGGGCGCAGCCGGGGGACATGAGCGGCAGCAGGCATCGCGCCGCAGCGCCGCCAAGCGTCCCGCCCGCACTCAGAAGCAGGCCCAAAAAAGAAACCCCGGCCTTGCGGCCGGGGTCATGTCGCGGAACGGGGAGAGAGGTCGCCCCGCGACCGGGAGTTACCCGTGTTACCAGGTGAAGCGCGGGCCGATGAACCACTCGGTCACGTCGCCGTTGAACTTGACGTCGCCGTTGAGGCCCCAGTTCGCGTTGAACGCGACGTTGGCGCCGAGACGGCCGTAGAAGTCGCCGTCGATGCCGCGGTCATAGTCCTCGTAGCCGACCAGCGCGTAGCCGTCGAAGTTGCGCGCCAGCAGGCCGCGCACGCCGACCTCGGTGCTCCAGCCGTCGAAGTCCAGCTCCTGGCCGAGCACGCGGCCGGCGTCGAGCTTCTGGTAGGCCACGCGCGCCAGCAGGTCGGTGCGCGGGGCGATCTCGAGGTTGTAGCCGACGCCGATGCGGTACTGGTCGATGTCGAGGTTGGTGTTGTCGATCTCCTGGCTGCCGAAGCCGCCGAAGACGTGGAAATTGGGGTGGAACGCGGCGGAGCCATTGACGTCGTAGCCGTCGGCGTCGACATCGCCCGTGGAGGCGACATAGCCGGCCTGGAGGTAGTTGTAGGTCACGCCTTCGGCGGCGTTGGCGGCGAGCGGCATCGATGCCGCCAGCGCAATGGCGATCAGGGAACGCTTCATCAGGGGAGAGGCCTCTATTTCGTTATTGCTTTAGGGAGAGGACCGGCCACGGGGGCAGGGGAGGGGAGAGAACCGATCGGGGAAATCGGATACCCGCCGTGGCCGGTGGACGCATTCTCCCAGCGCGAAGGCAACGCCACCTGAATATTGAACTCGACGGTGCAGGAACTTTTCGCGATCACTCACGCGGCGCCGGGGAAATCCAGCTGGCGCCACGCCTCGTAGGCGACCACGGCGATCGCGTTGGACAGGTTGAGGCTGCGGTTGCCCGGCCGCATCGGCAGCAACAGACGCTGTGCGTCCGGAACGCGCGCCAGCACCTCGGTGGGCAATCCGGAGGTCTCGCAGCCGAACAGGAAGGCGTCGTCGGCGCGGTAGCGCGGGGCGTCGTAGCGGACGCTGCCCCGCGCGCTGAGCGCGTAGAGACGCGGCGGTGAGATGGCGGCCAGGGCCGCGTCCAGGCTGTCGTGCACCGCCACCCGCGCGTACTCGTGGTAATCGAGCCCGGCGCGCCGCAGCTGGCGGTCGTCCATGTCGAAGCCGAGCGGCCGCACCAGGTGCAGGCGGGCGCCGGTGTTCGCGCACAGGCGGATCGCATTGCCCGTATTGGGCGGGATCTCGGGCTGGTACAGGATGAGGTCGATCATCGCGCGCTGGCGGGACGGCAGGGCCGGCAGGATACCCGGCCAGGCGGTTTCACCAAGGCAGCGCGGCGCCGCGCCAGTCGAGGAAGCGGCCGCTGTCGCCGGCGTCCAGGCCGTCGATGACATCCAGCAGCCCGGCGGCCGACGCATCGACCGTCTCGGTGGCCTGTTCGCCGCCCATGTCGGTCTGGACCCAGCCCGGATGCAGGGCGACGACGGCGATGCCGCGGTCGGCCAGCGCATGCGCCAGCAGCGCGGTCGCCATGTTCTGCGCCGCCTTGCTCATGTTGTAGCTCGGCGTGCCGAAGCGCGTGCAGCCGGCGATCGAGCCGAGCTGCGAGGAGAGGTTGGCGACCCGCGAGCCATCCGCCAGCAGGGGTGCGAGGGCCTGCACCAGCAGCAGCGGCCCCATGGCGTTGACCCGGAAACTGTGCTCCAGCGTGGCCTCGTCCAGGCGGCCGAAGCGCTCGCCGGAGTGCAGCACCCCGGCATTGTTGAGCAGCAGGCCGACCTTCCGGCCGTTTCCCAGCACCAGCGGCAGTTCGGCCACGAAGGCCGCGCGCGAACGCGTATCCGCGACGTCCAGCGGCAGCACGTGCAGGCGGCCGGGATGTTCGCCGGCAAGGCTGTTGAGCGCCGTGGCACGCCCGGGCTCGCGACAGGCGGCGACGACATGGTCGCCGCGGTCGAGCAGGTGGCGGACGAGGGCGAGCCCGAGGCCGCGGTTGGCGCCGGTGACCAGCGAAGTGCGGATGCGGATGTCCATGGCCCGAGGATGCACGAACCGCGGTGGCGGCGCCGTGGCGGCCGGGACCAATGGCCCGCTCCCCCTTCGGGGCCAAGGCCTACCATGGCCGTTCGATCCAGCAGGGAAGACCCGATGCCGACCTCCAAGCTCCAGCCGCGCCGCGCCACCGTCCTCGCCATCGCGCTTGCCGCCGCCCTCGGCGTGGCCGCGCCCCTGGCCTGGGCCGCGTCGCCGCCGGCGTCCGCGGAGGCCGGCATCGACATCGCCTACGAGCAGTTCACCCTCCCCAACGGCCTGCGCGTGGTGGTGCACACCGACCGCAAGGCGCCGATCGTGGCGGTGAACCTCTGGTACCACGTCGGCAGCAAGGACGAGCCCTCGGGGCGCAGCGGCTTCGCGCACCTGTTCGAGCACCTGATGTTCCAGGCCTCGGAGAACCACGACGGTGAATACTTCGCGCCCTTCAAGCAGATCGGCGTGACCGACCAGAACGGCACCACCAACACCGACCGCACCAACTATTTCCAGAACGTGCCCACCACCGCGCTCGATACCGCGCTGTGGATGGAGTCCGACCGCATGGGCCACCTGCTGGGCGCGGTCGACCAGGCGGCGCTGGACGAGCAGCGCGGCGTGGTCCAGAACGAGAAGCGCCAGGGCGAGAACCAGCCCTACGGCCAGGCCTGGACCCGGCTGATGAAGGCGCTCTATCCCGAGGGCCACCCGTACAGCCACACCGTGATCGGTTCGATGAACGACCTGGACGCGGCCGCGCTCGAGGACGTGCACGCCTGGTTCCGCGCCTGGTACGGCCCGAACAACGCCGTGCTGGTGCTGGCCGGCGACATCGACCTGGCCACGGCGAAGGACAAGGTGACGAAATACTTCGGCCACATCCCCGCCGGCCCGGACATGGCGCAGCCGCAGGTGGACGTGGCGCGCCGCGCGGAATCGACGCGCGAGGTCATGGAGGACAAGGTCCCGCAGCCGCGGATCTACCGCGTCTGGAACGTGGCCGAAGTCGGCAATCCCGACCTCGATCGGCTGCAGCTGCTGGCCCAGGTGCTCGGCGGCAGCCGTTCCTCGCGCCTGGACGCGCGCCTGCTTCACCGCGACCAGCTGGTCGACAGCATCAGCGCCGGCTCCTACGGCAAGCAGCTCGGCTCGAACTTCATGGTCATCGCCAACGTGAAGCAGGGCGTGGACCCGGCGAAGGTGGAGGCCGCGATCGACGAGGAGATCGCGCGCCTGCTCGCCGAGGGTCCGACCGCGGAGGAGCTGGAGCGCGCACGCACGATGTTCCGCGCCGGCTTCACCCGCGGCATCGAGCGCATCGGCGGCTTCGGCGGCAAGGCCGATGCGCTGGCCGAGTGCGCGGTCTACGCCGGCGATCCTGGCTGCTTCCGCGAGTCGCTGCGCATCATCGATACCACGACCGCGGCCGAGCTGCAGGCCGCCGGCCGCCAGTGGCTGGGCAAGGGCGAGCACACCCTGGTGGTCATGCCCGGAGAGCGCACCGCGCTGGCCGAGGACCCGGCCGGCGTTCCGCAGCCCTGGACGCTGCCCGACGTCGACGCCCGCTACGCCACGCTGCCGGTGGCGGTCGATCGCACCCAGGGCGTGCCGATGCCCACCGCCTTCCCGGAGCTGAAGTTCCCCGCCGTCGAGCGCGCCACCCTGTCCAACGGCAGCACCGTGGTGCTGGCGCGGCGCAGCGGCGTGCCGGTGGTGCAGCTCAACTACCAGTTCCCCGCCGCGGGCTACAGCGCCGACGCCGAAGGCCGCATGGGCACCGCGAGCTTCGCGATGGGCATGCTCGACGAGGGCGCCGCCGGCGCCGGTCCGCTCGCGTTCGCCGAGCGCGCCGAGACCCTGGGCGCGCAGCTGGGCGCGGGCGCGGCGCTCGACGCCGGCACCGCCTGGCTGTCCGCGCTGAGCGCAAAGCTCGACGCCTCCGTGGCGCTGTTCGCCGACATGCTGCGCCGCCCCGACTTCGACGCCGCCGAGCTCGAGCGCGTGCGCGCCACCTGGATCGCCAACATCGCCCAGGAAAAGGCCCGGCCGCAGACCGCCGCGCTGCGCGTGCTGCCGCCGCTGCTGTACGGCGAGGGCCATCCCTATGCGATGCCGTTCACCGGCAGCGGCACCGAAGCCTCGATCGCCGCGTTGACCCGCGATGACCTGCTGGCCTTCCACCGCGCCAGCGTGCGCCCCGAGGGCGCGACCCTGGTCGTGGTCGGCGACACCACCCTGGCGGAGATCGTCCCGCTGCTGGAAAAGCACCTCGGCGACTGGCGCGGCAGCGGCGAGGCGCCGGCCGTGGCCGCGGCGATTCCCGAGGTGGCGCGCCCGGACAAGGCGCGCGTGTTCCTGATCGACCAGCCGGGCGCGGTGCAGGCCAACATCTATGCCGGCCTGCTGGTGCCGCCGACCACCGACTCCGGTTCGGTGCGCCTGGACATCGCCAACGGCGTGGTCGGCGGCGACTTCACTGCGCGGCTCAACATGAACCTGCGCGAGGACAAGCACTGGTCCTACGGCGCGCGCAGCGGCGCCTCCGGCGCCCTGGGCCAGCGCCCGTGGCTGGCCTCGGCGCCGGTGCAGATCGACCGCACCGCCGACGCCATGGCCGAGATCCAGCGCGAGATCGCCGGCTTCGCCAGCGGCAAGGCCCCGCCGACCGCGGCGGAGGTCGAGCGCATCCGCGCGATCAACACCCTGAGCCTGCCGGGCGCCTACGAAACCGCGTCCTCGGTGGCGTCCACGATCGCCGGCAACGTGATGTACGGGCGTCCCGACGACTACGTGGCGCGGCGCAAGGCCGAGATCGAGGCCATGACCCCCGCGCAGGTGGCCGAGGCCGCCCGGACCATCGACGCGGATGCCCTGACCTGGGTGGTGGTCGGCGACCTGTCGCAGATCGAGGCCCCGGTGCGCGCGCTGGAGCTGGGCGAAGTGACGGTACTCGACGCCGACGGCAAGCCCGTCGCCCGCTGATTGGCCCGGGCACCGGCCCGCCGCGCCCGTCCCTCCCTGTCCTGTAGGAGCAGCTGCAGCTGCGACCCACGCCGCCGAAATCTGAACGGGGTCGGCACACCCGGTCGCAGCGATGGCGGCTCCTGCAGATGGCCGGGCGTTTCCCGGGCACAATCGGCGCACTCGTCACGGAGCCGATCCATGCGTCCACTGCTGCTGATTCCCCTCCTCGCCACCCTGTCCGCCTGCACCTGGGTGCACATGGCACCGGGCGCGTCTTCCGTGCGCATCGCCGCCTCGCCGCCGGCCGGCTGCGAGAAGCGTGGCGAGGTCGAGGTGGCGGTGAAGCACAGCGTCGCCTTCATCGACCGCAACGCGCTGCGCGTGCGCGAGGAGCTGGAGACCCTGGCCCGCAACGAGGCTCCGGGCCTGCAGGCGGACACCATCAACCCGCTCTCCGACCCGGTGCGGGGCGCCCAGCGCTGGGCGGCCTGGCGCTGCGGGCGCTGATGTAGCTGCTCCTACAGGAACGTGAACGGATTCGCCGGGTGGAAAGTGCGCGTGGGGGCGGAAGCCGGTACCCTAGGAAATCTTTGTTCCTGCATTCTGGCGGCTCGCCCATGTTGTTCCAGCACGTAGCCATTGCCGGCCTCGCCCACATCGACGCTCCGCGCCGGTTGTCCTCGGACGAGATCAACGCACGCCTGAAGCCGACGCTCGACCGCCTCGGAATCAAGACCGACGTCCTCAAGGACATCGCCGGCATCCATGCCCGGCGCCTGTGGGACGGCGACATGCTCGCCTCCGACGCCGCCACCCTGGCCGGCGTGAAGGCGCTGGCCGACGCCGGCATCGACCCGGACAAGGTCGGCCTGCTGGTCAACACCTCGGTCAGCCGCGACTACCTCGAGCCGTCCACGGCCTCGATCGTCAGCGGCAACCTCGGCCTGCCCGATACCTGCCAGAACTTCGACGTCGCCAACGCCTGCCTGGCCTTCATCAACGGCATGGACATCGCCAGCCGCATGATCGAGCGCGGCGAGATCGAGTACGCGCTCGTGGTGGACGGCGAAACCGCCGACCTCGCCTACGAGAAGACGATCGATCGCCTGACCCGCGCCGACGTCACCGACGAGGACTTCCGCAACGAACTGGCCACGCTGACCCTGGGCTCCGGCGCCGCCGCCATGGTGCTGGCGCGCGCCGAGCTGGCCCCGGGCGCCCCGCGCTACCGCGGCGGCGTGACCCGCGCGGCCACCGAGTGGAACAAGCTCTGCCGCGGCAACCTCGACGGCATGATCACCGACACCCGCACCCTGCTGATCGAAGGCATCAAGCTGGCCACCAAGACCTTCGAGGTCGCCAAGCACAAGCTGGGCTGGGTGGCGTCCGAACTCGACGAGTTCGTGATCCACCAGGTCAGCAAGGTGCACACCGCGGCCTTCACCAAGGCCATGGGCATCGACCCGAAGAAGGTCATGACCATCTTCGGCGAGCACGGCAACATCGGCCCGGCCTCGGTGCCGATCGTCCTGAGCAAGCTGCGCGAGGAGGGCCGCCTGAAGAAGGGCAACCGCATCGCGCTGCTGGGCATCGGTTCGGGCCTGAACTGCTCGATGGCCGAAGTGGTCTGGTAACCACGCGGCAGTGATGCACGGGAGGGCCGGCTTGTCCGGCCCTTCGCCGTTCTGGGCGCACACTCACCGGAGGCTGGGCGGGACATGGAATTTGGTTTCGAGGTGCTGGCACTGCTGGCCCTGGCCGCCTTCGTGGCCGGCACCATCGACGCGCTCGCCGGTGGCGGCGGGCTGATCACGATCCCGGCGCTGATGGCCGCCGGCATCCCCCCGGTGCAGGCGATCGCCACCAACAAGCTGCAGTCGAGCTTCGGCACCACCAGCGCCGTGCTGGCCTTCGCGCGCCAGGGACGGATCGACTTCCGCCGCGTACTGTGGCCGGCCGTGGGGGCGTTCGCCGGCTCGGTCGGCGGCGCGATCGCGATCCAGCTGGTGGACCCCTCCTTCCTCGCCGGGCTGGTGCCGGTGCTGCTGGTGGCGATGGCGGCGTACTTCCTGCTCGGACCCAAGGCCAGCGAAGCCGAGCGCCACGCGCGCCTCGGCCATGCGGCCCTGGTCACGGTGATGTTCGCGCTGGGCTTCTACGACGGCTTCTTCGGCCCCGGTACCGGCTCGTTCATGGCCACGGTGCTGGTGGCGCTGTTCGGCATGGGCCTGGTCTCGGCCACCGCGCATACCAAGCTGCTCAACCTTGCCAGCAACGTCGCCGCCCTGGTCACCCTGGTCATCGGCGGCAAGGTGCTGTGGGTGGTGGGGCTGGTGATGGCGGTGGCCAGCATCGCCGGCGGCCAGCTCGGTGCCCACCTGGCCCTTGGAAAGGGAGGCGCGCGGCTGATCCGGCCCCTGCTGGTGGTGATGTCGCTGGCGCTGACAGCGAAGCTCCTGATGGAGCCGGGGAATCCGCTGGTGGCGTGGATCGAAGACGTGATGTTCTGAGGCGCACACGTCGGACGTGCATAGAAAGTCGAATAATTTGTACATGTCGCCGGCGACGTGTATAAAATTCGCGAATTCGTGTTCATAGGGTGCTTCTGGGATGCCGCTCCTTCCGCTGTCCGCCCTGGACCCGAACCGATTCGAGACCATCCCGATCTTCCGCCTGCTGGTCGAGGCGAACCGTCGGCTGGCCGAACTCAAGGGCGTCGCTGCCAGCATTCCCAACCAGAACATCCTCATCAATACCCTGACCTTGCAGGAGGCCCGGGACAGCTCCGCCATCGAGAACATCGTCACCACGCAGGATGACCTGTACCGCGACGAAGAGGCCAGCGACGCCGTCGGCACGGCGGTCAAGGAGGTCCTGCGCTATCGCCAGGCGCTGCGCGCCGGCCACGAACGCGTGAAGGCGACCGGCCTGCTTGCGCTCAACACCATCCTCGATGTGCAGGAACAGCTCGAGTGCAACCGTGCCGGCCTGCGCAAGCTGCCGGGGACGGGCCTGCGCGACGGCGCCGGACAGCTTGTCTACGAGCCACCGCAGGATGCCAACGACGTCCGCCGCCTGATGGGGGAGCTTGAACGCTTCATGCACGACGAGCCGCCCTTCGCCGTCGACCCGCTGGTGAAGATGGCGCTGATCCACCACCAGTTCGAAAGCATCCACCCGTTCTACGACGGCAACGGACGCACCGGGCGCATCGTCAACGTGCTGTACCTGGTGAAGGAAGGATTGCTCGAGATCCCGGTGCTGTACCTGAGCCGGCACATCGTGCGAACCAAGCCTGACTACTACCGCCTGCTGCAGTCGGTGCGCGACGACGATGCCTGGGAAGACTGGGTGCTCTACATGCTGGAGGCGGTCTCGGTGACCGCCGCCGAGACCATCGGCACCGTGCAGGCGATCAAGGTCCTGCTGCAGGACACCAAGCAGCACCTCCGCAGCGAATACCGGTTCTACAGCCAGGACCTGCTCAACAACCTGTTCAACCATCCCTACACCCGCGTGGAGTTCCTGCAGCGCGAGCTCGGCATCGCCCGCGCCACGGCCACGAAGTACCTGGACCAGCTGGCGCGCGATGGCGTGCTCGACAAGATCCGCGTGGGCCGCAACAACTACTACGTGAACCGGCCGCTGTTCGCCCTGCTCGGCCGCGACAGCGCGCCGGGGCCCGGCGCGTGACCTTGCCCATCAGCTTCCGGAGCGCGCGCGCATGCCGCTGAGCCTCAACGAGATCCGCGACCGCGCGCGTGCCTTTGCCCGCGAAATGGGACGGTGAAACCTCCGAGCGCGCCGAGGCGCAGAGCTTCTGGAACGACTTCTTCCAAGTGTTCGGCAAGAAGCGCCGCAGCGTGGCCGTGTACGAGCAGAAGGCGAAGCGTTTCACCGGCACCGCCAAGGGACGCATCGACCTGTTCTGGCCCGGCGTGATGCTGGCCGAGCACAAGAGCGCCGGCGTGGACCTGGACGCCGCCTTCGACCAGGCCACCGACTACTTCGCCGGCCTGCGCGAATCCGAGAAGCCGCAGTACATCCTGGTCAGCGATTTCCAGCGCTTCCGCCTGCATGACCTCGACGGCCGGGAGCCGCACGTGGAGTTCCCGCTGGCCGACCTGCACCGGGAGATCGGCCGCTTCGGCTTCATCAGCGGCTACCAGACGCGCACGTACAAGGAAGAAGACCCGGTCAACGTGCAGGCTGCCGAGCGCATGGGCCGCCTGTACGTCCGATCGTGGAATGCCAACTTGCCGACCGGGCGGCACGGGTCAGCCTCTGACTGCCAACGGCCAGGAGAGGCCATTGCCATTTCGCTGACGCGGAACCTCAAATCCCATACTCCGGCAATGCCACCTCATCACGGAAGTAGCGGCCCATCAGAATTCTCGGGAATACCGGAAGGCGCATCAGCAGGGTGGCGTAGTCGCGAATGCGCACGCCGTGTTCCGTTCTCGGCACGAATGAGGCCGCGAGGCTTTCCGCGTGCTTCTGCTTGCGGGCAACGGCTGCCTGCAGACGCCTCTGATACCGGGTGGTCGCTGCGGCGATGTCCCCTTCATGCCGGTGCAACTCGCCTGCCAGGATGTAGGCCTGCGCCAGCGCGAAGCCCGCTCCTTCACCGGCGATGAGGGAAGGACAGGCCGCCGCGTCGCCGATCAAAGCGACCCGCCCCTTGGCCCATGCGTCCATGCGGATCTGGCTGATGCTGTCGAAGTAGATATCGTCCACCTGCTCGAGTGCCGACAGGATGCCGGCGGCCTCCCAGCCGATGCCGGCCAGCGCATCGCGCAGCGCAGCCTTGCGCTCTGCATGGCTGGCGGGAATCCGTCCCTTGAGGTGCTCGTCCCGCAGCAGCACGAAGAAGAGCATCCGGTCGTCGCGCATCGGGAAGCGGGCCACGTACCGGCCCGGCGCCGTGTGCGCCACGTAGGTATTGGCGTTGCGAGGTCGATAGCCGGCGACTTCAAACGAAGCGACATGGCAGCCCATCGGATACTCGAAGTCCGCATCGGGTCCGAAGACGAGCTGGCGAACGCGGGCGTGCAGCCCGTCGGCACCGATCACAAGGTCGAACTCCCGCGGCATCGAGTGCTCGAACTCGACCCGTACCTGCGTCCCGCCATCGTCGATCGCGGCGATGCTGTCGCCGAACAGTGTTTCCACCCGGGCATCCAGCGACGCATGGATCGCCGCCGCGATGTCGGATCGCGCCAGCGTGGCCATGCGCCCGTTGGCGAGCTTCAACAGCACGCTGGAAGGGTACCCGCCCCGGGTTCGCCCCGCCCGGTCCACCATGCGCAGTTCGTCGGAGTGGTACTGCAGCTCCAGCAGCCTCGGGAGCAGGCCCATCCTTTCAAGTGCGTCGTAGCCAATGCCCCAGAGGTTGATCACGAATCCGCCGGTGCGCAGTTGGGGCGCACGCTCCACCAACAACACGTCGTGGCCCAGCTTGCCCAGCCAGTAGGCGAGCGCCGTGCCTGCAATGCCGGCTCCATTGATGGCGATCTTCATTGACACGTTTCTCCCCGTGCCGCGCGCTGCCAGCGAAACGCCGGCGGCGGCTATTGTCGCAGCGTTGACACCCGCAGATCGAGGCGGAGAGGCATGCGGTGGACGAAGTGTCAGGAAGTCCGCTTCGGGTCGATAGCTGTCCTACCGACCTTCAGTACCGGTGCCTTTCTCGCTTGGTGCCTCAGCGAGAAAGCTCCCGCAGCAGGTCCTGGTGGAACCGCCCGGGGTCCTGGATATGCGGCGAATGCCCGAGGTCTTCGTATTCGACCAGCACGGCTCCCGGAATCGCCTCGGCCGTCCGGCGCCCCAGCGCCCGATAGTCGCCAAGCCTGGCCTGCACCTCCGGCGGTGCCGCTCCCTTGCCGAGCGCAGTCCGGTCGTGGACACCGATGAACAACGTGGTCGGAACACGCAGCAGGGGCAGTTCGTACACCACCGGTTGCCACATCAGCATGTCGAAGGTCAGCGCCTGGTGCCACGCCACGACCTCGCGGCCCGGGCCCGCATACATGCCGGCCTGCATCCTCGCCCAGCGCTCGAACTCCGGACGCCACTGTCCTGCGTAGTACACGGCGACCTGGTAGTCGCGAATGCTGTCGTAGGTGGTGCGGAGTTCCGATGCGTAGACCTGTTCCACTGGCTGGTAGGGCACGCCCTTTGCCTTCCAGTCTTCCAGCCCGATGGGGCCCACGAGGGCAAGGTGCTCGACGGCTTCCGGATACATCAGCGCGTAGCGCATCGCCAACATCCCGCCCATGGAATGTCCGACAACGACGCTGCGCTCGATCCCGAGGGAGGCCAGTAGGCCGTGCGTGTTGTGTGCAAGGCCGGCGAGCGCGTACTGGTAGCCCTCGGGCTTGCTGGACTTGCAGAAGCCCACCTGGTCGGGCGCGATCACGCGGTAGCCGGCGTCGGAAAGCGCGGTGATGGTGCGCTCCCATGTGGCGGCACAGAAGTTCTTGCCGTGCAGCAGCAGCGCTGTACGGCCGTTCGCCACGCCGGTTGCCGGCACATCGAGGTAGCTCATCTCGACCTGCCGGCGCTGCGAATCGAACGCGTGCGTGCGGATCGGGTGCGGATACTCGAAGCCTTCGAGTCGCGGGCCGTAGACGACGCCACCGTCCTCCGATGCGGCCGCCATGCCGGCCATGCCGAGCAGGCCGGCGAACAGGATGGCAGCACAGCCCAACCGGGACGCACGGGCACGGCCAGCTCGAGGACGGGCACCAGCGCCGGCGGTGATGCGGACGCGCCGCTTCACTGCGGGTCTCGCGGACAAGACGCGGCCGAGCGCTCGATCGCCTCCAGCACTTCATGCAGACCGACCGCATCGCCGAACCCCGGCGCAAGGCGCGTGCCCTCCCGGATGTCGCGCGCCACCAGGGCATACATGCGTGCGACGTTGCGCGCCATCGGCGCGTCCGGCCAGTCTGCGTAGGCCTCTGCGGGCGGCATGAGTTCGCCGAATTCCGTCGAATCACCCCGGCCGCCGCGGATCGCCAGCTGCACCAGCTGTGCATGCCCGGACGCACCGGTCACCTGGATGTCGCCTTCCGTGCCGTTGATCTCCCACAGCAGGTTGGTGTCGGCGGCGCGCGACATGCCGCCGCGGTAATGGATCGAGAACGCGGCGCCGCTCTCCAGCGCGCCGTGCACGAGCACCTGGTCGGGCGTGGTCCTGTTGATGGTCTCGCCGGTATCGGTGATGTGCGTCCGGGTGCGACGGTTGATCAGCCGCGCCGACAGGCTCGCGAAGCCACCCAGCACGTCGAAGAAACCGGCCAGCGTATGGCCGAGCGGAATGCTGAGCAGGGTCGCGCCGTTGCGCACGTCGTCGAGATAGGCGTGCGCGGCATCGGTCTGTCCGCCCCACTGGCCGCCGCTGCCGACCAGTGTTGTCGACAGCACCTCGCCGACGTAGCCGTCGGCGATCAGCCGGCGCAGGTGCTCGATCTCGGGTGCGACGCGCATCTGGGTGCCGACCGCGGCGACGACGCCGCGCGCCTCGGCCAGCGCGGCCAGTTCGCGCGCCTCTGCCAGCCCATTGCCCAGCGGCCATTCGCAGTAGACGTGCTTGCCGGCGTTCAAGGCCGCGGTGACCAGGGCGTGGTGGTGCGGCACCTTGACGGTGACGACCACCAGGTCGACCTCGGGCGAGTCCACCAGCGCCTGCGCGTTCTCGAAGGCATGCGGCAGGCCAAACGCTTCCGCGGCACGTTGCGCGCTGGCAAGGCTGGTGTTGGCGACGCCGATCACCTCGTAGTCGTCGGCCAGCGCCGCCAGGGCCGGCATGTGGGCCATCGCCGCCCAGTGGATGCCGGGGTTGAGGCCGATGATGCCGACGCGGATGCGCGTGTGCATGGTGTGCTCCTGCTGGTGGTCGCCGCGTGCGCTCAGTTCAATCCGCAGCACTTCTTGTATTTCTTCCCGCTGCCGCAGGGACATGCGTCGTTGCGCGCCGGCGACGCGTCGCGGCGGATCGGCGTGCGCGGGGTCAGCGCCTCCACGCGGTGGTGGTTGAGGTCGGCCATCATTGCGGGGATCCCGATCACGATGCCCAGCCGCTCGCGGTAATCGACCGGGGCCGCTTCGGCGGTGGGGTCCTCGGGGTCGATCACCTCGCCGCTGGCGAGCCGGTCGAGGGCGTCGAAGATCTCCTCGATCCAGTCGTGCGCGTCCAGCCACGCATCCCACTCGGCCTCGCGCAGCATCACCGCGGAGAAGAAGCCCTGGGCCCAGTCCGCGCCGACGTCGAGCTCGTCCTCGTGCAGCGCCTCCTCGCCGGTCAGCTCGGGATCTTCCGGCAGCCACATCAGTGGCGCGAGGTGGTCCGGCAGGTCGCTGTCGTCGTGGCGCACGCGCGCGGTGCACATGTTCAGGTGACCCTGCAGCAGGCGCTCGACGTCACCGGCCTCGTCCGCGCCGTCCCAGCGCGGCGGCTTGCCGCCCCAGACCACCGGCTGCCACTCCTCGGGCGGCACGGGCGACGGCGAAACCGCCAGCGCGGTCAGGAAGCCGTCCAGCGCCTCCAGGTTGAAGCCCTTGAACGGCACCGCGCGGCGGTCGAGCAGGTCGGCCAGGCGTTCGATGTCGGCTTCGTCGAGGTAGGGCGGGGCGGGCTGTCGGGACATGGGTCCTGCGGGGGCGGGGGGAGGTGGGTGCATGGTAGTCGCGCGGCGCGGCGCCGGGGCGTGGCGGGTTCGCGCGGGCGGGCGGCCTACAATGGCGGCCGTCCGTCCGCCAGGCCTCCGTGATGCAGTTTCCGGGCTATCCCGCCAATCCCCAGCGTTTCCAGGTCCGCCCCGGCATCTCGATGAGCTACCTCGACGAGGGCCCGCGCGACGGCGAGGTCGTGGTGATGCTCCACGGCAACCCGTCGTGGAGCTATTACTGGCGCACCCTGGTCGCGGGGCTGTCGGATCCGGCATCCGGCAAGGGCTACCGCTGCATCGTGCCCGACCACGTCGGCATGGGGCTGTCGGACAAGCCGGATGACGGCGCCGATGCACTCCCGCGCTACGACTACACCCTGCAGTCGCGGGTCGAGGATCTCTCGGCGCTGCTGGAACACCTCGGCATCGACGGCCCGGTCACCTTGGCCGTGCACGACTGGGGCGGAATGATCGGCTTTGGCTGGGCGCTGTCGCACCAGACGCAGGTGCAGCGGCTGGTGATCCTCAACACCGCCGCCTTCCCGATGCCCGGGGCCAAGGACATGCCCTGGCAGATCGCGCTGGGCCGCGACTACACCGTGGGCGAGCTGGTGATCCGCGGTTTCAACGCCTTCTCGTCCGGCGCCTCGTGGCTGGGCGTACAGCGACGGATGCCGGCAGAAGTGCGCCGCGCCTACGTCGCGCCCTACGACAGCTGGAAGAACCGCATCTCGACCATCCGCTTCATGCAGGACATCCCGCTGTCGCCCAGGGACCGCGCCTGGCCGCTGCTGGAGGAATCCGGCCGGCGGCTGCACGAGTACGCCGGCCTGCCGGTGTTCATCGGCTGGGGGCTGAAGGATTTCGTCTTCGACCGCCATTTCCTGGAACGCTTCCAGGCGGAGCTGCCGCGCGCGGAGGTAATGGCCTTCGACGACGCCGGGCACTACGTGCTCGAAGACAAACACGAGGTGCTGGTGCCGGCGATCCGCGCGTTCCTGGACCGCCATCCGCTCCCGCCCCTGCAGGAGCAGCTATAGCTGCGATTGAGACGCCGCGGATCGCAGCTGTAGCTGCTCCTACAGGGTGGCGTGCCGCGGATCGCAGCTGCAGCGGCTCCTACAGGTTCCGGCCGGCCGCTAGGCGGCAATGGGTGGGGTGTCGTCGTCGTTCGGGGCGCTGTGGCCGTCGCGGTCGTTGGCCGCGGCGTCGCGCCAGATCCAGTCCGCCGGGCCCAGCGCCGGCAGGCCGTGGGCCGCGCGGGCGGTGTCGCACTGGCGGCTCGGCGCGCCGAACTCCCACGAGGCCGGCACGTCGCGGCAGGCCTGCGGGCGCACCGGGTGGATGCTGCAGCGGGAGCGGCGGCCGATGTCGGCATCCAGCGCGACGCAGCGCGGGCTCGAGCCGCCCGCGGTGCCGCGCATGGCGATCTCGTGGCTGCGCAGCGGAACGGTCAGCGCCGGCGGCACCTGCCCGCCCAGCGCAGGATCGGCCTCGGACCAGTGGAAGCTCACGCGGAAGTGGGCGCAGCAGGCACCGCAGCTCAGGCAGGGGTGGGGCATCGGCGGGGCCGGTGGGAACAGGGCGGAAGTTTTCCGCCAGCGGCCCCCGCGCGCAAGGGGTGCGGCGCTGTCAGCCCGCGGCGTCCAGCCCCTGCTGCCAGAAGTCCGCCTCCAGCCGCGACGCCGTGCGGAAGATGCCGACCAGCTCCGGGAAGCGCGCTTCGCTGGCATAGCGGCGGGCCAGGTCGTCCAGCCAGGCCTGGCCGGCCGCGCCGGCCTGCTGGAAGGCGTCGCCCGCGTATTCGGCGATCCAGTCGCGGTAGGGATGGTCGGCCGGGATCGCCTCGATGCCGTCGGGCACCAGCCGGCGGCCGATCTCGGCATAGCCCAGGGTGCAGGGGATCAGCGCCACCTGCAGGTCGAGCAGGTCGCCCGACATGCCCACGTCCAGCACGTAGCGGGTGTAGGCCACCGTGGCCTGCTGCTCCGCGGTCGCCTCGACGTCGGCGGCCGACAGGCCCCAGCGTTCGCATACGCGCAGGTGCAGGCCCATCTCGTCGAGGATCGCCGCCAGCCCGCCGCGGGCGGCCTGCATGTCGGCCAGGGTGCGGCTCTTGTACGCGGCCAGCGCATGCGCACGCGCGAACTGGATCAGGAACAGGTAGTCCTGCACCAGGTAGTTGCGGAACGCCGCCTGCGGCAGGCGGCCGTCGCCCAGGCCGCGGACGAAGGCGTGGTCGACGTAGGCGTTCCAGTCGTCGGCGGCGGCGGATTTCAGGCGCTCGAACAGCGACATGGCGGCACTCGGTGGACGCGGCGGCGCCGCAGGGGCCGGGGATTGTCGGCCATCGCGGCGGCCGGGGCCACGGCAGGCGCCACGGCAGGCGCATGAACCCGCGACGCCCAGCGGCGATAATCCCGGCATGACCGATGCCTGCAACATCGCCGCGGCCCTGCCGCGCATGGCCGCCGAGGCGCCCGACCGGATCGCCATGCGCTGCCCCGGGCGCGACGGACGCTACGACGTGGCGCTGAGCTATGGCGAACTCGACCGCCGCAGCGATGCCATCGCCGCCGGCCTGGCCGGTCGCGGCATCGCGCGCGGCAGCCGCGTGGTGGTGATGGTGCGGCCGACGCCGGCGTTCTTCCTGCTGATGTTCGCGCTGTTCAAGGCCGGCGCGGTGCCGGTGCTGGTCGATCCGGGCATCGACCGGCGCGCGCTGAAGCAATGCCTGGACGAGGCCGAGCCCCAGGCCTTCATCGGCGTGCCGCTGGCGATGTTCGCGCGCACGCTGCTGGGTTGGGCGAAGGCGGCCAGGCTGCGCATCACCACCGGGCGCCGCGCGCTGTTCGCCGACGGCACGCTGGAGCAGGTGGAACGCGCGGGCCACGGCGCCGGGCCGCAGCTCACCGCGACCGCGGCCGACGACGTCGCCGGGATCCTGTTCACCAGCGGCTCCACCGGCGTACCCAAGGGCGTGGTCTATCGCCATCGCCATTTCGTCGCCCAGGTGGACATGCTGCGCGCGGCCTTCGGCATCGCCGCCGGCGGCGTCGACCTGCCGACCTTCCCGCCGTTCGCGCTGTTCGATCCGGCGCTTGGCCTGACCTCGATCATCCCGGACATGGACCCCACGCGTCCGGCACAGGCCGATCCGCGGAAGCTGCACGCCGCGATCGAGCGCTTCGGCGTGACCCAGCTGTTCGGCTCGCCGGCGCTGATGCGCGTGCTGGCCGACCACGGGCAGCCGCTGCCGACGGTGACGCGCGTGACCTCGGCCGGTGCACCGGTGCCCGCCGCGGTGGTCGCGAAGATGCGCACGCTGCTGCCCGACGACGCGCAGCTCTGGACGCCGTATGGCGCCACCGAATGCCTGCCGGTGGCGGTGATCGAAGGCCGCGAGCTGGTCACCCTGCGCGCGCGCACCGAAGCCGGGGCCGGCACCTGCGTCGGCCGGCCGGTGCCGCCCAACGAGGTCCGGATCATCCGCATCACCGACGAGGCGATCACGGAGTGGTTGGACGCGCTCCTGGTGAAGCCGGGGCAGGTGGGCGAGATCACCGTGGCCGGTCCCAGCGCGACCGACAGCTACTTCCGCCGCGACGCGCAGACGCGGCTGGCCAAGATCCGCGAGCGGGTCGCGGTGGATCCGGGTGGCGGGAGTGGTGCGGGCGAGCGCATCGTCCACCGCATGGGCGACCTCGGCTGGTTCGACGCGGAAGGCCGGCTGTGGTTCTGCGGCCGCAAGTCGCACCGCGTGGTGACCGCGGCGGGCACGCTGTGCACCGAGCAGGTGGAGCCGGTGTTCGACACCCACCCCGACGTCCGCCGCACCGCCCTGGTCGGCATCGGCGAGCGTGGCGCGCAACGGCCATTGCTCTGCGTCGAGCTGAAGCCCGGGATCGCCAAGGCCGAACGGGCGCGGATCGCCGACGAACTGCGCCACATCGGCGAAGGCTTCGTGCATACCGCAGCCGTCGACAGCTTCGCCTTCCATCCCGCGTTTCCGGTCGACATCCGCCACAATGCGAAGATCGGCCGCGAGAAGCTGGCCGTCTGGGCCGCGCGCGAACGGCGCGCCGGCAGGGCATTCGAACCGGCCCGGGTGCCGGTCTGACGCAGCGAGGGGCGAAGTGCGGGTACTGGTCACCGGTGGCGGCGGGTTCCTGGGGCAGGCGCTGTGCCGCGGCCTGGTCGAACGCGGCCACGCGGTCTCGAGCTTCAACCGTGGGCACTATCCGCAGCTCGACGCGATCGGCGTGCGCCAGCTGCGCGGCGACCTGGCCGACCGCGACGCGGTGATCGCCGCCTGCGCCGGCATGGACGCGGTGCTGCACAACGCCGCCAAGGCCGGCGCCTGGGGCAGCTACGACAGCTACCACCGCGCCAACGTCATGGGCACCGGCAACGTGCTGGCCGGCTGCCGCGAGCACTTCGTGCCGAAGCTGGTGTACACCTCCACGCCCAGCGTGACGCATCGCGCCACCCATCCGGTCGAGGGCGGCACGGCCGACGCCGTGCCCTACGGCGAGGATCTCAAGGCGCCGTACGCGGCGACCAAGCTGATCGCCGAGAAGATCGTGCTGGCGGCCAACGACGCCACCCTGGCGACGATCGCCCTGCGCCCGCGGCTGATCTGGGGACCGGGCGACAACCAGCTGGTGCCGCGCCTGGCCGAGCGCGCGCGTGCCGGGCGCCTGCGCTTCGTCGGCGACGGGCTCAACCGCATCGACACCACCTACATCGACAACGCGGCGCAGGCGCACTTCGATGCGCTGCAACATCTGGACATCGGCGCCGCCTGCGCCGGCCGCGCCTACTTCATCAGCAACGGCGAGCCGATGGCGGTTCGCGACATCGTCAACGGCCTGCTGCGGGCGGTGGGTGCGCCCGAGGTCACCGCCACGGTGCCGTTCCCGGTGGCCTATGCGATCGGCGCGGCCTGCGAGACGGCCTGGCCGCTGCTGCGGCTGCGCTCGGAGCCGCCGCTGACCCGCTTCCTGGCCGAACAGCTCAGCACCACGCACTGGTACGACATGGGGCCGGCGACGCGCGATTTCGGCTATGTGCCGCGGGTGTCGATCGCCGAGGGGTTGCAGCGCCTGGCGGCGTCACGGGCCGGTGCCGGCACGGCCTGAGGACCAGACAGCCATCGCGCTGGGCGCCCCGGGCGGGCCGCTACAATGCGGCCATGGCCTCTTCCCCCTTTCCCCTGTCCGGCTTGAAGCCGCTGGCCGGCCGCGCGCTGGAGATGGCGCTCAACCGCGCGCTCGCCCTGGATGACGACACCCGCCAGGCGCTGTCGCGGCTGGACGGACGGCGTGTCGCGCTGCACCTGGCCGCGCCGCCGCTGGCGATGTCGATCCGCGTGGACGGCGAGGCCCTCCGCGTCGGACCGGCCGACGATGCCGCCGAGCCCGACCTGTCGGTGCGCACCACGCTGGGCGGCCTGCTGGGCCAGCTGCGCGGGATGCTCGCGGCCGGCGACGACTCGCACGCGACGCCCAGCGGACGCCTGCGCATCGAAGGCGACGCGGAGCTCGCGCGCGCGCTGCAGCGCCTGGCGCAGCGCTTCGATCCCGACTGGCAGCGGCCATTCGTCGCCGCCTTCGGCGACATCGTGGGCGTGCAGGTCGCCAGCGCCCTGGCCTCCGCGCTGAAGGGTGCGCGGCGCGCGGGCAGCGGACTGGCCGCCACCGCCGCCGAATACGTGGTGGAGGAGTCGCGTGACGTGGTCGGGCGCCTCGAGCTCGAGGCCTTCCACGACGACGTCGACGTGTTGCGCGACGACGTCGAACGCATGGCCGCGCGCGTCGCGCGGCTGGCCGCAGTCGCCGGGGGCGCGCGGTGAGGTCGGGACTGCATGCCCTGAAGATCGGGCGCGTCCTCCTCCGCTACCGCCTGCACACCCTCGCCGAAGGCACGCCGGCGGGCCGCTGGCTGTGGCTGCTGAGGCCGTTCGTGCCGCGCGCCACGCCCGAGGTGACGGACCTGCCGCGCGGGGCGCGCGTGCGCCTCGCCCTGCAGGAGCTGGGTCCGATCTTCGTCAAGTTCGGCCAGGTGCTGTCGACGCGCCGCGACCTGGTGCCGCCGGACATCGCCGACGAGCTGGTGCGGCTGCAGGACCAGGTCGCGCCGTTCGACGGCGAGGTCGCGCGCGCCATCGTCGAGCGTGAGCTGGGCCGCCCCGTGACCGAGGCCTTTGCCGGCTTCGACACCGTGCCGCTGGCCTCGGCGTCGGTGGCCCAGGTGCATGCCGCCCTGCTGCCCGACGCGACCGGCGGCGCAGCGCGCGCGGTGGTGGTGAAGGTGCTGCGTCCCGGCATTGCCGGGCGCATCGCCTCCGACATCCGGCTGCTGACCAGCATCGCCGCGTTCGTCGAGCGCACGCATCCCAACGCCGACAGGATCCGGCCGCGCGAAGTGGTGGACGAGGTGGCGACCACGCTCGCCGCCGAACTCGACCTGCAGCGCGAGGGCGCCAACGCCTCGGTGCTGCGCCGCAACTGGGAGGGCTCGACCGACCTCTACGTGCCGGCGCCGGTGTGGTCGCACAGCACCGAGCGCATCCTCACGCTGGAGCGCGTCAGCGGTTTCCCGAGCGACGACCTGGCGGCGATCGAGGCCGCGGGCCTGGACCGCAAGCTGCTGGCCGCCAAGGCTGTGCGGGTGTTCTACACCCAGGTCTTCCGCGACAACTTCTTCCACGCCGATGCCCACGCCGGCAACATCTGGGTGGACGACGATCCGGCGCGGCGGATGAACCCGCGCTTCATCGCGCTCGATTTCGGCATCGTCGGCCAGCTCTCCGGCGACGACCAGTACTACCTCGCCGAAAACTTCATGGCGATCTTCAACAAGGACTACCGGCGCATCGCCGAGCTGCACGTGCAGGCCGGCTGGATGCCCTCGCACGTGCGCCTGGATGAACTGGAAGCGGCAGTGCGCGGCGTGTGTGAGCCGTATTTCACCCGGCCGCTGGCCGAGTTCTCGCTGGGCGAGGTGCTGCTGAAGCTGTTCCGCACCGCGCAGCGCTACCAGCTGACGCTGCAGCCGCAGCTGATCCTGCTGCAGAAGACCCTGCTCAACGTCGAGGGCGTCAGCCGGCACCTGGATCCGCAGATCGACATCTGGGCGGTGGCGCGGCCGGTGCTCGAACGCATCCTGGCCGAGCGTTACAGCCCCAAGCGGCTGGCCGGCGAGTTCCGCCGCCGCCTGCCCGAGCTGGCCACGCGCGCGCCGGAGATGCCCGGGCTGCTGCACGCCTGGCTGACCCAGCAGGTCCAGGGCCGGCACCAGCTCGGCATGCGTTCCCCGGAGCTTGGCGAACTGGTGGAGGTGATGCGCGCCATGCAGCGCCGCACGGTGTCGGCGATCCTGGGCGTGGGGCTCTTGGTGGTTGCGGCCGTGCTGCATGGACTTGATGCCGGCGGCCCGCGCCTGTGGTCGGTGCCCGTGGCCGCCTGGGTCGCCGCCGCCGGCGGCCTCTGGGCGGTCCTCGCCGCCCTCCCCCGGCGATGAGCACCCCGGCCTGCAACAGCGACAACAGCCGCGATGCCGAGTCGCCCGTCTGTAGGAGCGGCTACAGCCGCGATGGCGAGCCGCCGGCTGGTGCGATCGCGGCTGTAGCCGCTCCTACAGAGGCGGCGGCTCTTCCGGTCCTCCACCTCGAAGGCGGTTTCGCGGTGGTCAACAAGCCCGCCCGCCTCATGGTCCACGACAGCAAGCTCGCGCGCGGCGAGGACGACTTCGCCGCCGACCGCCTGCGCGCGCAGTTCGGCCGCCCGATCCACCTCGTGCACCGCCTGGACCGCGCCACCAGCGGCTGCCTGCTGCTGGCCTTCGACCGCGAGACGGCGTCGACGCTGGGCAAGTCGCTGATGGCGGGCGAGGTCGACAAGGCCTATCTCGCGATCTGCCGCGGCTGGCCGGCGGAGGCGGCGTTCACCGTCGACCATCCGCTCGACGGTGGCCCGGGCAAGCCGCAGAAGAAGCCCGCGGTCACCCGCTTCGAGCGCCTGGCGACCGCCGAGCTGCCGATCCCCTCGGCCGGCTTCGAGACCTCGCGTTACGCGCTGCTGCGCGCCTGGCCGCAGACCGGACGCTTCCGCCAGATCCGCCGCCACCTCAAGCACCTGTCGCACCACCTGGTCGGCGACACCAGCCACGGCGACGGCCGCCACAACCGCAGCTTCCGCATGCTCGGCATCCACCGCATGCTGCTGCATGCGGAGCAACTGGCGTTTCCGCATCCGCAGGACCCGGCGCGCCGCGTGCACGTCACCGCGCCGCCCGACGCGGAATTCGCGCGTGCGCTGGCATTCTTCGCGCCTAAGCAGGACGCCTGACGGCTGCCACACCCGAACGCCATGACCACCACGCCGCCTGCCATCGCCATTCCCGAGGACGAACTCGTCGAGCGCTTCGTGCGCGCGTCGGGACCGGGCGGGCAGAACGTCAACAAGGTCGCGACCGCGGTCGAGCTGCGCTTCGACATCGCCAACTCGCCCTCGCTGCCCGAGGCGGTGCGTGAGCGCCTGCTCGCCAAACGCGATCGTCGCCTCACCGACGACGGTGTGCTGGTGCTGAACGCGCAGCGCTTCCGCACCCAGGACCGCAACCGCCAGGATGCGCGCGAGCGGCTGGCGGCCTTCATCGAGTCCGGCCGCACGGCGCCGAAGAAGCGCGTGGCGACCAGGCCCAGTCGCGCCGCCAAGGCCCGGCGCATGGATGCCAAGCGCGAGCGCAGTACGATCAAGCGCGGGCGCAACGTGCGCGACTGGGACTGAGACGGCAGGACACATGAGGGAACCCGGCGATGACATCCTTCCGGTGCTGCCGCCGAACGTGCCGCGCCTGCGGCCAAACCGGTTCGCGCGCTGGTTCGGCCGCGGGATCCTCCTTCTCGGAGGCTGGCGCGTGGTCGGTGAATTCCCCGACGTGCCGCGCGTGGTGCTGATCGCGGCGCCGCATTCGTCGAACTGGGACGGCGTCTGGGGCCTTGCGGTGAAGCTGGGCCTGGGCCTCGACATCAGGATCCTGGGCAAGCGCGAACTGTTCTGGTGGCCGCTGTCGCGGCTGCTGCATGCGCTGGGGGTGATCGCGGTCGACCGCAGCCGCTCGGCCGGCGTGGTGGAACAGGTGGCGGAGATGATCCGCGGCCGCGAGCGCCTCTGGTTCGGGCTGGCGCCCGAGGGCACGCGCAAGCCGGTGGAACACTGGAAGAGCGGCTTCCTCAAGATCGCGCGCGCGGCCGACGTGCCGGTGCTGCCGGTGTACTTCCACTATCCCGGCCGGGTCATCGGGATCGGCCCGCTGTTCCACGTCGGTGACGACACCGGGGCCGACATGCGCCGCATCCGCGCGTGGTACCGGCCGTGGCGCGGACGCAACCACGGCGTCGACTGATGGACCATGCACGCAGGCGCCGCGCGGCGGCGATGCGGGAGGAGAGGGAATGGACATGCGAAGGCTTGCGGGTGGGCTTATCGCCGCCCTGTTCGGATTGGGGCTCGGTGGCTGCGCAACGGGCGCCGGTGCCCCGTCAAGGCCGGGCGAGGGCGCGGACGCCAGCGGCGCCTCGACCGCTGCTGCGGTCCGGCCGGTGCTCGCCATCCACGGCGGTGCCGGGGTGGTGCGCGCGGGCCTGGGCGAAGCC
Source organism: Luteimonas sp. MC1750 (assembly GCF_016615955.1). Lineage (NCBI taxonomy): Bacteria > Pseudomonadati > Pseudomonadota > Gammaproteobacteria > Lysobacterales > Lysobacteraceae > Luteimonas > Luteimonas sp. MC1750. The sequence continues at coordinate 184,243 of NZ_CP067113.1, forward strand.
GACCAGGCCGCGGCACGCGCGGCGCTCGAACGCGCGCTGCGTGCCGGCCACGCACGGCTGGCCGATGGCGCGCCGGCACTCGATGCGGTGACCGCGGCGATCACCGTGCTCGAGGACGATCCGGCCTTCAACGCGGGTCGCGGCGCGGTGTTCACCCACGATGGACGCAACGAGCTCGACGCCTCGCTGATGGACGGGCGGGACGGTCGCGCCGGCGCGGTCGCCGGGGTGCAGCGCGTGCGCAACCCGATCCTGCTGGCGCGCGCGGTGATGGAGCACTCGCCGCACGTGATGCTGGCCGGCGCGGGCGCGGAGGCCTTTGCCGAGGCGCAGGGGATCGAGCGCGTGGACCCCGCGTACTTTAGGACCGAGCGGCGCTGGGAGCAGCTGCAGCGCGCGCTGCGCAGGGAGGCGGCGGAAGGCGCCGAAGCCGGAGCGCAGGAGGCGTCGGGCGACGAGCCGGCGTACTTCGGCACCGTCGGTGCGGTGGCCCTCGATGCCGCCGGCCATCTCGCGGCCGGAACCTCGACCGGCGGCATGACCAACAAGCGCTGGGGGCCGGATCGGCGACGCGCCGATCATCGGCGCCGGGACCTGGGCCGATGCCGGCTGTGCGGTCTCGGGCACGGGCTGGGGCGAGTTCTACATCCGCACCGCGGCGGCGCACGAGATCTGCGCGCGGGTCCACCATCGCGGCGAGCCTGTCGCGGTCGCGGCCGGGGCGGTGATCAACGGCGAGGTCGTGCGTGCCGGCGGGGATGGCGGCGCGATCGCCCTGGACGCCGACGGCAACGTCGCCTTCCCCTTCAACACCGAGGGCATGTACCGCGGCTGGATCGGCGCCGACGGCGTGCCGCACGTGGCGGTGTTCTCGGGTGAAGCGCTGCCGCTGCCGCAGTACTGAGGTTTTCTGTGGGAGCGGCCATGGCCGCGATCCAGGCGGGCGGCAATCGCGGCCATGGCCGCTCCCACAAAGAACAGCCCGCCCGGCGCGCTAGCGCTCCGAGTGCCCGCTGTCCTCGTGGCCGCGGCGCACGAACAGGTCGGGCTTGATCAGGTCGATGAAAGCCCGCGCCTGCGGTGACAGCACCTTGCCCTTGCGCACCACCACGCCGTAGCTGCGCGCCGGGAACCAGGCGTCGAGCGGGCGGATGGCGAGGCGTTCGCTGTCGGTGTCGTCCAGGCAGATTGAACTCACGATCGAAATGCCCAGACCCATCGCCACGTACTGCTTGATCACCTCCCAGCCGCCGACCTCCAGCGAGACCGTGTAGGGCACGCGCGCCTGCTGGAACACCAGGTCGACCAGGCGCCAGGTCACCTGTCGCTGCGGCGGCAGGATCAGCCCGTGCCTGGAGATGTCCTGCAGCGTCAGCCGCGGCGTGGTCGCCAGCGGATGGTCGAGCGGGGTGATCAGCATGGGCTGGAACGAATACACCGGCACGTAGCTGAGGTCGGCGGGCACGTCGAGCATCGAGCCGACCACCAGCTCCACGGTGTCCGCGCGCAGCAGGTCGGTGCCGTCGGCGCTGATGGTGTTGTGCAGGCGCAGGCGCACCTCGGGGTGCTGCTCGCGGAAGGCGCCGACGATGCGCGGCAGCAGGTACAGGATGGTCGAACTGTTGGCGGCGATCTCCAGTTCGCCCGCGTCCATGCCGGCCAGCTGGCGTCGGAAGGCCGCCGGGAGGGCGTCGATGCCCTCGACCAGGGGGCGGGCAAGTTCATACAGGGCCTCGCCTTCGCGGGTGGGCAGAAGGCGACGGCCGTTGCGCTCGAACAGCCGCGCACCCAGCTCGCGCTCGAGGGCCTGCAGCTGCTGGCTCACCGCCGGCTGGCTGACGTACAGCGCCTCGGCGGCGCGCGAGACCGAGCCCAGCCGGGCCACCTGGCAGAAGGCGCGCAGCGGCTTCAGGCGGTCCCCCTTGTAGGCGAATCGGGGCGTGCGTTCGGGGCTCAAGACCGCGACCTGCCTCAGGTATAAGTACAACTTATCAATCGCATTGTTATATCTGTTTTGTCAAATAAAGCCGGCGCAGGGATGGTGGCCAACCACGCCACGCCGGAGTCCGGAATGTCTGCAGCGCCCCAACATGCCGTCAGCGATGTCCGCATTGTGGCCGGGTGCACGGCCGCCCCGGACCTGCTGGACGCGGCGGCCCTGGCCGTCCTCGGCGGCCTGCAGCAGCGCTTCGAGTCGCGACGCCAGGCCCTGCTCGCTGCGCGCCGCGACCGCCAGGCGGCCTTCGACCGCGGGGAGCTTCCCGACTTCCGCGCCGACACCCGTGCGATCCGCGACGGCGACTGGCGCGTGGCGGCGCTTCCGCAGGCGCTGCTCGACCGCCGGGTCGAGATCACCGGCCCGGTCGATCCGAAGATGGTCATCAACGCGCTGAACTCCGGCGCCAGCTGCTACATGGCCGACTTCGAGGATTCGACCGCACCGACCTGGGACGCGCTGCTGACCGGCCATCGCGCGCTGCGGGAGGCGGTGGCCGGCACCCTGGCCTTCGACGGCGACACCGGCAAGGCCTACCGGCTCAAGCCCGAGGCCGAACGCGCCGTGCTGATCGTGCGTCCGCGCGGCTGGCACCTCGACGAGAAGCACCTGCTTGTCGACGGCGCGCGGATCTCGGCCAGCCTGTTCGATGCCGGCCTGTTCTGCGTCCTCAACGGCGCCGCGCTCGCGGCCCGGGACCGCGGCCCCTACCTCTACCTGCCCAAACTGCAGTCGATGGAGGAGGCCGCGCTCTGGAACGACGTGCTGGCGCACCTCGAGCAGGCGCTGGGCCTGCCCGCGGACTGCATCAAGGTCACCGTGCTGGTCGAGACGCTGCCCGCGGTGTTCGAGATGGACGAGATCCTGCACGCGCTGCGCGGCCGGATCGCGGGGCTCAACTGCGGGCGCTGGGACTACATCTTTTCCTACATCAAGACCTTCCGCGCGCATCGCGACCGCGTGCTGCCCGAGCGCGGCCAGGTGACGATGACCCAGCCGTTCCTCAAGGCCTATTCGGAGCTGCTGGTGCGCACCTGCCACCGCCGTGGCGCGCACGCGATGGGCGGCATGGCGGCGCAGATCCCGATTTCGGGCGACCCGGACGCGAACGAAGCCGCGCTGGCGCGGGTGCGCGCCGACAAGAAGCGCGAAGCACGCGCCGGCCATGACGGAACCTGGGTCGCGCACCCGGCGCTGGTGCCGGTGGCACGGGAGATCTTCGATGCCGCGATGCCCGGCCCCCACCAGCACGCGGTCGCGCGCGAGGACGTCGACGTCGACCGTGAAGCGCTGATCGCGCCGCCGCTGGGCACGATCACCCGCGCCGGCTTCGAGGGCAACGTCGAGGTCTGCGTGCGTTACCTGGCCGCCTGGCTCGACGGCAGCGGCTGCGTGCCGATCCACTGGCTGATGGAGGATGCCGCCACCGCCGAGATCGCCCGCACCCAGCTGTGGCAGTGGCTGCACGCCGCGGATGGCGGCCACGCGCCGCTGCATCTCGCCGACGGCAGCGTGATCGACGAGGTCCTCTTCGAACAGGCGCTGCTGAACCTGCCTTCGCGCCTGGCCGCGCAGGGGCCGATCCCGGGCGCGGGACGCGTTGCCGAAGCCATCGGGATGCTGGAAGAACTGACCCGCAGCACGACGCTGGAGGAGTTCCTGACCCTGCCGGCCTACGAACGACTGGCTTGAGCGCTCATGACCCCGTGCCCCGCGGCCTCTGCCCCCTCCTCCTCCTGTAGGAGCGGCTACAGCCGCGATCCCCGCAAACCCGAATCGCGGCTGCAGCCGCTCCTGCAAGACCCCGTTTTCATAAGAATCCGCACCCGCATGCGCCCTTCCCGCGGATCGCGGCCATGGCCGCTCCTACAACAAAGCCGCTCCTGCGGGAGCGGGCAGCTGAACCCACTGGAGATCCCGACATGAGCACGAAGCTTCCCAACGCCGACGCCATCCGCACCGACTGGACCACCAACCCGCGCTGGGCCGGGATCACCCGCAACTACTCCGCGGACGACGTGGTGCGCCTGCGTGGCACCGTGCACGTCGAACATTCGCTGGCGCGCCTGGGCGCGGAGAAGCTCTGGGGTTCGCTGCACCAGCGCCCCTACGTCAACGCGCTGGGCGCGCTGACCGGCAACCAGGCCATGCAGCAGGTCAAGGCCGGGCTGAAGGCGATCTACCTGTCCGGCTGGCAGGTGGCGGCCGACGCCAACCTCGCGGGCCAGATGTATCCCGACCAGTCGCTGTATCCCGCCGACTCGGTGCCGGCGGTGGTCAAGCGCATCAACAACGCGCTGCTGCGCGCCGACCAGCTGCACCACGCCGAGGGCGACGACTCGATCGACTTCCTGCAGCCGATCGTGGCCGACGCCGAGGCCGGCTTCGGCGGCGTGCTCAACGCCTTCGAGCTGATGAAGGCGATGATCGAGGCGGGTGCGGCCGGCGTGCACTTCGAGGACCAGCTGGCCAGCGTCAAGAAGTGCGGCCACATGGGCGGCAAGGTGCTGGTGCCCACGCGCGAGGCCGTGGAGAAGCTCAATGCCGCACGCCTGGCGGCCGATGTCTGCGGCGTGCCGACGATGCTGGTCGCGCGTACCGACGCCGAGGCGGCGGATCTGCTGACCAGCGACGTCGACGACAACGATCGCCCGTTCACCACCGGCGAGCGCACCGTCGAGGGCTTCTACAAGACCCGCAACGGCCTCGACCAGGCGATCAGTCGCGGCCTGGCCTATGCGCCCTACGCGGACCTGGTGTGGTGCGAGACCGGCAAGCCCGACCTCGGCTTCGCCCGCGCCTTCGCCGAGGCCATCCACGAGAAGTACCCGGGCAAGATGCTGGCCTACAACTGCTCGCCGAGCTTCAACTGGAAGAAGAACCTGGACGACGCCACGATCGCCCGATTCCAGGACGAGATCGCGACCTACGGCTACAAGTTCCAGTTCATCACGCTCGCCGGCTTCCATGCGCTGAACTACTCGATGTTCAACCTCGCGCACGGCTATGCGCGCCGCCAGATGAGCGCCTTCGTGGAGCTGCAGGAGTCGGAGTTCGCGGCGGCCGACAAGGGCTTCACCGCGGTCAAGCACCAGCGCGAGGTCGGCACCGGCTATTTCGACGCGGTGACCCAGGCGATCCAGCAGGGGCAGTCGTCGACCACGGCGCTCGCCGGTTCGACCGAGGAAGAGCAGTTCCAGGCCGCGGTCGCCTGATCGCGCTGCGGGCCGCCGGCGGCTCCCGATCCGCGGGGCCGGCCGGCGCTACTGCGCGACGAAGCCGCGATAGCCGAGGGCCTCGGCCAGGTGCGCGCTGCCGATGGCGTCGCGGCCATCGAGGTCGGCGATCGTGCGCGCGACGCGCAGGATCCGATGCATGGCGCGGGCCGACAGCTGCAGGCTGTCGATCGCGCGCTCCAGCAACGCCTGGTCGCCGTCCGCCAGGCGGCAATGCGCGGCGGTACCGGCCTGGTCGAGGTGCGCATTGAGCACGCCTGCACGCGCGAGCTGTCGTCCGCGCGCGGCCTCGACTCGGGCCCGCACGGCCGCGCTGGCCTCGCCGGCCGGCGCATCCGGCCGCAGCTCCGCGGGCGACATGCGCGGAACGTCGACGTGCAGGTCGATGCGGTCGAGCAGCGGGCCGGACACGCGCATGCGGTAGCGCTGCACGGCGTCGAGGCTGCATTGGCAGCGGCCCGAGGGATCGCCCGCCCAGCCGCAGGGACACGGATTCATCGCCGCGACGAGCTGGAAGCGCGCCGGGAACTCGCTCTGCCGCGCGGCGCGCGAGACCGTGACCGTGCCCGACTCCAGCGGCTCGCGCAGCACTTCGAGGACGCTCCTGCTCCACTCGGGCAGCTCGTCGAGGAACAGCACGCCGTTGTGCGCCAGCGAGATCTCGCCCGGACGCGGCTCGCCGCTGCCGCCCACCAGGGCGATGGCGCTGGCCGTGTGGTGCGGGGCGCGGAACGGCCGCTGCCGCCAGCGAGCCGGGTCGATGCCGCGGCCGCTGATCGAGGCGATCGCGGCGGTCTCCAGTGCTTCGGCCTCGCTGGCCTCGGGCAGGATCCCGGGCAGGCGCGAGGCCAGCAGGGTCTTGCCGCAGCCCGGGCTGCCGCTCAGCAGCAGGTGGTGTCCGCCGCTGGCGGCGATCTCCAGTGCCCGTCGCGCGCGCAGCTGGCCGCGCACGTCGGCGAGGTCCGGGCTGCCGGTCGCGCCCGTCCTGCCTCCCGGATCGGCCGCGGCCCGCGGCAGGACGCGCTGTCCGGTGAGATGCGCGCACACCTCCGACAGCGTACGGGCCACGCGCACGTCGACGCCGCGTGCCAGTGCCGCCTCGGCCCCGTTGCCGACAGGCACCACCAGTACGCGACCGGCCTCGCCGCAGGCCAGCGCAGCCGGCAGCACACCGTCGACCGCGCGCAGCTCCCCGGCCAGGCCGAGCTCGCCCATGAACTCGTGGCCGGCAAGCGCCGCCTGCGGCAGCTGGTCACTGGCCGCGAGGATGCCCAGCGCGATCGGCAGGTCGAAACGGCCGCCGCCCTTGGGCAGGTCGGCCGGCGCCAGGTTCACCGTGGTCACGCGCGGCGGGAATTCGTACTGGGCGCAGCGGATCGCGGCGCGCACCCGGTCCTTGGACTCGCGCACCGCGGCCTGCGGCAGCCCGACCATCGACATGCGCGGCAGTCCGCCGCTCATGTAGACCTCGACCGTCACTTCCGGCGCGCGCACGCCGGCGCGTGCACGGCCGTGCACGATCGCGAGCCCCGCCATGGCGGTGGCCTCAGTGGGGTTGCTGGGACTGCGGCGGCGGCGCCATCGGCGCGGCGCTGCCGCCTGCGCCGAGCTGGGATTCGAGCTGCGAGACCTGCGCCTGCAGGGCCTCGAGCTTCTCGCGGGTGCGCAGGAGCACCGCCTGCTGCACGTCGAATTCCTCGCGCGTCACCAGGTCGAGCCGCGCCAGGCCGGCCTGCAGGACCGACTTGAAGTTCTCCTGCAGCTCTTCGCGGCTCTCGCGCAGGCCCGGGGGAACCAGGCCACTGAGGCGGCGGGCAAGGTCGTCGATGTGTCCGAGGTCGATCATGTGGGGTGTCCTCCGGTGTTGCCTGCAGCCTGGCCGCGGCGGGGGTCGCGCGCCATCGGGTGCAGGCGCGCGGGGATGTGGGAAAAGGCCCGTCCGCCGCCCGGGCCGCGGTATCCTGCGCGCACCGAAAGCGGAGACCGCGTGATGAAGATGATCATGGCGATCATCAAGCCGTTCAAGCTCGACGACGTGCGCGAGGCGCTGTCGGAAGCCGGCGTGGCCGGGATCACCGTCACCGAGGTCAAGGGCTTCGGCCGGCAGAAGGGCCACACCGAGCTCTACCGCGGCGCCGAGTACGTGATCGATTTCCTGCCCAAGATCAAGCTCGAGGTCGCGGTCACCGACGACCAGGCCGAGCTGGTCACCGAGGCCATCCTCAAGGCGGCCTCGACCGGCAAGATCGGCGACGGCAAGGTCTTCGTGTACGAACTCGAGCGCGTGGTGCGCATCCGCACCGGCGAGCTGGACTCCGACGCCCTGTAGGAGCGCCTGTAAGAGCGTCTGTAGGAGCGGCTACAGCCGCGATCGGCGTTCGGTCCTGGCGGCGGCGGTCCCGGCAGGCCGGGATCGCGGCTGTAGCCGCTCCTGCAGGGCGCGGCGCGCGCGCTTCAGCCCAGCGCTTCGGCCACGAACGGCGGCAGCACCTGTGCGGCCTTGTGGATGTCGGCGCTGTAGTACTTCGTGTCGAAGTCCTTCTCGCGCGCGTCGTCCTCGCGGAAGCCGAACCCACGACCGCCCTTGCGCGCCAGCGTGCAGCTCCACCAGCCGGTGGGGTAGCAGGGCTGCGGGAAGGGCAGCGTCTGGAAGCTGTCGAAGCCGGCCTTGCCCATCTCGGCGCGCATGGCCTGGATCAGCTCCAGCAGCACCAGCGGCGACTCCGACTGCTGCACCAGGATGCCGTCGTCCTTGAGCGCGCGGAAGCAGCTCTCGAAGAAGCTCTTGTTGAACAGTCCTTCGGCCGGGCCCACCGGGTCGGTCGAATCCACGATCACCACGTCCAGGCTTCCCGGCGCGCAGTTCGCCATGTAGGCGATGCCGTCGTCGAACATCACGTCGGCGCGCGGATCAGTGTTGGATTCGCACAGCTCGGGGAAATACTTCTCCGCCATGCGCGTGACCTGCTCGTCGATGTCGCACTGCACGGCCTTCTCGACGCCCGGATGCTTCAGCACCTCGCGCAGCGTGCCGCAGTCGCCGCCGCCGATGATCACCACCTGCTTCGGGTCGGCATGGGTAAACAATGCCGGGTGCGTCATCATCTCGTGGTAGAGGAAGTTGTCGCGCGTGGTGACCATCATCGCGCCGTCGATGAGCATGACGTTGCCCCAGTCGGTCGATTCGAAGATCTCGATCTTCTGGAACGGCGACTGCACCTCGTCGAGCTTGCGCGTGACGCGGTAGCCGATGGCGGAGCCGGCGGGATCGAAGTTCTCGTAAAGCCAGGTCGGGGCGGTCATTGCGGGCGTCCGGAAGCGGGAGCGAAGGCCGCGGATTGTAGCGGACGGCCCCGGTCGGGCATGTCGCCACGCCTTGCACAGCGGGAATCGCAACGGTCCTGCATGTCGTTGCGCTTCCCCGACAGGGACCGCGTGGCTGGCGCGAGCGGCCAGCGGCGGAACGGCGTTCGCTGGCGACGTTTGCACGGGGAGTTGCCGCCCCGAAGGCTAGAATGCGGATCCCTTCACGTGCCCCGGATCTCCGCCCATGACCGCCTGGTCCATCGACCAAGCCCGCAAGACCTATTCGATCCCGCACTGGTCCTCGGGTTATTTCGACGTCGACGGCGCCGGCCGCGTGGTGGTCCGGCCGCGCGGCGCGGGCGGACCGTCGATCCCGCTGCCCGAGGTCGTGGATCGTGCGCTGGACCAGGGCGCGAACCTGCCGATGCTGGTGCGCTTCCCCGACGTGCTGGGCGACCGCCTGGGCGCGCTGCAGTCGGCATTCGCGCAGGCGCAGGCCGACTGGGACTACACCGGCGGCTACACGGCGGTCTATCCGATCAAGGTCAACCAGCATCGCGGCGTGGCCGGAACGCTGGCCTCGCACGCCGGCGAAGGCTTCGGACTGGAAGCGGGCAGCAAGCCGGAGCTGATGGCAGTGCTGGCGCTCTCGCGCCCGGGCGGCCTGGTGATCTGCAACGGCTACAAGGACCGCGAGTACATCCGCCTGGCGCTGATCGGCCGCAAGCTGGGCATGAACGTCTTCATCGTGGTGGAGAAGCCCTCCGAGCTGAAGTTGGTCATGGAGGAGTCGAAGGCGCTGGGCGTGGCGCCGGTGCTTGGCGTTCGCATGCGCCTGGCCTCGCTGGGCGCGGGCAAGTGGCAGAACTCCGGCGGCGACAAGGCCAAATTCGGCCTCAGCCCGCGTCAGCTGCTGGACCTGTGGAAGTCGCTGCGCGATGCCGGCATGGGCGACGCGCTGAAGCTGCTGCATTTCCACATGGGTTCGCAGATCTCCAACGTGCGCGATATCGCGCGCGGCATGCGCGAGGCGACGCGCTATTTCGTCGAACTGTCGCAGCTCGGCGCGTCGATCGATTACGTCGACGTCGGCGGCGGCCTCGGTATCGACTACGAGGGCACGCGCTCGCGCAGCTACAACTCGGTCAACTACGGCATGGCGCAGTACGCGTCCAATATCGTGCAGCCGCTGGCCGACGCCTGCGCCGAGGCCGGCCTGCGCCAGCCGCGGCTGGTGACGGAGTGCGGGCGCGCGATGACCGCGCACCACGCGGTGCTGGTGGCCAACGTGTCCGAGGTCGAAGCCGCGCCCGAGGGCCGCGTGCCGGACGCGCACGACGACGAGCCGGCGGTGATCCGCCACCTGCGCGACATCCACTCGGAGCTGGAGGAGCGTCCGGCGGTCGAGCTGTTCCAGGAAGCCCAGCACCACCACGCCGAGGGCCTGAGCCTGTACGCGCTCGGCCAGCTCGACCTGGTGCACCGCGCGCGCATCGACGACCTGTTCTATGCCATCGCCCACGCCGTGAAGGCGCGGCTGACCTACGACGAGAAGAGCCACCGTGCCGTGCTCGACGAGCTCAACGAGCGCCTGGTCGACAAGTACTTCGTCAACTTCAGCGTGTTCGAATCGATGCCCGACGTCTGGGCGATCGACCAGGTGTTCCCGATCGTGCCGATCGAGCGCCTGGACGAGGCGCCCACGCGTCGCGGCACCATCGCCGACCTGACCTGCGACTCCGACGGCAAGATCGACACCTACGTCGAGAACGAGGACCTGGACAGCTCGCTGCCGCTGCACGAACTGCGCGCCGGTGAAAGCTACCGCCTGGGCTTCTTCCTGGTGGGTGCCTACCAGGAAATCCTGGGCGACATCCACAACCTGTTCGGCGACACCGACGTGATCGCAGTGAAGGTGGATGGCGAGGGCTATGCCATCGCCCAGCAGCGCCGCGGCGACACCACCGACGTGATGCTCGACTACGTCGGCTACGCGCTGGACGACCTGCGCGCCGAGTACGACGCCAAGGTCGCCGCCGCCGCGCTGCCCGCCGACGAGGCGACCAACCTGCGCGCCGCGCTGGAAGCCGGCCTCACCGGCTATACCTACCTGGACGACACACCCCTCGACTGAACGCCCACGCATGCACTGTAGGAGCGGCTACAGCCGCGATCGCTTCGGCGTCACGGCTGATCGCGGCTGTAGCCGCTCCTACAGTGCGCGGGGCTGATCGGGCCTGCGTGCTGGATCTGATCGCGGCTGTAGCCGCTCCTACAGGGGTGGCGGCGGCGTGGCGCGCCAGGGCGCGGCGACGAGCAGGACGCCGAGGAGCACCAGGGTCGCGCCCGCGATCCGCGTCCAGTCGGCGGGGCGCTGCGCCTGCAGGACGCCGAAGTGGTCGAGCGCGAGTGACGCCACCACCTGGCCCAGCACCGCCAGGCAGATCGCCGAAGCCGCGCCCACGCGCGGGATCAGCAGGGTGAACACCGCGACATAGACCGCGCCGAGCACGCCGCCGATCCAGATCCACGCCGGGAAGCGCGCGTCGGGCGCCGCGCCCCAGGGCGTGCGCATCGCCAGCAGCCAGGCGCCCAGCACCACGCTGCCGACCAGGAACGAGACGAAGGCCGCCATCACCGGCCCGTGCAGCGCGCCCGCCAGGCGCGCATTGACCAGCCCCTGCAGCGGCAGCACCGCGCCGATGGCGACGATCGCGAGCATCGCCAGCCAGGGATTCACGGCGCCCGGTGGACCTGCAGTCCGGCCAGCGACTGGCTCACCGGCATGACTTCCAGGCGGTTGATGTTGAGGTGCGGCGGCAGGGTGGCGATCCACCAGGTGGATTCGGCCACGTCGGCGGCCGTGATCGGCTGCGTTCCCGCGTACAGCGCGTCGGAAGCGCCCTGGTCGCCGCCGGTGCGCACGAGGGTGAACTCGGTTTCCGCCAGCCCGGGCTCGATCACGCTCACGCGCACGCCGGTGCCGTGCAGGTCCGAGCGCAGGTTCAGCGAGAACTGGTCGACGAAGGCCTTGGTGGCGCCATAGACGTTGCCACCGGGGTACGGATAGACGCCCGCGACCGAGCCGATGTTGACGATCGCGCCGCGGCGTTCGATGAGCACCGGCAGCAGCCGGTGTGTCATCGTGACCAGCGCGGTGACGTTGGTGTCGATCATCTGCCGCCACTGGGCGAGGTCGCAGGCCTGTGCCGGCGCGGTGCCCAGCGCCAGTCCGGCGTTGTTGACCAGCAGGTCGACGTCGCGGAACGGTGCCGGAATCGCATCGATCGCGGCACCCATGGCGTCGGCGTCGCGGATGTCGAAGCAGGCGGTGTGCACGCGCTCGCGGCCGAGGCGGTCGGCGAGCGCATCCAAGCGGTCCTGCCGGCGCCCGGTGGCGATGGCGCGCCAGCCGCCGGAGACGAAACGCTCGACGATCGCGGCGCCGAATCCGGCCGTGGCGCCGGTGACGAGCAGGGTCTTCATGCCGTCAGCGGGCGCGGATCGCCAGCGCTTCGAGCCCGCCGTTGCCGAGCTTCTGCTTGGCTTCGGCCAGCTCCGAGGCGGTGCCATAGGGCCCCATCCGCACCCGATACATGGCGCGGCCGTCGATGTCGGCCTGTTCGACGCGGGCGACCAGGCCGAGCATGGCGATGCGCGCCTTCAGCGCCTCGGCGTCGGTGTTGCTGGCGAACGAGCCGGCCTGGAGGATGTAGCGCACGCCGTCGGCGGCCGGCGCCGACGCGGTGGCCGCGGGCGCCGCCGCGGGCGTCGCGGTGGCCGCCGGTGCCGGCGTGGCCGGCCGCGTCGGCGTCGCCGCAGGGGCCGGGGCATCCGCCGCCAGCTCCGCGGCATCGGCATCCAGCTCGCGCTGCTGCGCGGCGCGCTCGCGGGCCAGCAGCTCGGCCTGGCGCTCCTGCTCGGCGCGCGCGCTCGCGGCCAGTTCGGCGTCGGTCATGGCCACTTCCTGGCCCGGCAGCAGGGTGTAGAAGTCGTACTGCGTGCCGGCCGCGGCATCGTCCTGCGGGCGTCCCGACTGCGACGGGCGCGTCGGTGCCGGCGCGTCATCGGCGACGCTCTCGCCGGCCTCGGGGCTGGCGACGGCAGGCGTCGCGTCCGGGTTCGGCGTCGGCCGGAAGAAGCCCTGGTCGCTGCCGGACTTCAGCAGCTTCGGCGCCGCCATCACCACCACGATGGTCAGCAGCACGCCGATGATCATCCAGGCCCATCCCGGCAGCGACGCGCTGCTGCCGCTGTTGCGCCGTGCCTGGGACTTGCCACGCTTGACTGCCACTTACATCGCCTCCGGGGCCTGCACGCCCAGCACGCCCAATCCGTTCGCGAGCACCTGGCGGGTGGCCAGGGCCAGGGCCAGGCGTCCGTCGCGGACGTCGGCCTCATCCACCAGGAACTGGTGGTCGTTGTAATACGACTGGAAGGCCTGTGCCAGCTCCAGCAGGTATTGCGCCACCAGGTGCGGTTCGAGCAGCTGTCCGGCGGCCGCGAGCAGCTCCGGCCAGCGGCTGATCGAGGTCACCAGTTCCAGGGTGGCGGCGCTGTCCAGGTCCAGCGCCTGCGCCAGGCCGTTGTCCAGGTCGAAGGCCAGGCCGCGCTCGTCCACCTGGCGCATCAGGCCGCAGATGCGCGCGTGCGAGAGCTGCACGTAGTAGACCGGGTTGTCGAGCGACTGGCTGCGCGCCAGGTCGATGTCGAACACCAGCTGCGAGTCGGGCTTGCGCGCGACCAGGAACCAGCGCGTGGCGTCGCGCCCGGCCTCGTCGATCAGGTCGCGCAGGGTGAGGTAGCTGCCCGCGCGCTTCGAGAGCTTCACTTCCTCCCCGCCGCGCATCACCGTGACCATCTGGTGCAGCACGTATTCGGGATAGCCCTGCGGGATGCCGGCGTCGAGCGCCTGCAGGCCGGCCTTCACCCGCGCCAGCGAGCCATGGTGGTCGGCGCCGAGCTCGGTGATCGCGCGTTCGTAGCCGCGCTGCCACTTGGACAGGTGGTAGGCGACGTCGGGCACGAAATAGGTGTAGGTGCCGTCGGACTTGCGCATCACGCGGTCCTTGTCGTCGCCGAAGGCGGTCGTGCGCAGCCACAGCGCGCCGCCCTCTTCGTAGGCATGGCCACGTTCGACCAGCTGGCGCACGGTGTCCTCGACCTTGCCCCCGGCATACAGCGAGGACTCGAGGAAGTAGACGTCGAAGGACACGCCGAAGGCCGCCAGGTCGCCGTTCTGCTCGTTGCGCAGCCAGGCGACGGCGAAGCGCCGGACGGCGTCGGTGTCGTCGGCGTCGCCGGTGCCGTGCACGACCTGGCCTTCGACCTCGACGCTCTCGCGATCGAGGAAGGCGCGGGCCACGTCGGCGATGTAGTCGCCACGGTAGCCGTCCTCGGGCCAGCCGGCGTCGTCCGGGCGGATGCCGCGCGCGCGCGCCTGCACCGAGCGGGTCAGGTTCTCGATCTGCACGCCGGCGTCGTTGTAGTAGAACTCGCGCTTCACGTCCCAGCCGTTGGCATCGAGCACGCGCGCGATGCAGTCGCCGATCACCGCCGCGCGGCCGTGGCCGACGTGGAGCGGGCCGGTGGGATTGGCCGAGACGTATTCGACGCCGGCCACGCGCCCCGCGCCGCTGGCATTGCGGCCGTAGGCCGGGCCCTGCGCGTGCACGTCGCGCAGTTGGCGCTGCCAGGCGTCGGCCGAAAGGCGGAAGTTGAGGAAGCCGGGGCCGGCGATCTCCACCGCGGCGATGTCGCCGCCGGCCGGGATCGCGTCCACCAGCGCCTGGGCGATCGCGCGCGGGTTGCTGCGCGCGGGCTTCGCCAGCAGCATCGCGGCGTTGCTGGAAAAGTCGCCGTGCGCGCGGTCCTTGGGACGCTCGATGACGAAATCGGGCGCGGCCAGGTCGGGGGGCAGGGTGCCCTGTTCGCGGAGGGCGGCGATGCCCTGTTCGACCAGGGCCTTGAGCGTTGATTTCACTGGGTCTGGGACTGCGGCGTACGGCTGCACATTGTACGCGAGGCGGCCACGGCGGCCCGGCGCAGCCGCGACCGCAGCCCCGGCATCCCCGCCTAGACCCAGCCGCGCGCCGCCAGCGAGACCGGCGCGCCGTCGCCGATGACGAAATGGTCCAGCAGGCGGACATCGACCAGGTGCAGGGCCTGCTTGAGCCGCGCGGTCACCGCGCGGTCGGCGGCGCTGGGTTCGCTGCTGCCGCTCGGATGGTTGTGGCCGACGATGACCGCGGCGGCGTTGTGCGCCAGGGCCCGCCGCACGACCTCGCGCGGGTGCACCTCGGCGCCGTCCACCGTGCCGCGGAACAGCTCCTCGAAGGCCAGCGCGCGGTGGCGGGTGTCGAGGAACAGAGCCGCGAACACCTCGCTGGGATGGCCGCGCAGGCGCTGGGCGAAATAGCGGCCCGCGGCCTGCGGATCGGTCAGCGCCTCGCCGCGCTCCAGGCGCGAGGCCATGTGGCGGCTGGCCAGCTCCAGCGCCGCGGCCAGCTGGCAGGCGCTCGCCGGCCCCAGCCCGGGCAGCTTGAGCAGGTCGGCAGCCGGGAGCTCCAGCAGCCGCCGCAGCGGGCCATGGTCGGCCAGCAGCCGGCGCGCGGTGGCCACCGCGTCCAGCCCGCGCACGCCCGAGCCGAGGAACAACGCCAGCAGTTCGGCGTCCGACAGCACCGCGGCACCGCGGGCGAGCAGCTTCTCGCGCGGACGTTCGCCGCTGGGCCAGTCGCGGATATGCATCACGGGGTCTCCAAAGTGGTCGTCGGCCGCCGGCGCGTCGCGGCAGGGGAAGGGCACCGCGTGGCAGGTGTCGGGGGGCGCCTGCGCCGGCAGCCGACGTGGCGCCATTGCACGCGATTGGCGCCAGCGCCGCCGCCGGCCGGCCAAGGCCGTTCGGGTAAGCTGTCGAACCCTTCCCGGGTCAGGACACTCCGAGCGCGCATGGCCAGTGCCCACAGCCCACTCGATGGCGAACGCATCCTCCTCTGCGTGTGCGGCGGCATCGCCGCATACAAGTCCGCCGACCTCGTGCGCCGGCTGCGCGACGCCGGCGCGCAGGTGCGCGTCGCGATGACCGAGGGCGCGACGCATTTCGTCGGTGCCACCACCTTCCAGGCGCTGTCGGGCGAAACCGTGCGCACGTCGCTGTGGGATCCGGCGGCCGAGGCCGCGATGGGCCACATCGAACTGGCCCGCTGGGCGACCCGGGTGCTGGTCGCGCCGGCCACCGCCAACACGCTGGCCAAGCTCGCCAACGGGTTCGCCGACAACCTGGTGACCACGCTGTGCCTGGCCACGACGGCGCCGCTGGCGCTGGCCCCGGCGATGAACCACCGCATGTGGCTGCACCCGGCGACGCAGGCCAACATGGCGCGCCTGCGCGAACGCGGCGCACGGGTGGTCGGGCCGGTGGACGGGCCGCTGGCCGAGGGCGAGTCGGGCCCGGGCCGCATGGCCGAACCGCTGGACATCGTCGCCGCGCTGGCGGCCCCGGCGGCATGACCGTCGGAGACCTCGCCGGCCTGCGCGTGGTGGTCAGCGCCGGGCCGACGTTCGAGGACATCGATCCGGTGCGCTTCGTCGGCAACCGCAGCAGCGGCAAGACCGGATTCGCCATCGCCGCCGCGGCCGCGCGGCGCGGCGCCGACACCGTGCTGGTCGCCGGACCGGTGGCGCTGGACACGCCGGCCGGCGTCGAACGCCGCGACGTGCGCTCGGCCGCGCAGATGCACGACGCGGTGCTGTCCGCGCTGCCGGCCGATGTCTACGTCGGCGCCGCCGCCGTCGCCGACTTCACCCCGGCCACGGTCGCAGGCGGCAAGCTCAAGAAGCAGCCCGGCACGGACGGCCTGGTGCTGGAGCTGGTGCGCACCGCCGACATCCTCGCCGACGTCGCCGCGCACCCGCAGCGCCCGCGCCTGGTGGTCGGCTTCGCCGCCGAGACCGGCGACCTCGCCGACAATGCCCGCGACAAGCTGCGCTGCAAGCGCGTGGACATGATCGCCGGCAACCTCGTCGGCATGGCCGGCAGCGGCTTCGAGGCCGACGACAACACCCTGCACGTCTTCGATGCCACGGGCGTGCGCGTGCTCGGCCCCGCGGCGAAGACCGCGCTGGCCGACGCGCTGCTCGACCTCGTGGCCGCGCGCCTGCCGTGACCGACCGACAAGGACCGCCCCGCCCCATGCCGCACACGCTCGACCTGAAGATCCTCGACCCGCGCATCGGCGGCGAGTGGCCGCTGCCGGAGCACGCCACCGCGGGCAGCGCAGGGCTCGACCTGCGCGCGGCCATCGACGCACCGCTGGAGCTCGCCGGCGGCGACACCGCGCTGGTGCCGTCGGGCATCGCGATCCACATCGCCGATCCCGGCCTGTGCGCGATGGTGCTGCCGCGCTCGGGCCTTGGACATCGCCACGGGCTGGTGCTGGGCAACGGCACCGGCCTGATCGACGCCGATTACCAGGGACCGCTGATGGTCAGCCTGTGGAACCGCTCGCGCGAGGCCTACACCGTACAGCCCGGCGACCGCATCGCCCAGCTGGTGCTGGTGCCGGTCGTGCGCGCAGGGCTGCGGGTGGTGGATACTTTCGACCAGAGCGCGCGGGGCGCGGGTGGCTTCGGCCATACCGGCGTGCGCTGACCCGGGGAGCATCGAACGTGAAGCTATCGAACAAGACGCGCCAGGCCGTGGTCCAGTCGCGGCGGGCGCTGCAGCTGCTGGCGGCACTGCTGGTGCTGCTGGCGGCGTGGCTGGCCTGGACCGGCTGGCAGCAGATGCAGGACGGCACGCGCCGCAGCCAGCTGGCGACCACCCGCGACGCGCTGGCGCAGTCCACCGGACGCGCGCTGCAGGCCGAGCTCGCGCGGCTCGAGGAGCGCATGGCCTCGACGCCGGTGCGCGCCGCGCTCGCGGACGGGGACCTCGCCGCGGCCTCCGCCGCGCTCGGCCGCGACTGGCCGAACCTGGAGTCCGCGACGATCCACGACACCGGGCTGGCCGAGGCCTATGCCACGGCCGCGCAGGCGGGCTACGGCCGCATCGCCGTGGCCGAGGCCGCGATGACCGAAGGCCGGCCGGTGATGTGGGTGGTCCGCGACGGCGATGCGCCGCGCCTGGCGCTGGCGATGCCCGCGCGGGTCGGCGAGACCCTGGTCGGCGTGGCCTACGTGCGCCTGCCGCTGGCGCGCGCGGTGGCCGGCCTCGATGCCGTCGACGTGCCCGGCTCCACCTATCTCGCGCTGCGCCAGGGCGGCTTCACCCTGGCCGATCGCGGCGACCCTGATTACGCGGCATCCGCGGAACGCATGGCCGTGCCGGTGGACGGCACCGGCCTGCGCGTGGCCGCGGGCCTGCCGCCGCGGCCGGCCGCGCTGTTCGGCCTGGCCGCGCTGCCTTCGATCGTGGTCGCGGCGATCCTGCTGCTGCTGGCCTACGTGCTGTCGCGCCTGCCGAGCCTGGTGGGCCGGCCGGAGAGCGAGGAGGCCGCCGCGGCCCCCACCCTGGAGCAGGCCCTCGAAATGGAACCCGTGATGGACACTGAGCAAAGCGCCACGCCCGTGCGCGAAACCCGCCCGGCCGCGGTCGCGATCGACCCCGGCATCTTCCGCGCCTACGACATCCGCGGCATCGTCGGGCAGTCGCTCGACATCGGCGTGGCCGAGCTGATCGGCCATGCGATCGGGTCGCTGATGCACGAGCAGGGCCTGAAGGACATCGTGGTCGGCCGCGACGGCCGCCTCTCCGGCCCCGACATGGTGGCCGGGCTCACCGCGGGCCTGCGCAAGGCCGGCCGCGACGTGATCGACATCGGCATGGTGCCGACGCCGGTGGTGTACTTCGGCGCCTACCAGCTGCGCACCGGCTGCTGCGTCTCGGTGACCGGCAGCCACAACCCGCCGGACTACAACGGCTTCAAGATCGTGGTCGGCGGCGAGACGCTGTCGGGCGACGCGGTCACCGACCTCTACGCGCGCATCGCCGAGGACCGGCTGTACACCGCGCCGTCGCCGGGCGGCGTGACCGAGCGCGACATCGCGTCGGACTACGTCGACCGCATCGCCTCCGACGTCCAGGTCGACCGTCCGCTGAAGGTGGTGGTCGATGCCGGCAACGGCGTGGCCGGCGAGATCGGTCCGCGCGTGCTGGAAGCGATCGGCGCCCACGTCGAGCCGCTGTTCTGCGAGATCGACGGCACGTTCCCCAACCACCACCCGGACCCGAGCGAGCCGCACAACCTCACCGACCTGGTCGAGATGGTGAAGCGCTTCGACGCGGACCTCGGCATCGCCTTCGACGGCGACGGCGACCGCCTGGGCGTGGTGACGAAGACCGGCGAGAACATCTTCCCCGACCGCCTGCTGATGCTGTTCGCCGCCGACGTGCTGGAGCGCAACCCGGGCGCGGTGATCGTGTACGACGTGAAGTGCACCGGCCGCCTGCAGGGCCACATCCTGCGCCATGGCGGCAGCCCGCTGATGTGGAAGACCGGGCATTCGCTGATCAAGGCCAAGATGCGCGAGACCGAGGCGGAACTCGCCGGCGAGATGAGCGGCCATTTCTTCTTCGGCGAGCGCTGGTACGGCTTCGACGACGGCATCTACGCCGCCGCGCGCCTGCTGGAGATCCTGGCCTCGCGCCCGGAGGAGCCCTCGGACGTGCTGGCGGCGCTGCCGGCCGGCATCTCCACGCCCGAGATCAAGGTCGATGCACCCGGCGGCAATCCGCACGCCTTCGTCGAGCGCTTCGTCGCGCAGGCGAAGTTCGAGGGCGGCGCGCGCCCGTCGACGATCGACGGCCTGCGCGTCGACTTCCCGGACGGCTGGGGACTGGTGCGCGCCTCCAACACCACGCCGGTGCTGGTGCTGCGCTTCGACGCCGACAGCCAGGAGGCGCTGGACCGCATCCGCGGCGAATTCCGCACGCAGCTGCTGGCGCTGGACCCGGACCTGCCGCTGCCGTTCTAGCGCGGACCGCGGAAGCGGCTCCCACAGGTGCAGGCTGGCCGGCTCCTAGCCGCCCTTCATGCTCCGATAGCGCTCGAGGGCACCATCCAGGTCGCTGCCCAGCGACGCGCGGTCGGCCAGCTGGCGCTCCATGATCGCCTGCTGGCGGGCGAGGTCGCCGTGCTGGGCGTGGATGCCGTCGACCAGCGCCTTGCCCACCGGCTGCCCGAGCAGCTCGAGCTCGGCGGCCTGGCGCAGCAGCGACAGCAGGCTCTGGCGCAGGTTCGCGATGCTGAGCTCCGAGGTCTTCAGCGACTCCTCGACCAGGGTGATGCGCTCGCCGTAGGCGCGGCGCAGGTCGTTCTCGGTGGCGTAGGACTCGATCATCGCGAGGTCGCGGCGATGGCGATCGGCCTCCGCCTGCTCGGCCTCGGCGGCCACGCGGGCCGCGACCGCCGCGGCGGCGCGCTCGTCGCCGGTCAGCGCGCGCGGCACCTGGCCGGTGCGGTTGCCGCTGGCGGCGTTGATCTCGGTGCGGGCGCGGTCCAGCGCGCTGGCCGGCAGCGTGTCGCCGCAGACCTGCACGCCGTTCTCGTCCCAGCAGTAGAGCTTCTTGTCGGCATTGGGCGCCTGCGCCGCGGCTGCCAGCGGCAACATCGCCATCGGCAGCGTGGCCAGCAGCGCGCCGGTGATCCAGTGTCTGGTCTTCATCGTGTCCGTCCCCCCGGTCGGCCGAATCAGGCGGCCGCGCTGCCGTAACGCACGCGGTAGGCAAGCAGGCGCTCGCGTTCGCCCGACAGTGTCGCGGTTTCGCCGGTGAACGCAAGCAGGTCGGCGAGGCTGGCGATCGCCACCACCGGCACGCCCGCCTGCGCCGCCACCCGCTCCGCCGCCGAGCGGCGGTCAGCGGACGCCTCGTCCAGCACTTCCTGGCGATCGAGGGCGATGGCCACGCCCGCGGGGATGCCGCCGCCGGCGCGGATCAGGTCGAGGGCCTCGCGCACGGCGGTGCCCGCGGTCAGCACGTCGTCGACCACCAGCACGCGCTTTCCGTCGAGCGCGGCGCCCACCAGCGTGCCGCCTTCGCCATGGGCCTTGGCTTCCTTGCGGTTGTAGGCCAGCGGCAGGTCGCGGCCGCGGCGCGCGTATTCGCAGGCCAGCGCGGTCGCCAGCGGAATGCCCTTGTAGGCCGGGCCGAACAGCAGGTCGAATCCGAGGCCGGCGGCGTCGATGGCGTCGGCATAGCAGGCCGCGAGGCCGGCCAGCGCCGTGCCCGAGTCGAAGCGCCCGGCATTGAAGAAATACGGACTGGTGCGGCCCGACTTCAGGGTGAATTCGCCGAAGCCCAGGGCGTCGGCCTGCAGGGCCAGGCGCAGGAAGCGGGTGCGATGGTCGGGCATGGCAGGGGCAGGCGGCCGCGGGGTGGCCATGGTAGCAACCCGCGCGGCATTGACCGGGATCAACGCCCGGGCCCCGCCGGCTGGCCTATGGTGGCCCGGACGGAATCGACGAGGAGGAGCGGCATGAGCAATCTGATCCGGCCTGGACTGGCGATCGCAGCGACGCTGCTGGTGGCCGTGGCCTGCGGGAAGACCGACGGCGACGTGGCCACCCCGGCCGCCGACGGCGCATCCGCCATCGACGCGACCGCGACCGCGACACCGCCGGCGGGCGACCCGGTGACGATGGACGGCGTGCCCGGCACCGCGCCGACCGCCGCGGCGGCCGATCCCGCCGATGCCGCCGCCGCGGGCGCCGGCGACACGCTGCGCACGACCGCCGCCGCGATGTTCGGCACCATTCCCGCCCGCGTGGAGGAGCTGCGCGGCAAGGCGCTGTCGGAGGCGCAGGTCGAGCTCGGCCACATGCTGTTCTTCGATCCGAGGCTCTCCAGCAGCCACCTGATCACCTGCAACACCTGCCACAGCATCGGCACCGGCGGCGCGGACAACGTGCCGGCCTCGATCGGCCACGGCTGGCAGCGCGGCCCGCGCAACTCGCCGACGGTGCTCAACGCGGTGTTCAACGCCGCGCAGTTCTGGGACGGCCGCGCCGCCGACCTCGCCGAGCAGGCCAAGGGCCCGGTGCAGGCCAGCGTCGAGATGAACAGCACGCCGGAGCTGGTGGTGCGGACGCTGGAGAGCATCCCCGGCTACGTCGACCGCTTCGGCACGGCCTTCCCCGGCCAGGCCAAGCCGGTCAGCTTCGACAACATGGCCTTGGCGCTGGAAGCCTTCGAAGCCACCCTGGTGACGCCGGACTCGCGCTTCGACCGCTGGGTGCTGGGCGACGACAGCGCGATGGACGACACCGAGCGCCGTGGCCTGGAGCTGTTCGTCTCCAGCGGCTGCGCCTCGTGCCACAACGGGCGCAACTTCGGCGGCCAGACCTATTTCCCCTTCGGCGTGATCGAACGACCCGGCGCCGACATCCTGCCGGCCGGCGACAAGGGCCGCTTCGAGGTCACCGCGACCGCCAGCGACGAATACGTGTTCCGCGCCGCGCCGCTGCGCAACGTCGAGCTGACCGCGCCGTACTTCCATTCGGGCCAGGTCTGGGACCTCGAACAGGCGGTCGCGATCATGGGCACGGCGCAGCTGGGCCGCGAGCTGGACGGGGACGAGGCCAGCGCGATCGCCGCCTTCCTGCGCACCCTGACCGGGCGCCAGCCGACGGTCGAGTACCCGATCCTGCCGCCGAGTACCGCCTCGACCCCGAAGCCCGCGCAGTAGCGCGCTGCCGGACCACCACCGCCGGCGCATGGCCGGCGGTGGTGCGCTAACCTTCCGCCCCATGCGCATCGTCAGTTTCAACGCCAACGGCATCCGTTCGGCCGCCAGCAAGGGCTTCTTCGACTGGTTCCGGGCCCAGGACGCCGACATCCTCTGCGTCCAGGAGACCAAGGCCCAGGAACACCAGCTGGCCGCGGCGTCCGGCGACGGCCTGCATCCGGACTACCTGCCCGACGGCTACCGCGCCTGGTTCAAGGATGCGATCACGAAGAAGGGCTACAGCGGCGTGGCGATCTACAGCCGCCGCGAGCCCGACGAGGTGCGCACCGCGCTCGGCTGGGCGCCGTTCGACGACGAGGGCCGCTACATCGAGGCCCGCTTCGGCAACCTGAGCGTGGTCTCGTTCTACATCCCCTCGGGTTCGTCGGGCGAGCTGCGCCAGGGCTTCAAGTTCGAGGTCATGGACTGGCTGAAGCCGATCCTCGACCAGTGGCTGGCGAGCGGCCGCGACTACGTGCTGTGCGGCGACTGGAACATCGTCCGGTCGCGCAACGACATCCGCAACTGGACCGGCAACCAGAAGAACTCCGGCTGCCTGCCGCCCGAGCGCGCCTGGCTCAACGGCATGATCGCCGACGCCTGCGGCGACGGCCTGTGCGAGGCGCCGACCCACGGCTGGCGCGACGCGCTGCGCGTGCTGCGCGCCGACGCCGCCGACGAATACACCTGGTGGAGCAACCGCGGCGCCGCGCGCGCGAACAACGTGGGATGGCGGATCGACTACCAGTTCGTGACGCCTGGGCTGGCCGACCGCGTGGAGGCCTGCGCCGTCCACGGCGAGCCGCGCTTCTCCGACCATGCGCCGCTGGTCGTGGATTACCGCGAATGAGCGCGAAGCCCTCGGCCTGGCGCGCGTTCGCCCAGCCGTCGGCGTGGACGATGTTCTTCTTCGGCTTCGCCTCGGGCCTGCCCTTCCTGCTGGTGGCTGGAACGCTCGCCTACTGGCTGCGCGAGGGCGGCATCGAGCTGAAGGAGATCACCATGATCGCCAGCGCGGGCATGGCGTATTCCTTCAAGTTCATCTGGGCGCCGCTGGTCGACCGCTGGCGCCTGCCGCTCCTGGGCCGCTTCGGCCAGCGCCGTGGCTGGCTGCTGCTGGCGATGGGCGCGGTGATGCTCGGCCTGCTGGCGATGGCGGCGCTGACGCCCGAGCGCCTGGGCACCTTCGTCGCGCTGACCCTGTGCGTGGCGTTCGCCGGTGCGACGCTCGACATCGCGGTGGATGCGTACCGCGTCGAGATCGCCCCGGCCTCCGAGCAGGGCGCACTGGTGGCGACGTACTCGCTCGGCTACCGCATCGCCCTGATCGCGTCCGGTGCGCTCGCGCTGGTGCTGGCCGACCACGCCGCCTGGCCGGTGGTGTACCGGGTGATGGCGGCCCTGATGCTGGTGCCGATCGTGGCCTGCCTGCTGGCGAAGGAGCCCGAGGTCATCCGCGTGCGCACGGAAGGCTTCGCGGCGGGGCTGCGCGAAGGCGTGGTCGAGCCGTTCGCCGACTTCTTCCGCCGCTTCGGCAGCGGCATCGGCCTGGTCGTACTGCTGTTCATCCTGTCGATCAAGATTTCCGACCAGGCGATCGTCGGCGGCATCATCGGACCCTTCTACCTCGACCAGGGCTTCAGCAAGACCCAGATCGCGGCCGTGACCAAGGTCTACGGCATCTGGGTCGGCATCGCCGGGGCCTTCCTCGGCGGCGTGGCGGTGGCGCGCTGGGGCATCCACTGGCCGCTGCTGATCGCGATCGTCCTCGGCGCGGCCAGCAACCTGCTGTACCTGGTCCTGGTCGGCGCCAACGGCGACATCGGCCTGCTGACCCTGGTGATCTCCGGCGAGAACCTCGCCCAGGGCTTCCTCGGCACGGCCGCGGTGGCCTACCTGTCGGCGCTGGTGAACCAGCGCTACACGGCCACCCAGTACGCGCTGTTCTCCTCGCTGATCATGCTGCCGGGCAAGGTGCTGGGCTTCTTCTCCGGGGCGATCGTCGAATCGAGCCCGGGCGGCTACGCGACCTATTTCGTGATCACCGCGGTGGTCGCGGTGCCGGCGGTGCTGCTGTTCTTCTGGCTCAAGCCGCGGGTGCGGGTGGGTGGCGAGGACGGCGCGACCGCCGCCGTGGACATCAGGACGAAGGAACGCCGGCCATGACCGAAATCGTGCTCAGGGACATCGACGAGCTGCTGCTGGACCGCATCCGGCGCGTGGCCGACCGGCGCGCCTGGACGCTGGCGCACGCGCTGCACCATCTGCTGGAGCAGGGGCTCTACGCGGTGGAGGGCGAGGGCCCGATGGGCTTCGACACCTCCGAGGCCGATGTCCTGCAGGCCGCGATCGCGGCGCTGGAGGGTGTGCCCGACGACGTGTTCTCGCTGATCGGGCAGGTGCCCGATGCCACACCCCGCCAGGGCGAGCCGCTGTAGGAGCGGCTATGGCCGCGATCGGCTTGCCGGAACTGCAATCGCGGCTGTAGCCGCTCCTACAAAACCAGGCGGAGCTCAGGCCTGGTGGATGGCACCGAGGATGCGCGGGCCGGCGGCGCCGGTGACCGCGGCGAGGTTGCCGGGGCGGCCGGCCAGCGTCTCGCGCGCCAGCCAGGCGAAGGCCATGGCCTCGATCGCGTCGGGGTCCAGGCCGTGGGCCGAGGTCGATTCCACCACCACGCCCGGGAGCGCGACGGCCAGCGCCGCCATCAGCGCCGGGTTGTGCACGCCGCCGCCGCAGGCGATGACCCGCGCGGTGTCGGGCTGGGTGGCGCGCAGCGCGTCGGCCACGCTGCGCGCGGTCAGCGCGAGGAGGGTGGCCTGGACGTCGGCGGGAGCCTCGTGCCCGTCCAGGCGTGACGCGACCCAGTCGAGATGGAAGCGGTCGCGGCCGGTCGACTTCGGCGGCGGCTCGGCGAACCAGGGTTCGGCCAGCAGCCGGGCCAAGAGCGGCGCGTCCACGCGGCCGGAGGCGGCGAAGGCACCGCCGCGGTCATAGGCCTCGCCGCGGTGCTGCAGGCACCACGCATCCATCAGGCCGTTGGCCGGCCCGGTGTCGAAGCCGCGCACGGGCCCGCTGGCGGGCAGCAGGGTCAGGTTGGCGATGCCGCCCAGGTTGAGCACGGCGCGCGGCTCGGACGCATCGTGCAGGAGGGCTGCATGCAGCGCCGGGACCAGTGGCGCGCCCTGGCCGCCGGCGGCCACGTCGCGCGCGCGGAACCCGGCCACCGTGGTGATGCCGGTGCGCTCGGCGATGGTCGCGGCGCAGCCCAGCTGCAGGGTGAAGGGCAGGGCGCCATGCGGATCGTGGCGCAGGGTCTGCCCGTGCGAGCCGATGGCGACGACGTCGCCGGCAGCGGTGCCGCTGTCGTCCAGCGCGCGCAGCGCGGCATCGGCGAAGGCCCGCCCGATGGCGACGTCGAGCCGGCCGACCTCGTCCAGCGCCAGCGTGGCGTCCTGCTGGCCCAGCGCCACCAGGCGCCCGCGCAGCGCCGGATCCCAGGCATAGGTGCGTGCGAAGCGCAGCACCGGGCGCGCATCGGCGGCGTGGTGTTCGAAGTCGACCAGGGCGGCGTCGATGCCGTCGGCGCTGGTGCCCGACATCAGCCCCAGGAAGCGGCGTGGACGGGCCGCCTGCGCGGGCGGCGGCGCGTGGTGTTCCGGCGTGGCCACCGGGTCGTGCCGGGATCAGCCCCGGCCGCGGCCCGCGGTGGCGTCGCGGCGCACGTCGGCCACGCGCGTGTCGTCGCCGCGCTCGGCCGGCACCTGGGCATAGATGAGGTCTTCAACCGTGCGGATGCGCGCCAGCGCCGGCCCGGTCTGGGCGCGGAAGGCGGCCAGCGCGGTGCCCTTCAGCGGCTCCGGCTCGGGCATGGTGTGCTGCAGCGGATTGCGGTGCACGCCGTTGATGCGGAATTCGTAGTGCAGGTGCGGGCCGGTGGAAAGTCCCGTGCTGCCGACGCGGCCGATCACCGTGCCCTGGCCGATGCGCTGGCCCTGGCGGATGTTGCCGAAGCCGGACATGTGCGCGTACAGGGTGGTGTAGCCGCGGCCGTGGTCGAGGATCACGGTGTTCCCGTAGCCGCCCTTCCAGCCCTTGAACGCCACGCGCGCGTCGCC
Source organism: Luteimonas sp. MC1750 (assembly GCF_016615955.1). Classification (NCBI taxonomy): domain Bacteria; kingdom Pseudomonadati; phylum Pseudomonadota; class Gammaproteobacteria; order Lysobacterales; family Lysobacteraceae; genus Luteimonas; species Luteimonas sp. MC1750. Next base: position 210,626 of record NZ_CP067113.1, read on the forward strand.
GGCGGCCATGATCGGCGTGCCGGTGCCGGCGGCGTAGTCGACGCCCTTGTGCATGCGCATCGTGCCGCGCACCGGATGCCGGCGCGAGCCGAACTTCGAGCTCAGCCGCGCGTACTGGATCGGCATGCGGATGAAGCTCTTCTTCAGTGGCCGGCCGTCGGCGTTGAAGTACTCGGCCTTGCCGTCGCGCTCGAAGCGGAACGCGGCATACGGCTTGCCCTTGGCGGTGAACACCGCCGCCAGCACCTCGCCGGTGCGCAGCAGTTCGCCTTCGCGGTACACCTGCTCGACGACCACGCTGAAGCGGTCGTTCTGGGTGACGTCGGTGTTGAAGTCGATGTCGTACTTGAAGATCTCGTCGGTCAACGTGTTGATGGTCGAGCCCGACAGGCCGTGCTTGCGCGCGGTGTGGAACAGCGAGCGGCCGACCTGGCCGCTGACCACGGTGGTGCGGACCTCGAGCGGGCGCTCGACGACGGTCTCGGTGACCGTGTCGCCCGCGAGCGCCAGCAGCACGCGCTCGGTCTCGCCGCGGTCATAGCGCAGCGCCTTCAGTGCCGCGGGGCGGCCGTCGGCGGTCGGTGCGCCGAACGCGAAGCCGATTTCGGTGCCGGGACGCAGGCGGGTGAGCGCCTGGCGCGCGCCGGGCTGCGCCAGCAGCGCATGCATGGTCGTCGCCGGGACTCCCAGCTCGTCGAAGATCGAGCCCAGGGTCTGGCCCTTCTCGACCTGGACCAGCATCCAGTCGTCGCCCCGCGCCTCGCTGCGCGCGGGCAGCTCCGGCGCCGGCAGCGCCAGCGACAGGGTGGTCAGGCGCGCGCTCTGCGGCACGTCGACGGCCGTATTGAAACCGGGCACGATGGCCAGCAGCAGCGCGCCTGCGGTCGCCATCAGGCTGGCGTGCCCCCACTGCCTGCGCGCCCAGCGACGACCACCGATGAGTTCGGTGGCAGGTTCCTTCTGGCGGGATGCGGCCTGGCGGGCAAGCTCGCGGAGGTTGCGGAGGCGGATGCGCGCGCTGCGGTGCGCGTCGGACGGGCCGGACGTTTCGGGCGTGGTCATATGGGTCGGACTCGTGGCCCTGGCGTGACGGGCGCGTCACCGGGCCACCATAATCACGCGAAGATCACGCGTCAAACCCCTGATGCCGTTGGCATTTCCGGGCGGCAACAATTTAACCTGCTGTTAACACCCCACATAAACTGCGTCACATTTTTCACGGCGCCTTGACGCCAATCCAGGAAATCCAGTGTCCCAGACCACCCCCAACCAGGCCTTCCAGCAGATCGCGCGCGGCACCGACGAGATCCTCAAGGCCGATGAACTGGAGGCCCGCCTGGCCTCCGGCCGACCGCTGCGGATCAAGGCCGGCTTCGATCCCACCGCGCCGGACCTGCATCTCGGGCACACGGTGCTGCTCAACAAGCTGCGGCAGTTCCAGGAGCTGGGTCACACGGTGGTGTTCCTGATCGGCGACTTCACCGGGATGATCGGCGACCCCTCGGGCAAGAGCGCCACCCGCAAGCCGCTGACCCGGGACGACGTGCTCGCGAACGCGAAGACCTACGAGGACCAGGTGTTCAAGGTGCTGGACCGCGAGCGCACCGAGGTCCGCTTCAACTCGGAATGGTTCGGGAAGATGGGCGCGGCCGACATGGTCCGCCTGGCCGGCCAGCTCACCGTGGCGCGCATGCTCGAGCGTGACGACTTCGCCAAGCGCTACGCGGCGCAGCAGTCGATCGCGATCCACGAGTTCCTGTATCCGCTGGTGCAGGGCTACGACTCGGTCGCGCTCGAGGCCGACGTCGAATGCGGCGGCACCGACCAGAAATTCAACCTGCTGATGGGGCGTGGGCTGCAGGAGCACCACGGGCAGAAGCCGCAGGTGGTGCTGACCATGCCGCTGCTGGTGGGCCTGGACGGCGTCAACAAGATGTCGAAGTCGCTGGGCAACTACATCGGGGTGACCGATCCGGCGATCGACATCGTCAACAAGGCGATGAAGATCGGCGACGCGCTGATGTGGGACTGGATCGAACTGCTCAGCTTCGAGATCGGCATCGCGGAGGCGGCGGGGCTCAAGGCCGAAGTCGCCGAGGGCACGCTCAACCCGCGCGAAGTGAAGCTGCGCCTGGCGCGCGAGCTGGCCACGCGCTTCCATGACGCCGCCGCCGCCGACACCGCGATCGCCGGCTGGCACGCGGCGGTGACCGGGCAGGGCGACACCTCGCTGCTGCCGCTGCAGGACGTGGCGGTGCCGGCGGAAGGCCTGCGCATTGCTGCGCTGCTCACCGCGGCCGGGATCACCCCGTCGAACTCCGAGGCCAACCGCAAGCTCAAGGAGCGCGCGGTGAAGGTCGATGGTGCCGTGGTCGAGGACGCCGGCCTGCTGTTGCAGCCCGGCTTCGAGGGCGTGCTGCAGGTCGGCAAGCGCAACTTCGCGCGCGTGCGGCTGGTCGCCGGCTGACCGGGCCTCGGCGAGCCGGCCTGGGCGAGCTCACCCCGGCGATCCAGCCTCAGCTGGCCGCGAGCGCCGCCAGCACCATCAGCGCGACCACGCAGGCATAGCCCGCCATCCACGCCAGGCTCCGCGCGAGCTGCACGTCGGCCAGGTAGAGCGCGCCGTGCGCCACGCGCACGACCACGAATGCGACCGCCAGCATCGCGATGCGCGCGTGGTCGACGCCGGCCGCCTGCGCCATCAGCACGCCGGCGGCAAACGGCGCGAACGCCTCGAAGGCATTGAGGTGCGCGGCGTTCGCCCGCTGCACCCGGTAGTTCCCGGCCTGCTTGGCGATCCAGGCGCGCGGGTTGCGGTTGTTGTAGCCGGGTGCGCCGGTCTTGGCGACGGCCACCCAGATGTAGGGCAGCAGCGCGGCGATCAGGATGCAGCCGTAGGCGGTGGCAAGGGTCATGGAGGAGTGCCGCGGATGGAGTGGCCGGAGTAGATCAGGTTTGCCGCCGCGCCCGCCACTGCCCGCCCGCCCACTGACCCCAACTGTAGGAGCGGCCATGGCCGCGATCGGGGGTGCCGTTGCAGCCGGCTTGCACGACTTGCAGCGGCTGCGGCCGGCGATCGCGGCCATGGCCGCTCCTACAGTTGGGCCATGGCTGCTCCTGCATGAAGAACGGCGCCTTTCGGCGCCGTCCGGTTCCACCCTGGCGGCCAGTGCCGGCCGCCCTGGCGCAGCCTTACTTCGCGGCCCGCATCCCGTCGCGCGCGGCCTTGAAGGCATTGCCTTCGTACCAGTTCGGCCAGCCGCCGTCGTCGGCCAGGGTGCGGCCGACGCCGTACAGGGCCTCGAGGTCCTGGATCACGCCGTCGAGGTTCCAGGCCGGATCGAACTCGTCGGCCGGCTTGTGGTACGCCACGTCGGTATAGCGCTTGGCGTAGGCCGCGCCCGCCTCCTTGCCGCCTTCCACCAGGTCGTCGCCGCCCTTGGCGTACAGCGCGGGCACGCCGGCCTTGGCGTAGTTGAAGTGGTCGGAGCGGAAGTAGAAGCCGCCGGCCGGGTTGCCTTCCATCACCAGGGTGCGGCCCTGGGCGTCGGTATAGGTCTTGAGGATGTCCTCCAGCTGGGAGTTGCCCAGGCCGGTCACGACCATGTCGCGCGCCGGGCCGGCCACGCTCATGGCATCCAGGTTGACCACGCCCACCGTCTTCTCCAGCGGGAAGGCCGGGTGCGCGACCTGGTACTTCGAGCCAAGCAGGCCCGACTCCTCCAGGGTCACGGCGATGAAGGCCACCGAGCGCTTCGGCGGGCCGTCGGCCTTGAACTTCTCGGCGATCTCGATGATGCCGGCGATGCCGGTGGCGTTGTCGACCGCGCCGTTGTAGATCGTGTCGCCCTCGCCCTCGTGCTTGCCGAGGTGGTCCCAGTGGCCCATGTAGACCACGGCCTCGTCCGGCGCCTCGCTGCCGCGCAGGATGCCGACCACGTTGCGCGAGGAGCTCTCGCGGCTGGTGCTGTCGAGGTCGAAGGACACGCGCGCATCGAGCGGCACGGCCTTGAAGCCGCGCTGGTTGGCGGCGACGTAGAGCGCGTCCAGATCCTGTCCGGCGTCGGCGAACAGCTGCTTCGCGGCCTCGCCGGTCAGCCAGCCCTGCGCGGGCAGGCGCGGTTCCGGATCGTCGGATGCGCGCAGGTCGAACTGCGGGCCCGACCAGGAGTTCTTCACCACGTCCCAGCCATAGGCGGCACCGGCGGTGTCGTGGATGATCAGCGCGGCGGCGGCACCCTTGCGCGCGGCTTCCTCGAACTTGTAGGTCCAGCGGCCGTAATAGGTCATGCGCTCGCCCTCGAACAGCGAGGCGTCCTTGGCATGGAAGCCCGGGTCGTTGACCAGCATGACCACGGTCTTGCCCTTGACGTCGAGGCCGGCGTAGTCGTTCCAGCCGAGCTCGGGCGCATCGACGCCGTAGCCGACGAACACCAGGTCGCTGTCGGCGACCTTGATCTCGGCCTCGCCGGTGCGCGTGCCGATCACCATGTCGGTGCCGAACGCCAGCTCGCTCTGCTTGCCGGCCACGTCCAGGCGCAGCACGGTGGATTCGTCGGCGGTGGTCTCGACCATGGGCACGGTCTGGAAGAAGGTGCCGTTCTCGCCGCCCGGCTCGAGGCCGATGCGCTCGTACTGGGCCTTGATGTACTCGACGGTCTTCTCGCCGCCGGGTGCGCCGGGCGCGCGGCCCTCGAATTCGTCGGAGGACAGGGTCTTCACCATCTCGGCGAAGTCGTCCTTGCTCAGCTCCGGGCTGAAGCTGTGGGCGGAGGCGGTGGCGGGAGCCGCGGCCGCGGTGTCGGCGGTGGCGGGGGCGCTGGCGGGCTCGCCGCTGCATGCGGCCAGCGCCATGGCAACGGCGAGGCTGGGCACGAGGTGGGTCGGTCGCATTCGTCGGGTCCTGCGTGGATGGAAGGCCCGATTCTATGCGGTCGGCGCCGCGAAGGGGCCCGGGTCAGTCCTCGCCGCGGCGCGGGGCGGTGGGCGTGGAATAGCGCACCGGCTGCGCGCCGGTCACCGGGCCGATGCGCGCGGTGTCGTGCACGTAAAGGGTCACTTCGCGCTCGAACACCAGCGGGCCGTCGACCACGGCCCCCGGGCCGATGACCACGCGCGGCAGGCGCGGACCCACGCGCACCGGCATCCAGCTGCTGCCCGGCTTGCGGACCTCGATGCCGCCGCGCACGTGCGACCCGATCCCGACGGTGAGGTCGCCGTTGGCCAGGCGGACGTCGCCCGCGACCTCGGTCGCGACCAGGCCGATGGCGCCGTTGGTGGTCTCGACCGCGCCGACGCGTCCGCCGCGTTCGATGAGGATGCTGCCGTTGACGGTGCGCACGTCGCCGGCGACGTTCACGCGTTCGCCCACCCGGATGCTGCCGTTGACCGTCGACAGGCGCTCGGCGGTGACGTCGTCGCCGGCGCTGATGCTGCCGTTGGTGGTCGAGGCCGGACCCGCGGTGACCGTGTCGGCCAGTCGCACGCTGCCGTTGGTGGTGGCCAGGCGGCCGTAGTCCGCGCCGGCGGTGGTGTTGACCGCACCATTGGTGCGGACGATGTCCTCGGAGGCGCGGGCACTGGCGGGAAACAGCGCGGCCAGGACCAGGAGGAGGAAGAGCAGGGTGGCGTGGATGGCGGCCATGCGGGGAGTCTGCGCCTGCCGGGCGCTACAATGCACCTGTCCAACGTCACAGGGTCGAACGTCGTGCCTGAAGCCGCTTCCGTCCGCCGCCCGAAGCCGGTGGTGCTGCTGATCCTCGACGGCTGGGGCCACCGCGACGATCCGCGCGACAACGCCCTGGCGCTGGCCGACATCCCGAACTGGCGCCGCCTGTTCGCCGCCCGTCCGTCCACCCTGGTGCACACCGAAGGTACCCATGTCGGGCTGCCCGACGGACAGATGGGCAATTCCGAGGTCGGGCACATGAACATCGGCGCCGGACGGGTGGTCTACCAGGACCTGACCCGGATCGACGCCGCGATCGCCGATGCCAGCTTCTTCGCCAACGCCGAGCTGCTGGCGGCCTGCCGCACCGCGAACGCCAGCGGCGGCACCCTGCACCTGATGGGCCTGCTGTCGCCGGGCGGCGTGCACAGCCACGAGGCGCACCTGTTCGCGATGCTGCAGCTGGCGCGGCGCGAAGGCGTGGCGCGCGTCGCCGTGCACGCCTTCACCGACGGCCGCGACATGCCGCCGCGCTCCGCGGCGCCGAGCCTGCGCGCGCTGCAGGAGGCCTGCGCCGCCGCCGGCAACGCGCGCGTCGCCAGCGTCAGCGGCCGCTATTACGCGATGGACCGCGACGGCCGCTGGGACCGCGTGCGCCGTGCCTGGGACGCGATCGTCGACGCGCAGTCCCCGCACCGTGCGCACGACGCGCTGGCCGCCCTCGATGCCGCCTATGCCCGGGGCGAGAACGACGAATTCGTCGCGCCCACGGTGATCGATGGCGCCACACCGATCGCCGATGCCGACGTGGTGGTGTTCATGAACTTCCGCGCCGACCGCGCGCGCCAGCTCACCGCGGCCTTCGTCGCGTCGGGCTTCGACGGCTTCCAGGCGCGGCGCCCTGTGCTGGCGCGCTTCACCTGCCTCACGGAATACGACGCCATGCTGCCGGCGCCGCTGGCCTTCGCGCCGGACGACCTGCGCAACACCCTGGGCGAAGTGCTCGGCGCGAACGGCATGACCCAGCTGCGCATCGCCGAGACCGAGAAGTACGCCCACGTCACCTTCTTCTTCAACGGCGGCCGCGAGGCGCCGTTCCCCGGCGAGGAGCGCATCCTGGTACCCAGCCCGCAGGTCGCGACCTACGACCTGCAGCCGGAGATGAGCTGCCCGGAAGTGACCGCGAAGCTGGTGGCGGCGATCGCGTCGGAGCGCTTCGACGCAGTGGTCTGCAACTTCGCCAATCCGGACATGGTCGGCCACACCGGCGACCTGCAGGCGGCGATCAAGGCCGTGGAAGCGGTGGACCGCGCCCTGGGCGAGGTGGCCGCGGCGGTTGCCGCGAAGGGCGGCGAACTGCTGGTCACCGCCGACCACGGCAACGTGGAGATGATGCGCGACCCCGAGACCGGCCAGCCGCACACCTCGCACACCGTCGGCCCGGTCGACCTGATCTACGTCGGCAGCCGCGAAGGCGCCACGCTGCGCACCGGCGGCGCGCTGCGCGACCTGGCGCCGACCATGCTCGACCTGCTGGGCGTTCCGAAGCCGGCGGAGATGACCGGCCGCAGCCTGCTGGCGTGACCGGCGCGGCGGCCCATCCGCGCCGCGCCGTGCGTGCTCCGGGCGCGGCGGCGCTGGCGCTGCTGGTCGCGGCGCTGGTGCTGCCCGCCGGGCCGCTCGCCGCACAGGACAGCCGCGAGGCGCAGCGCCGGCTCGAGCGCGTGAAGCGCGAACTCAACGAGGTCGGGCGCGAACGCCGCCAGCTGGAAGGCCAGCGCGGCACCGCCAGCCGGGAGCTGCGCGAGGCCGACGAGCGGGTCAACCGCAATGCCCGCGAACTGGCCGACACCGCGGCCGCGCTGGCGCGCCAGCAGCAGGCGCTGTCGGAGCTCGAAGCGCGCCGCGATGCCGCCGCCCGGGGCCTGTCGGCGCAGCGCGCCGAGCTTGCCGCGCTGCTGCGCGCGGCCTACACCGTCGGCGGCCAGGCGCCGTTGAAGCTCATGCTGTCGCAGGACGATGCCGCCGGCGCCAACCGCAGCCTGGCCTACCACGGCTACCTGCAGCGCAGCCGCAGCGCGCGCATCGCCGCGCTGTCGGCGGAGCTGTCCGGGCTGGACGACATGGAGCGCAGGATCGCCGCCGAGCGCGAGGCGCTGGCGGCCACCAGCGAGCGCCAGCGCACGCAGGCCGCGGCACTGGTGCGGGAGCGCGCCGAACGGGCCAAGGCGGTGGCCGAACTCGACGGCCGCTATCGCGACCGCAGTTCGCGCGAGAAGGCGCTGGGTGCCGATGCAAAGTCGCTGGAAGGCCTGCTTGCACGGCTGCGCGCCGCCGCCCGCCGCGCCGAGGCGGAGCGCAAGGCCGAGGCCGCGCGCCGCGCCGCCGCGGCCCGCCGCGACAGCGCGCCGCCCGCGGCCGCCACCGGGACCGGGCGCAGCCCGGTGCCCGACGCGCCGCGCGTGGCGGTGGCGCGCAGCGCCCCGGTGCAGGTGGGCGGCCTGTCCTGGCCGCTGACCGGCAGCCTGCTGGCGGGCTACGGCGGGCGCATGCCCGACGGCCGCAGCAGTTCCGGCGTGCTGGTCGCCGCCAGCGCCGGCACGCCGGTCAGGGCGGTGGCGGAGGGCACGGTGGTGTTCGCCGAGTGGATGACCGGCTACGGCCTGATCCTGATCATCGACCACGGCAACGGCTACATGAGCCTGTACGCCCACAACGACAGCCTGCTCAAGGGGCCCGGCGACCGGGTCGCCCGCGGCGACGCGGTGTCGACCGTCGGCACCTCGGGCGGACAGGGCACCGCGGCCCTGTATTTCGAGCTGCGGCGCGACGGCAAGCCGGTCGATCCCAACGCCTGGCTGCAGAAGCGCTGAACCGCGACGCGGCCGCGCTGCGCCGGGGCGGCATAATCGGGGAACCCGCGCCCGTTGGCGCAGGGCCCACACCTGCGTACCCCTGGAGTCCCGAATGCGTGCCAGCCTGTTGACGCTCGCCCTCGCCAGCCTGCTGGCCCTGCCCGTTGCCGCCCAGGAGCCGCCGCCCGCGGCGCCGACCCCGGAAGCGCCGGAGCAGGTCGACCCTGCGGACGAGGCGCCGGAGCAGCTCGACCCTGCAGACGAGGCGCGGGGACAGGATGTCGAGCCTGCTGCGGCGGACGTCGTCGGCGAGCAGGGCGCCGCTGCCGCCGCCGACGAGGCCAACAGCGCGATCCCGCTCGACGAGATCACCCGCTTCGTCCTGGTCTTCAACGCCGTGCGCGCCGGCCACGTCGACGAGGTCAGCGACCGCGACCTGATGCAGGCCGCGATCCGCGGGCTGCTGCTCGACCTCGACCCGCACAGCGCCTACCTGCAGCGCAGCGACGCCGAGGCGTTCGAGGAGGGCACCACCGGTGCCTACGAGGGCATCGGCGTGGAAGTGATGCAGCTGCCCGACGGCAGCATGCGCGTGGTGTCGCCGATGGATGGCAGCCCGGCGCAGCGTGCCGGCATCCGCTCGGGCGACGTGATCACCGCCGTCGACGGCCAGGCGCTGACCCCCGCCAGCCACGAGGGCCGCGGTCCGCTGCGCGGACCGCCCGGAACCGAGGTCGGCGTGACCGTGCTGCGCGAAGGCGAGGCCGAGCCGCTCGAGCTGCGCGTGGCGCGCGAGGTCATCCGCACGCCCAGCGTGCGCGGCAGCATCCGCGAGCCCGGCTTCGGCTACGTGCGCATCGCCAGCTTCCAGGCCGACACCGCCACCGACTTCGCCGCAACCCTCGACCGGCTCAACGGCGAAGCCGGCGGCGAGGGCCTGCGCGGCCTGGTGGTCGACCTGCGCAGCAATCCCGGCGGCCTGTTGACCTCGGCGGTGCAGATCGCCGACGACCTGCTGGAAAGCGGCGGGATCGTCAGCACCCGCGGGCGCATCCAGGTCGGCGACACCGCGTTCAACGCGACGCCCGGCGACCGCATGCGCGGCCGGCCGGTGGTGGTGCTGGTCGACGCCGGTTCGGCCAGCGCGTCCGAGGTGGTGGCCGGCGCGCTGCGCGACAACGCGCGTGCGTGCATCGTCGGCAGCCGGACCTTCGGCAAGGGCTCGGTGCAGACCCTGCTGCCGCTCGACAACGGCGACGCGGTCAAGCTCACCACCGCGCGCTACTACACGCCGGGCGGCACCTCGATCCAGGCGCTCGGGATCGAGCCCGACCTGGTGATCGACGCCAAGGGTGCGCCGACCGCGGGCTACGCCGAATCGACGCTGCCGGGCCATCTCGCCGCCGACGGCGAGGAGGACCGTCGCCCCGGGCAGGTGCTGGACGGCGAGGAGCCGGTCAAGGCCGCCATCGGTGCGCTGCGTCGCCTGGCCCAGGGCGGACCCTGCGAACCGCCCGCGGCCCCGCCGGCCCCGGCCGCGAACGCCGCTCAGTAACCCTTCTGGCGGCGCAGCCGACGCGCGATCGCGCCGCGCGAGAACAGCGCGAACGCGACGCCGAAGGCGAAGCCGGCGATATGCGCCGACCAGGCCACGGCGCCGAAGGCCGGCCCGATGTAGGCGAACACCACCTGCAGCAGGGCCCAGATGCCGATCAGCAGCGACGCCGGCGCGCGCACGAACTCCAGGAACAGCCCCAGCGGCAGCACCACGCCGAGGTGGGCGCGCGGGAACAGCGCGAGGTAGGTGCCGATCAGCGCCGAGACCGCGCCGCTGGCACCGATCACGAAGCGGTCGGGCGCGTCGACCACCAGCACGGTGACCAGGTTGGCGACCGCGCCGCCGGCCAGGAACAGTGCCAGGATCCGCCACGAGCCGAGCATGCGCTCGGCGGGCAGGCCGAAGATCAGCAGGAACACCAGGTTGCCGAGCAGGTGCGCCCAGTCGGCGTGCACGAACAGCGCGGTCAGCAGGCGCAGTCCGCGCTCGCCGTCGCCCCACCAGTCGGCCAGCGCGTCGGGCGCCAGGCCGCCGGTCAGGGCTCCCCAGCGCGCCATCAGCGCCTGCTCGACGCTGTCGGGACGCGTGCTCGCCCACAGGTAGACGCACCACAGCGCCGCGCACAGCAGCGGCGTCGCCCAGCGGAACGCCGGACGCGCATGGGTGGGTATGGAGACGAACATGACTGCGGAAGGAAGCCGGTCGGCAGGCGTGGCCGGCCAAGATACCCGCCCGGAGGCGTGACGCGGGACACCTGTGCAACACCATCCGCCACGGTATAGTCTTCCGCCGCTTCCAAACCAACACGCCACGTCAGGAGCTTTCAAGCAATGCGCATCTCCCCCCTCTTCCAGGCTTCGGCCCTCGCGCTCGGCATCCTCGGCGCGCTGGCCCTGGCCCCGGCCCACGCCTCCGGCTTCCAGCTGAAGGAGAACAGCGTCAAGGGCCTCGGCGCCGCGTTTGCCGGTTCCGGCATCAACGAAGGCGACGCCTCGGTCGTGCTCAACAACCCGGCCGCGATGACCCGCTTCGAAGGCACGACGGTCCAGGCCGACCTGTCGGTCATCGACCTGAGCTACGAGTTCCAGGGCGAAGGCACCGATGCCTTCCGCCGTCCGCTCACCGGCGGCAACGGCGGCGACGCCGGCGACGTGACCCCGATCCCGGCGTTCTCGGTGATCCACAAGCTCGACAACGGCCTGGCGCTCGGCGCCATGGTCAGCGCGCCGTTCGGCCTGAAGACCGAGTACGAGCCCGACTGGCAGGGCCGCTACTTCGCCGACACCTCCGACGTGAAGATCATCAACCTGACCTTCTCGGCCGCCCTCGACGTCACCGACCGCTTCTCCGTGGGCCTGGGCGCGATCTACTCCAAGGCCGACGTGACCCTGTCCAAGGCCGTCGATTTCGGCACCCTGCTGTACTCCAACCCGGCCACCCGCCCGCTGCCCTTCGCCGTGCCGCAGGCGCGTGACGGCCACGCGGAAATCCAGGGCGACGACACCGGCTTCGGCTGGGTCGCCGGCTTCAGCGTGCGCCCGACCGACCGCTTCTCGGTGGGCGTGAGCTACCAGTCCGAGATCGACTACGAGCTGCGCGGCACGGCCGACTGGACCGTTCCGGGTGACGTACGCACGGTGTTCAACAGCAGCCCGGTCACCGCCCAGCTGTTCCAGGACGGTGGTGCCGGCGCCAAGCTGACCACGCCTGCGACCTTCTCGGTCGCGGCCCGCTACGACTTCACCGAACGCTTCGCGATGATGGCCAAGTGGGCCGAGACCGGCTGGTCCTCGCTGCAGGAAGTGCGCGTCGAGTTCGACGGCCCGGACGCCGACTCGGTCGAGCCCTTCGAGTGGGAGGACACGCAGTTCGCTTCGCTCGGCGCCGAGTACAAGCTCAACGACGCGTGGACCCTGCGCGGCGGTGTCGCGCTCGACGAGACCCCGACCAGCATCGAGCACCGCACGCCGCGCCTGCCCGACGCCGACCGCATGTGGTACTCGATCGGCGCCACCTGGGCGGTCAGCGATGCGCTCTCGGTGGACCTGGCCTTCACCCACCTGAAGCCGAAGGATCCCGAGGTCGACTTCACCAGCGGCGGCAGCACCATCTCCGGTCCCTACGACGGCGACGCCAACCTGTTCGGCGTGTCGGCGCAGTACCGCTTCTGATCCAACCCGGGGCGGCCCTTCGTGGGCCGCCCGCCTGGGTTGAAACAAAAGGCCCCGCATTCGCGGGGCTTTTTTTGTTGTTGCGCTGCTTGGCGGGGGAAAGCCGGCGCGTTGTTGCTCGGTCGCAGCGCTTCGACGCATGGCCTGCTGCCGCTCATGTCCCCCGATGCCGGCCCACAGGGCCGGCATCTCCTCCTTGACTTCCCGTCAGCAGGCCACGCGCCGAAGCGGTGCAGAGTCGCGGCGCGCGCCAATAGGCAACGGCGGCTGCTCGCCGGCTTTCGCTTTGCCATGCCTGCGCCCGTGTACTGCCGCTCTGCTCTGCTCTGCCTGCAGCGGCCGATAGAGTTGCGGACTGCGGTGCGATGCCTGCTGACGGGAAGTCAAGGAGGAGGCTTCGGCCGCAAGGCCGGAGCCGGGGGACATGAGCGGCAGCAGGCATCGTGCCGCAGCACCGCCAAGGGTCCCGCCGGATAGTGTTCCTCGATACGACGAAACGATGCTCTCAGTCTTGGAGGAGGGATTTTTCAAGTGATTCCCGGACGTAAGAGAAGAAGCTTGCTTTGGGTAAGTCCACGCTGCCCGTCCCGCGCACAGGGGGTGTGCTCCGCCGGCCGTCTCCGCGTCCTGCTGCCAGCGGCCGGGCGCCGGCCATCCATGGCCGGCTCTCCGCACACCCCCTGTGCGCGGGACGGGCTCCGGCCTCTATCGGCTTCGGGCCCGATAGCAAAATCGGTCACGGCTGGAACAGCCCGGATCAACAGGAGCGGACCGGGGCCTCACCAACGAAAACGCAACGGCTCGCCGCGCCGCTTTGGCTTGTCCCGCAACAGGATCGCGACAGGAGTCGGGCCCGCCGCGGCTGCAGGGGGGATGGCCAGAGCCGGCCATGGATGGCCGGCGGCCGGAACTGGGAGCAGGACAGCGCAAATTCCGGCTGGTCATCCCCCCTGCAGCCGCGGCGGGCACCGCAGCTTCGCACTGCAGTGCGGCCAGGGCGGCCAAGGCGGCCTGCTCAGTCGCCCAGCGTCAGCAGCGAAGCGTTGCCGCCGGCGGCGGTGGTGTTGATGGTCACCGTCTTCTCGGTGGCGAAGCGCGGCAGGTAGTGCGGGCCGCCGGCCTTGGGGCCGGTGCCGGACAGGCCCTGGCCGCCGAAGGGCTGCACGCCGACCACCGCGCCGATCTGGTTGCGGTTGACGTAGATGTTGCCGACCTTCGCCCGCGCGACGATGCGCTCGACCGTCTGGTCGATGCGCGAGTGGATGCCGAGCGTCAGGCCGAAGCCCGTCGCGTTGATCGCGTCCACCACCTGGTCGAGTTCGCTGGCCTTCCAGCGCACCACGTGCAGCGCGGGACCGAAGTTCTCGCGTTCCAGGCGGCCGATCGAGTCGATCTCCCAGGCGCGGGGAGCGAAGAAGGTGCCGTGGGTAGCGTCGTCGGGCAGCGTGGCCTGCGCGATCAGGCGGCAGCCGGCCATCTCCCCGGCGTGGTCCTCGAGCAGGCGCAGCGCATCCGCGTCGATCACCGGGCCGACGTCGGTGGCCAGGTCGCCCGGGTCGCCCACCACCAGCTCGGCCATCGCGCCGGCCAGCATGTCGACCACCTTGCCGGCGATGTCGTCCTGCACGAACAGCACGCGCGCGGCCGAGCAGCGCTGGCCGGCCGAAGTGAAGGCCGAGCCGATCGCGTCCTTGACCACCTGCTCGGGCAGCGACGACGAGTCGGCGATCAGCGCGTTCTGGCCGCCGGTCTCGGCGATCAGCACGCCGATGGCCGCGTCGCGGGCCGCGAGCGCGCGGTTGATGGCGCGCGCGGTGGCGGTCGAGCCGGTGAAGGCCACGCCGGCCACGCGCGGGTCGGCGGTCAGCGCCGCGCCGACGCTGGCGCCGTCGCCCGGCACCAGCTGCAGCACCGAAGCCGGGATGCCGGCCTCGTGCAGCAGCCGTACCGCCGCGTGCGCGACCAGGTTGGTCTGCTCGGCGGGCTTGGCGATCACGCTGTTGCCGGCCGCCAGGGCCGCGGCCACCTGGCCGCAGAAGATCGCCAGCGGGAAGTTCCACGGGCTGATGCAGACGAACACGCCGCGGCCTTCGAGCTGCAGCACGTTCGACTCGCCGGTGGGGCCGGGCAGGGCCTGGGCAGCGAACTGGCGCCGCGCCTCGCCGGCGTAGTAGCGCATGAAATCGACCGCTTCGCGCACCTCGGCGACGCCGTCGACAATCGTCTTGCCGGCTTCGCGCGTGCACATCGCGATGAACCGCGGCATCTGCCGCTCCATCACCCCGGCCGCGTGTTCCAGGATCGCGGCGCGCGATGCGGCGGGGGTCGCGTTCCAGGCCGGCTGCGCCGTGACGGCGTTGGCCAGCGCGCGCTCGACGGTGGCGGCGTCGGCCGCCTGCCAGCGACCGACCACGCGGCGGCGGTCGGCCGGATCGGTCACCTCGGCCCAGTCGGCGCGGCTGGTCGCGCCCGGCACCAGCGGCGCCGCCTGCCACTGCAGGGGTTCGTCGGCGATGGCGGCCGCGAGCGTGCGCAGGTCGTCGTCGTTGGCGAGGTTGATGCCCATGGAATTGGTCCTGTCGATGCCGAGGCTGCGGAACATGTCGGCGGGAAGCGGGATGCGCGGGTGCGGGATGGCGTCGTACGCGGACACGACCTCGACCGGGTCGCGGACCAGGTCTTCGACCGGCACGTCCTCGTCGGTGATCCGGTTGACGAAGCTGGAGTTGGCGCCGTTCTCGAGCAGGCGCCGCACGAGATACGGCAGCAGGTCCTCGTGGCTGCCCACCGGCGCGTAGACGCGGCAGGGCACGTCCAGGCGATCGGCCGGGATGACCTCGTCATACAGGTCGTCGCCCATGCCGTGCAGCTTCTGGAACTCCAGCGGGCGGCCGGCGGCCATGCGGTGCACGGCGGCGATGGTCTGCGCGTTGTGGGTGGCGAACATCGGGTACACCGCACCGCCGGCCTCGAGCAGGCGCCGCGCATTGGCCAGGTAGCTCACGTCGGTATTGGGCTTGCGGGTGAACACCGGATAGCCGGCATGGCCTTCGACCTGCGCGCGCTTCACCTCGGCGTCCCAGTAGGCGCCCTTGACCAGGCGCACCGGGATCCGCCGTCCGCCGCGGCGGGCGAGGCCGGCGATCCAGTCGATCACGAACGGCGCGCGCTTCTGGTAGGCCTGCACGACGATGCCGAAGCCGTTCCAGCCGGCCAGCGACGGGTCCGACCACGCGGCTTCGATCACGTCCAGCGACAGCTCCAGGCGGTCGGCCTCCTCGGCGTCGACGGTCAGGCCGATGCGGTGGCCCTTGGCGCGCTGGGCCAGGTCGAGCAGGCGCGGCGCGAGCTCGGCCAGCACGCGGGCGCGCTTGGCGTGCTCGTAGCGCGGGTGCAGGGCCGAGAGCTTGACCGAGATCGACGGCGCGACGATCTCGTCCGCGGCCCCGCCGGCGCTGCGGCCGATCGCGTCGATCGCGCCGCGGTAGGCCTCGAGGTAGCGATCGGCGTCGCGCCGGGTGAGCGCGGCCTCGCCCAGCATGTCGTATGAATAGCGGTAGTTCGCGTTGCGGCCCTTGCGCGCGCGCGACAGCGCCTCGCCGATGGTGCGGCCCATCACGAACTGGTGGCCCATGATCTTCATCGCCTGGCGCACCGCCAGGCGGATCACCGGCTCGCCGACGCGGCCGACCAGGCGCTTGAAGGCGCCGTGCACGTCGCGCTTGGTGTCGTCGGCAAGGTCGACCAGCTGGCCGGTGAGCATCAGACCCCAGGTCGACGCATTCACCAGCACCGATTCGGACTGGCCGACGTGGCGCTTCCAGTCGGCCTCGCCCAGCTTGTCGCGGATCAGCGCGTCGGCCGTGTCCTGGTCCGGGATGCGCAGCAGGGCTTCCGCCACGCACATCAGCAGCACGCCTTCCTCGCTGCCGAGGTCATACTGGCGCATGAAGGACTCGACCACGCCCTGGTCGCGCGCGCGCAGGCGCACGCGGCGCACGAGGTCGGCGGCGGTGGCGGCGATCGCGGCGGTGTCCGCGGGCGGCTGCCGGGCGTCCTCGAGCAGCGCCGTCACGCGCGCGGTTTCATCCGCGAGCCAGTGGCGCGTGATGGCCGCGCGCAGCGGGTCGGTCGGCGCGGGCAGGTCGCCGGGGAAGTGTCTGGTCACGGTCTTCATGCGGTGCGGGGAGAAGCGGGATTCTAGCGTTGGCGCGCGCTGGAATCGCGCAAACGCGGCAGCGGCGCACATTCTCCCTTGCCGGTCCAGTAGCCCCACGGCTACCATCGGCCCCGATCGAGCGTCCCCGGCGGGACGCGGGCGGTCCTTTCGCCAGGCCGCGATGCCGACGGGAGGGGGGCTCCCCGAAACCGGATTTCCAACAGGCGGCCGCCGGGCCGCGACGACATTTGGGGTTGCACGATGATGCAGGCGCGATTCTCACGGTGGATTCTGGCGCTCGTCGCCCTGGCGCCCATGCTGGCGTTCGCGCAGGCCGGGGATCCGTCGCGCTGGCAGCTCAACATGGCCCGCGGCGTGACCTCCACCGCGGAGAACGCGTACGAGGCCCACATGCTGGTGCTGTGGATCTGCGTGGCGATCGGCCTTGTCGTGTTCATCGCGATGGGCTACGCGATGTTCGCCTTCCGCAAGTCGAAGGGCGCCGTGGCCGCGAAGTGGAGCCACCACACCGGGCTGGAAGTGCTGTGGACGGTGATCCCGGTGATCCTGCTGGTGATCATGGCCTGGCCGGCGACCAGCAAGCTGATCGCGATGTACGACACCCGCGAGTCGGCGATGACGGTCAAGGTGACCGGCTACCAGTGGATGTGGAAGTACGACTACCTGGGCGAGGACGTCGCCATCGTCAGCCGCATCGACCGTGATCACGACCGCATCCGCCAGTCCGGCGAGCGCCCCGATCCCGCGGCCAATCCGTATTACCTGCTCGAGGTCGACAATGAACTCGTGCTGCCGGTCGACACCAAGATCCGCTTCGTGATCACCGCCGACGACGTCATCCACTCGTGGTGGGTGCCGGCGCTGGGCTGGAAGCAGGACGCGGTGCCCGGCATCGTCAACGAAGCCTGGACCGAGATCCGCGAGCCGGGCGTCTACCGCGGCCAGTGCGCGGAACTGTGCGGCAAGGACCACGCGTTCATGCCGATCGTGGTGCGCGCCGTCCCCAAGGACGAGTACGCGACCTGGCTGGCGTCGATGAAGACCGTGGACACCGGCGTGCCGAGCGAGCCGTCGCTGGTGCCGGAGGGCGGTGACGGCAACGCGCCGCGCTCCATCGACCCGGACATGATCGAAGACATCCAGGAGGGCGACGAGCCCACCGCCCCGCAGGCGCCCGCCGCCGCATCCGCCGACGCCTCCAGCGCCGCCTGACCGAACACGAAAGGCCGATCGCAATGTCCACGCACTCCACCACCGCTGCCGCTCCGCACGAGCACGACCACCACGCCCACAAGCAGGGCTTCGTCGAACGCTGGTTCTTCTCGACGAACCACAAGGACATCGGCACGCTGTACCTGCTCTTCAGCTTCACGATGTTCATCATCGGCGCGGCGATGAGCGTGGTCATCCGCCTCGAACTGGCGGTGCCGGGCCTGCAGCACGTCAGCCCGCACTTCTTCAACCAGATGACGTCGATGCACGCGCTGGTGATGATCTTCGGCGGCGTCATGCCGGCCTTCGTCGGCCTGGCCAACTGGATGATCCCGCTGCAGATCGGCGCGCCGGACATGGCGCTGCCGCGCATGAACAACTGGTCGTTCTGGATCCTGCCGTTCGCCTTCGCGATGCTGCTGCTGACCCTGTTCCTGCCGGGCGGCGCGCCGGCCGGCGGCTGGACGATGTATCCGCCGCTGTCGCTGCAGGGCGGCTCGAGCATGGCGTTCGCGATCTTCGCCATCCACATGATGGGCATCAGCTCGATCATGGGCGCGATCAACGTCATCGCCACCGTGCTCAACATGCGCGCGCCGGGCGTCGACCTGCTGAAGATGCCGATCTTCCCGTGGACCTGGCTGATCACCGCGTTCCTGCTGATCGCGGTGATGCCGGTGCTGGCGGGCGCGGTGACGATGCTGCTGACCGACAAGTTCTTCGGCACCAGCTTCTTCAACGCGGCCGGCGGCGGCGACCCGGTGATGTACCAGCACATCTTCTGGTTCTTCGGGCACCCCGAGGTCTACATCATGATCCTGCCGGCCTTCGGCGTGGTCTCGGAGATCATCCCGACCTACAGCCGCAAGCCGCTGTTCGGTTACCAGGCCATGGTCTACGCGACCGCGGCGATCGCCTTCCTGTCGTTCATCGTGTGGGCGCACCACATGTTCACGGCCGGCATGCCGCTGGGCGGCGAGATCTACTTCATGTACGCGACCATGCTGATCTCCGTGCCCACGGGCGTGAAGATCTTCAACTGGGTCAGCACGATGTGGCGCGGCTCGCTGACGTTCGAGACCCCGATGCTGTTCTCGATCGCGTTCGTGATCCTCTTCAGCATCGGTGGCTTCTCCGGCCTGATGCTCGCCATCGTTCCTGCCGACTTCCAGTACCACGACACCTACTTCGTGGTCGCGCACTTCCACTACGTGCTGGTGACCGGCTCGGTGCTGGCGCTGATCGCCGCGGTCTACTACTGGTGGCCGAAGTGGACCGGGCGCATGTACAACGAGGCCTGGGGCAAGTTCCACTTCTGGTGGACGATGGTCTTCGTCAACCTGCTGTTCTTCCCGCAGCACTTCCTCGGCCTGGCCGGCATGCCGCGCCGCATCCCGGACTACAACGTGGTATTCGCCGACTGGAACCTGATCAGCTCGATCGGCGCCTTCGGAATGTTCGTCACGCCGTTCCTGATGTTCGGCATCCTGTACCACTCGCTGAAGAAGGGCGCCCCGGCGCCGCAGCGTCCGTGGGAAGGCGCGCGTGGCCTGGAGTGGACGGTGCCGTCGCCGGCCCCGCACCACACCTTCACCACGCCGCCGGTGATCCGCCCGGGCGACCTCGCCCACGGCGACCTGGACCCGGAAGGCCATGAGATCGAGCCCGTCAACGATGCCAGCCGCGCCTGACCAGCACGATCCCGAGCGCATCGCCGCCCAGCGGCGGCGTGCCGTGCGCCTGGCGCTGACGCTGGGCGCCGTGGCGCTCGCGATCTACATCGGCTTCATCCTGTCCGGGGTGCTGGCATCGTGAGCGGCAAGGCCGCCACGACCGCGAAGACCGCGGGCATCGGCAAGATGCTGCTCGCGGCGCTGGCCGCGTTCGCGTTCACCTTCTCGCTGGTCCCGCTGTACCGCATCGCCTGCGAGAAGGTGTTCGGCATCCGCCTCGACAACACCGCCGCCAGCGTCGACGCCGGCGCGGGCGTGGTGGCGGAGGCGCGCATGGTCACGGTGGAGTTCGACGGCGGGGTCAACTCGTCGCTGCCGTGGTCGTTCCGCCCCAACCAGGCGCGGATGCAGGTGCAGGTCGGCCAGCAGTACGAGACCACCTACTACGCGCACAACGACGGCGACCGCGCGATCGTCGGCACCGCCACGCCCTCGGTGGCGCCGGCGCGCGCGTCGGGCTACTTCGCCAAGACCGAGTGCTTCTGCTTCACCGCGCAGACCCTGGCCGCGGGCGAGACCCGCGACATGCCGGTGCGCTTCATCATCGACCCGTCGCTTCCCGCCGACGTCAAGACGATCACCCTGTCCTACACTTTCTTCAAGAACGACGCCCTGACCGAACGCGAACAGCAGTCCGCCGCGGTCGGTGCGTCGTCCAACGTGCCCTACGCGGCACCCTGACCCGGCAACGACGGAACCCGACATGGCACAGACCCAAGCCGAGCACCACGACCCGAACGTCTACTTCGTCCCGCACGACAGCAAGTGGCCGGTGTTCGCGTCCGTGGCGCTGTTCGTCCTCTTCTTCGGCCTGGCGAGCTGGTTCAACGAGGTGTCCTGGGGCCGTGCGGTGTTCTTCGTCGGCTGCGCCGGGCTGATCCTGATCCTGTTCAAGTGGTTCGCCGACGTGATCCTCGAGTCCGTGTCGGGCTACCACAACCGCCAGGTGGACGGCTCGTTCCGCATGGGCATGGTGTGGTTCATCTTCTCGGAGGTGATGTTCTTCGCGGCCTTCTTCGGCGCGCTGTTCTACGCCCGCCAGCTGTCGCTGCCGTGGCTGGGCGGTGTCGGCGACGGCATGGCGACCAATGCGCTGCTGTGGGAGGGCTACAGCGCGGCCTGGCCGTCGGCTGGCCCCGGCCAGATCGGCGGAGCCTTCCAGACCATCCCGGCCTGGGGCCTGCCGCTGCTCAACACGCTGATCCTGCTGACCTCCGGCGTCACGCTGACCATCGCGCACCACGCGCTGAAGGCCGACAACCGCCGCCAGCTGCTGGTGTTCCTCGGCATCACCGTGCTGCTGGGCTGCCTCTTCCTGTTCTTCCAGGTCGAGGAATACATCCACGCCTACCGCGACCTCAACCTGACGATGGGCTCGGGCATCTACGGCTCGACCTTCTTCATGCTCACCGGCTTCCACGGCGCGCACGTCACGCTGGGCACGATCATGCTGGCGATCATCTGGCTGCGCTGCTACAAGGGCCACTTCACCCGCGACAACCACTTCGCCTTCGAAGCCGTGGCCTGGTACTGGCACTTCGTCGACGTGGTCTGGCTGGCGCTGTTCCTGTTCGTCTACGTGGTCTGATGCGCGCGCCCGCAGGGGCGGCCGTCATGGAATGACGAAGGCCGGCGATTGCCGGCCTTCGCGTCTTCGCCGGGGCCGCGCGCGGCCCGGTGCCAGGTTCAGCCCTGGACACCGTGCGGCGTGATCCATCCCATCCAGATCGAGAGGAGCACGATCAGGATCAGCACGACCGACAGCGCGATGCGCCGGGTGAGCGCATTGACGGTGCGCTTGGTGGTGCCCTTGTCGACCAGCATGTAGTACAGGCCGGCGCCGAGGTTCCATACGATCAGGATCAGGAATCCGATGATGAGCAGGGTTTTGAGCGAATCACTCATGCGCTTGGCCTCCGCGGCCAGTGTGATCGCGGCAGTATCGCACCCGGGCAACGTGCCGGCATGAGCCGTGGCGTCACCATGGTGGTCGGCTGGATGGTGGCCCTGCTGGCGATCGCGGCCTTCTCCTCGCTCGGCCACTGGCAGCTCGGCCGGCAGCAGGAAAAGCAGCGGATGCTCGACCAGGTCGCGACGACGGTCAGTGCCAGGACGCCGCTGCCGCTGGCCGCCGCGACCGACCCTGTGCGCACCCGTGGCTACGACTGGAGCGCCGGCACGGGCCACTTCGCCGAGGCGCCGGCGGTGCTGCTCGACAACCAGCAGCGCAACGGCCGCGCGGGCGTGCGCGTGTACCGCGCCTTCGTGCCCGACGCGGGCAGCGGCCCGCTGCTGGTCGAGCTCGGCTGGCTGCCGCTGCCGCCGGATCGCACCCTGCCCGCCGTGCCGCGGCCGACGGGTGCCCGGCAGGTCGCCGGCCTGCTGGTGCCGCCGCCCTCGCACGGCATCGGTCCGGCAGGCTTCGCCGCGCAGGCGGATGGCACCCTGCTCGCCATCGGACTCGATCCGGCCACGCTGGCCGCGCCGCTGCAGCAGCCGGCGCTTGCGCCGCGGGTGCTCAAGCTCGATCCGGACCTCGACATCGGCTATGCGCGCGACCTCGACGTGCTGCCCAACACCCTTCCGCCCGAACGCCATCTCGGCTATGCCGTGCAATGGTTCGCGCTCGCCCTCGCGGTGCTGGTCACCGCGCTGATCCTGACGTACCGCAGGCAACGCCCATGAATGATCCCCAGCCCCTCCCGACCCTCCCGGTGCGCGAGCGCAACCGCAACCGCGCGCTGCTGCTGCTGATCGTGGCGGTGTTCTTCGGCAGCGCGATCGTCGCCGGGGCGCTGCGCTTCTCGGGCTGGCGGCCGGCCGGCATGAAGAACCACGGCGAGCTGCTGCAGCCGCCCGGCGACCTGCGCGACGTGGTGCCGCGGCTGGTCGATGGCGGCGACTACGCATGGAACCCGGTCGAGCGCACCTGGCGGATCGTCGTCGCGCCGCCGGCCGACTGCACCGACGCCTGCGTCACGCTGAGCCGGGACCTCGACAAGGTCTGGCGCCTGTTCGGGCACAACGCCGACCACGTCAACATCCTCTGGGTCGGCGAACCGCCCGAGGGCGCGCTGCGCAACCGGGTCTGGAACGTGCTGGAGCCGATGCCCGCGTTCACCGCGCAGCTGCCGCGGCTGGAGGAGGGCGGGCCGCAGGGCGCGCCGGTGTATGTTGTCGACCCCAACGGCTTCGTGATCCTGCGCTACGCGCCGGGCTTCGACCCCGGCCACCTGCGCACCGACGTGGCGCGCCTGCTCAAGCTGAAGTGATGACCACCCCCTCGACCGCCCCCGTCCAGGCCCTGCAGCACGGCGTTCGCCACATCCACCGCCATTTCCACCGGATCGCCTGGCTGGCCGTGGCGCTGGCGCTGGGCGTCATCGTGTTCGGCGCCTTCGTGCGCCTGTCGCACGCCGGCCTGAGCTGCCCCGACTGGCCGACCTGCTACGGCCGCGCGACCTGGCCGAAGACGGCCCAGCATGTCGCCGACCACGCCGCCAGCGCCATCCGCGCCTTCGAGGACCACAAGGCCTGGCGCGAGCAGGTGCACCGCCACGTCGCCGCGCTGCTCGGGGTGCTGGTGCTGGTGATGGCGCTGCTCGCCGCCCGCCGCCGGCGCTTCGGCATCGCGCAGGTGCTGGGCGCGGCCGGCCTGGTCGCCATCGCGATCCCCACCTACATGGCTGGCGCGCATGTCGCGGCGTCGCTGCTCGCGATCGCGGGCGAGGCGATCCTGCTGGCCGCGGCGCTGCGCTGGCGCGGCCAGGACCTCGGGCGCGAGGCCTCGCTGACGCTGGCGGTGATCATCTTCCAGGCGCTGCTTGGCATGTGGACGGTGACCTGGCTGCTCAAGCCGGTGGTGGTGATGGGCCACCTGATGGGTGGCCTGCTGACGTTCTCGCTGCTGGTCTGGATGGCTTGGCGCGCGACCAACCGGCCGATCGTGCTGGCCGACGCATCGGGCCTGCGTCGCCTGCTGTGGGCGGCGCTCGCGGTGCTGGGCGTGCAGATCGCGCTCGGCGGCTGGGTGAGCGCGAACTATGCCGCGCTGTCCTGCGGCGCCGGCGGCTGGTCGATGGAGAACTTCCCGCAGTGCGCGGGCCTGTGGCGCCCCCCGACCGACTTCCGCGAGGGCTTCGTGCTCTGGCGCGGCATCGGCGTGGACTACGAGGGCGGCGTGCTGGACGGCGCCGCGCGCATCGCCATCCACCTGACCCACCGTCTCGGGGCGGTGGCCGCCGCGGCCATGCTGCTGTGGGCGGCGGTGCGCATGCTGCGCACGCCCGGCCTGCGTGGCTGGGGCGTGCTGCTGGCACTGTTGACCGTCGGCCAGGTCACGCTCGGCATCCTCAACGTCAAGCTGTCGCTGCCGCTGCCCGTGGCGGTGATGCACAACGGCGGCGCCGCGCTGCTGGTGTTCGTGATGGTGTCGCTGCTGGCACGCCTGCGCGGGGTGGAGTGACATGCGCGCCAACCTCGACCAGTACTGGCAGCTGACCAAGCCGCGCGTGGTGGCGCTGATCGTGTTCACCGCCTTCGTCGGCATGTTCATGGCGGTGCCGGGACTGCCGCCGCTGCAGCAGTCGGTCTTCGGCTTCATCGGCATCTGGCTGGCAGCCGCGTCGGCTGCCGCGATCAACCACCTGATTGACCAGCGCATCGACAAGGTGATGGTGCGCACGGCCGACCGGCCGCTGGCGACGGGCGCGCTCAGGCCTGCCCAGGTGCTTGGGTTCGCGGTATTCCTGGGCACGTTGTCGATGGTGATCCTGGTCGCACTGGTCAATCCGGTCACGGCGCTGCTGACGTTCGCCTCGCTGATCGGCTACGCCATCGTCTATACCGGCTTCCTCAAGCGCGCCACGCCGCAGAACATCGTCATCGGCGGCATCGCCGGCGCGGCGCCGCCGCTGCTGGGCTGGGCCGCGGTGACCGGCATGCGCAACGAGTGGGACTGGGCGCACGCGCTGCTGCTGGTGCTGATCATCTTCGTGTGGACGCCGCCGCACTTCTGGGCGCTGGCGATCTTCCGCCGCGAGGACTACGCGCGCGCGCTGGTGCCGATGCTGCCGGTCACCCACGGCGTCCAGTACACGCGCTGGCAGATCCTGCTGTACACCGTGCTGCTGCTGGTGGTGACGGTGCTGCCCTGGGCGGTGGGCATGAGCGGCCTGTTCTACCTCGGCGGTGCGCTGGTGCTGGGCCTGGTCTTCCTCTGGCATGCCTGGCGCCTGATGGACCCACCGGACGACTTCTACCCGATGCGCGTCTTCAACTACTCGGTGGTCTACCTGATGGCGCTGTTCGCCTTCCTGCTGGTCGACCACTGGTTGCTGCCGTTCCTGCAGCCGTCGCCGCTGCTGGAGCTGCGGCGGGTGGGGTAGGACGGGCCGTCCTGCGCGAACGCGTTGTGCAGGACCGGGGCGGACCCCGCCTGATCAGCCTTCGGGCTGCAGCGGGGTCAGCAGCTTCGGACCAGCGCCCACGAGCTGGATGCTGCCGCTGGCGATCGCGTCATTGGCATCCGCGGCACGATCCTCGAGCCACGGCGCACTCTGGACCGGACCGGGTACATAGGCGGTCCACTTGCCATACTGGTCCGACTGCACGGTGCCGTGCATGACGTACGAGACCGGTACGCGGGCCGTCCACGAGGGCTCGCCTGCATCCGGGCCGGTGCTCGGCGGCCTGAAGTGCCACCTGCGCGCCGCCTTGAGGGCGGCTTCGGAGAAATGACGACGCAGCGTGTCCATCGTGGGCTCGTCGGCGACCCCGCGCAGGTTGACCCGTTCCACGGCGCTCCGGGCCACGCGGCCTTCGCGGTTGATCTCCAGCAGCAGGTAGACGTCGCCGCTGGCATTGCGCTCCAGCGCGTAGTAGGGGTATTCGGGCGGAAGCTGGCGGATCGATTCGAAGCCGTCGGTCGCCGGTACGTCCCTGTCCAGGAAGCTGACGCCGCCGATCGAAAGCGTGAGCCCACCGTCGTCGGCGGGAACGGCCACCACGCGCAGCCTGATGAACAGACGGACAGGCCTTGCGACCCCATCCAGGATGACCGGTTCGAACCGCCAGGTCGCGACGGCGTTCCTGGCGGCCCGGACGACGTACGCCGGCAGCTGGTCTTCCTTCTCCAGCGCAAGCGACGACACCAGGCCGTCCGGCTCGATGTCGAGGCTTCCCGATACGACCATGGAGGCCTGCGCCTGGGCGCGGACTTCGGCTTCGCTCTGCGCCGGCACCGTGAACGGTGCGGCTGCGAGCGCGAGCAACAGAATCAATCGAAACATCCCTGTATTCCCCTGCGTCTCCCTGGTTCCGGCACCGTAGCGCGGCGGCAGGTGGCCTGCAATCGGGTCAGCCGTTCACGCGCCTGGCGTCTCGGGGCCGGCCGGACGTGCGCGGCGCGCGACCTCGCCCAGCGTGGCCGGCGTGACGTCCCACTGTCCGGGGTCGTCGTATTCGAACTCCACGGCCATGCGCCCGCCGTCGCGCCACAGGCGCAGCACGCAGGCGCCCCAGGGTTCCTTGCCGGGCACGCGGGTGGCTTCGCGAAGGTCGTCGAAGGCGGGACCCAGCGCGTCGGCGTCGGGCGTGGCCGCCACGTACGCGCCGTCCGCGTCGTAGCGGAAGCCGGTCATGCGGCGCGCGATGGCGCCGTCGCCGTAGCGCACGATCAAGGCATAGCCATGCCACGCGCCGTCCGACACCGCGGCATCGGCCACCAGCCGTCGGCCGATGCGGCCGATCAGTTCATTGCGGTCCAGCGCAGGGCCTGCGTGCATGCGGGGCAGTCTGCCGTCAGGCCGCGGCCCTGTCGATCAGGTCGGGCATGCGGTTGGCCGCGATCGCGTCGAAGGACTGGCCGGCGCTGTTGCCGAAGGCCAGCAGCGAGGGGTCGTAGACCACGCTGCCGGTGACCGGGTCGATGACCGCGTAGTCGACGTGCACTTCGTCGGGCCGGGCGGCGTCGTTGCGCACGAGGTCGATGTCGATCCGCACCTCCATGCCGGCTCCGATCCAGTCGCTCCACTCCTGCTCCATGCGCGCGTAGGCGCCCTGGTTGAAGCTCGAGAACTGCGGGAACATGTTCACTTCGCCGTGTCCCTGCGCGAAGCGGTAGGCCACCAGGTGGCCGACGTCGTCGCCGCTGCCTTTCATGTCGTTGTCGACGCGGAAGCCGCTCTGCGCATTGGCCTCGATGCGGTCGGAGTCGCGGCCGCGGCTCGAGGGCTCCCAGGTCAGCACGGCCTCGGCGCCGGTGGGGCGGCCCTCGGCGTCCAGCGTCCAGGTGATGTCGTTGACCTCGCCGGAGCCGGCCTCGGTGACGGCACCCGCGACTTCACCCGGCTCCACGTCCTCGCTGATTCGCACCGTGGCGTCGGGCACCTGGCCGGTCAGCAGCATGCGCGTGTACTGGGCGAGGTCGGCGCCGGCGGGGTCGGACAGCATCGTGGTGTGGCGGGTGAAGTCCTCGCGTGCCAGCGCCGGCGAGCCGGGCCCGCCGTCACGCGGCGCGTCGAACAGGCGCTCCGCGCCCGACATCACGCGCAGGCCCTTCTTTTCGGTCATCTCCAGCGACAGGCGCAGGTCTTCGATCGAGTCGAGCTTGTTGGCCGCGGCCAGCTCGCGGAACGCGGGCTCCAGCGCGGTGCCCACGTAGTCGGCGCCATGCACGTCGATGCGGGTGCGCGGCGGGATGGTCGACGGATCGAAGGGATTCACCGCGGTCATCGCCGCCGGCGTTGCCTCCTCGTTGCGCAGGGTGACCTCGTAGCGCACGGGCACCTCGCTCGCGGCCCTGCCGGGTCCGTGCACGATCATCTCGCCGCGGACCTCGTAGCTGGTGTTCCACTGCGTGGACTTCTCGTTGCCGGTGACCACGCTGCGCGGGTCCAGCGCGAAGCTGACGTCTGCGGGGTCGGCGTCCAGCAGCGCGGGGTCGAGCTCCGGCGCCCGCTCCTCGCCGGCGCGCAGCAGGCTGTCGATGGCACCGCGCCAGGGCTGCGGCGGGAGCAGGGGGGCGAACAGGCTGGGGGCTTCGAAGGACATGGCGTCAGCTGCGTTGGCGCGAACGTACTGGACGGTACGCGGGCGTCGCCAGGCCGACCATTGGGGAAAACCCTGACCCGCCTCAGCCGCGCCCCGCGCCCCGCGCCTGCAGCAGCTCGCGCAGCTCGGCCTTGTCGGTCGCATCCAGGCCGTCCTCGCGCTGCTTGGCGAGCAGCTCGTCGACGCGCTGCTGGAACATCTGGCCATCCAGCTGGGCCACGGCATCGAGGAATTCGCGCGCCCAGCCGGCCTCGTCGCCGGGCATGTCGATCGCGGCAAGCTTGTGCAGGGACTCGGCTTCCGGCCGGCCTTCGAAGTGGGCCAGGATCGCCCCGGTGCCGATGTCCGGTCGCGCACTGACGATCGCCACCAGCTCGGTCAGCAGCTCCACCCCCGGCTGGCGCAGGGCGGTGAAGCGGAACGGCGGCTGCAGCTCCAGGGCCAGCTGCGGCTTCTGCAGCAGCAGGGTGATCGCGCTGCGCACCAGGCTGCGTCGCGGGGCGGTACCGGGCCGCGCGCGGCGGGCGCGCGCGGCGGGGACGTGCACCTCGGGCGGCGCGGAGCGGGCGCCGACGCCGGTGAGCTCGGTCAGCCGCTGCTGCATCAGGTCGGCGAAGGCGCCGTCGGGCAGCTGCGCGAGCATCGGCTTGGCGCGCTCGGCCAGTCGCGCCTTGCCGTCGAGCGTGGCCAGGTTGATGCCGTCCTCGGCCAGGTGGTCGAACAGGAACTGCGACAGCGGCGTCGCCGCGGCCAGCCGCGCCTCGAAGCCGGGCGCGCCCTCGTTGCGGACGATGGTGTCGGGATCCTCGCCGTCGGGCAGGAACAGGAAGAACGCCTGGCGGCCGTCCTTCATGCGCGGCAGCACCGACTCCATCGCGCGCGCGGCCGCGCGACGACCGGCGGCGTCGCCGTCGAAGCAGAAGTACACGTCGGGCGCGTTGCGGAACAGCAGTTCGGCGTGGTCCGGCGTGGTCGCGGTGCCCAGGGTGGCCACCGCTTCGCTGATGCCGTGCTGGAACAGCGCGACCACGTCCATGTAGCCCTCGACCACCACCAGCCGCGCGATCTTCTGGTGGGCCTGGCGCACCTGCCACAGTCCGTAGAGCTCGCGGCCCTTGTGGAACAGCGGTGTCTCGGGCGAGTTGAGGTACTTGGGCGAATCCTCCGCGCGCAGCACGCGTCCACCGAAGGCGATCACGCGGCCACGGCGGTCGTGGATCGGGAACATCACCCGGTCGCGGAACTTGTCGTAGCTGTGGCCGCGGTCGTTCTTCGACAGCATGCCGGTGCGTTCGAGCAGCGAGACCCGGCGCGGATTGCTGCCCAGCGCGTCCTTCAGCGCCGAGAAGCCGCCCGGCGCGTAGCCGATGCCGAACTGCTCGCGGATCGACGCATCCATGCCGCGGCGCGAGAGGTAGTCGTCGGCCTCGGTGCCGGGCACGAGGGCGGCGCGGTAGAAGCGCGCGGCCTCGTCGAGCACGGCGTACATGTCGCGGCTGTCCGGGTTCTCGTTGTGCTGGCGGGTCTCGCGCGGCACCTCGATGCCGACGCGCTTGGCCAGCTCGTCCACCGCATCGAGGAATTCGAGGCGGTCGAAGTTCATCAGGAAGGAGATCGCGGTGCCATGCGCACCGCAGCCGAAGCAGTGGTAGAACTGCTTGTTCGGCGAGACCGTGAACGAGGGCGAGCGCTCGTCGTGGAACGGACAGCGCGCCGAATACTCGCGTCCCTGGCGCTTCAGCGGCACGCGCAGGTTGATCACCTCGACGATGTCCGTCCGGGCGAGCAGGTCGTCGATGAAAGCGTCGGAGAGGCGGGCCATGGCAGCGGCCATGATCGCATGCACCCGCACGCCCTGTAGGAGCGGCACAGCCGCGACGGCGGACGCCGGAATGCCCCTGGATCGACCGGAATCAGCCGACGCCTAGCGCGGCTGCAGCCGCTCCTGCAGGGGGCGGGTGCCGCGCCGGCCGCGGCGGGCCGCGCGCTCCTCCAGCCGGCGGTGGACGTCGCTGAAGCGCCAGCGTTCGTCGATCACCGCGGTGATCATCGCGCCGACGAAGAACACCACGGCGGCGTAGTACAGCCAGACCAGCAGCACGACCAGGGTGCCCATCGAGCCGTAGGCGCTGCCCGGCGCCGCTTCGGTGATGTACAGGCCGATGCCCCAGCGGCCGACCACGAACAGCAGCGCGGTGAGCGCGCCGCCCAGGAAGGCCTGCTGCCAGCGCACGCGGCGGTCGGGCAGGTAGTGGTACATCAGCGCGAAGGCCAGCGCATACAGCGCCAGCGACGCCAGGTTGCCCAGCACCGGCAGGGTGGGCGAACCGGCGAACCAGATCTCGAGCGCGGTGGTCAGCGCCGCCGAGACCAGCAGCAGGAAACCCAGCGCCAGCACCACGCCGAACGAGAACACGCGCTTGCGCAGCCAGGCGCGCAGGCCGCCGCGTACCTGCTCGCCGGAGGTATGGAAGATCAGGTTCAGCGTGCCCTGCAGGCGCGCGAACACCGCGGTGGCACCGAAGAACAGCAGCCCGGTGCTCCACAGCCCGGCCAGCGAGCCGACGTCGGGCTCGGTGCTGGCGTTTTCCAGCACGGTGCTGGCGACCTGCCCGGCGCCGGTGCCGGCGATCGCCTGCACCTGTTCGAGCAGCGCCTGCTGGGCCGTCGGATAGAGCGAGGCGGTCAGCCACAGCAGCAGCACCAGCAGCGGCGCCAGGGACAGCAGGGCGAAGAAGGTCAGCGAGGCCGCGTGGGTGAGGATGTCGACTTCGACGAAGCGCTGTGCGATCGCGTAGGGCAGCGACTGCTGCAGCCGCTCGAAGCTGGACTTGAGGCGCCCGGTGATGAATTCAGCCATGGCCCGCAGGATGCGGGCCTGCGCGTGCAAGCCGCGTGGCGAGAGCGCCCCTGTAGGAGCGGCTACAGCCGCGATCACGTGCAGCGGGGCGGCCG
The DNA here is from genome assembly GCF_016615955.1 of Luteimonas sp. MC1750. Lineage (NCBI taxonomy): Bacteria > Pseudomonadati > Pseudomonadota > Gammaproteobacteria > Lysobacterales > Lysobacteraceae > Luteimonas > Luteimonas sp. MC1750. The sequence continues at coordinate 241,010 of NZ_CP067113.1, forward strand.
CGCTCCGAAAGCATCGCGGCTTTAGCCGCTCCTACAAGGGCGGGGCGGGCGGCCGGCCGGATCAGCCGGCCAGCGACTTCTTCAGCAGTGCGGACACCTGGCCCATGTCGGCCTGGCCGGCGAGTTTCGGCTTGAGCACGGCCATCACCTTGCCCATGTCGGCCGGGGTGCCGGCGCCGGTTTCGGCGATGGCGGCGTCGATCGCGGCCTGCACCTCCGCCTCGCCCATCTTCTCGGGCAGGTAGCGCTGGATGACCTCGATTTCGGCGCGCTCGATCGCGGCCAGGTCCTCGCGCGCGGCGGCCTCGAACTGGCTGACCGAGTCCTTGCGCTGCTTGACCATCTTCTCCATCACCGCCAGGACCTGCACGTCATCGAGCTCGACCCGCTCGTCGACCTCGCGCTGCTTGACCGCGGCCTGGACCAGGCGGATCACGCCCAGGCTGGCCTTGTCGCCGCCCTTCATGGAGGCCTTCATGTCGTCGGTGAGGCGCTGCTTGAGGCTCATGCTGGATGCTCCGGTTTGCGTGAACACGAAAAGCCGGCGACGCTTGCGCGTGCCGGCTTCAGGGTGCGATCTCGACCGCGGCGCGCAGGGCGCCGGCAGGCCGGATCAGTACATGCGCTGGCGCTTGGTGACGTCGCGCGAGGTCCGGCGCGACTGGCGCTTCACCGCCGCGGCAGCCTTGCGCTTGCGCTCCTGCGTCGGCTTCTCGTAGAACTCGCGCTTGCGGGTCTCGGCGAGGACGCCGGCCTTTTCGCAGGTGCGCTTGAAGCGGCGGAGGGCAAACTCGAAGGGCTCGTTTTCGCGGACTTTGACGCTGGGCATTGGAAAATCTCTGGTGTCAGGGTGCGCCGGTTTCCCCCCGGCGAGCCGCGTATCATAGCCGCGACGCGTGACCGGTGCAAACCCGCCGGAGAAACCACGGCCACGGACCGCCCCGCCACACGCCCCTCACCGGCCCGCCACACGCCCCAACCTGTAGGAGCGGCTACAGCCGCGATCGCCCCCCATGAAAGTCCTCGGCATCGAAACCAGCTGCGACGAAACCGGCGTCGCCGTCTACGACACCGGCCGGTCCGGCGCGGACGGGCTGCTGGCGCACGCGGTCTACAGCCAGATCGCCCTGCATGCGGAATACGGCGGCGTGGTGCCCGAGCTCGCCAGCCGCGACCACGTGCGCAAGCTGCTGCCGCTGATCCGCCAGACCCTGGCCGAGGCCGGTCTGGACGTCGGCGACCTCGACGGCGTCGCCTACACCGCCGGCCCCGGCCTGGTCGGCGCGCTGCTGGTCGGTGCCGGCGTGGCGCGGTCGCTGGCCTGGGCGCTCGACCTGCCCGCGGTCGGCGTCCACCACATGGAAGGCCACCTGCTGGCCCCGCTGATGGAGGACGACCCGCCCGAGCCGCCCTTCGTCGCCCTGCTGGTGTCGGGCGGGCACACCCAGCTGGTGGCCGTGGATGCGATCGGCCGCTACCGGCTGCTGGGCGAGACCCTGGACGACGCCGCCGGCGAGGCCTTCGACAAGACCGCCAAGCTGATGGGCCTTCCCTATCCCGGCGGGCCGCAGCTGGCGGCGTTGGCCGAAGCCGGGACGCCCGGACGCTTCAGCTTCCCGCGGCCGATGACCAACCGCCCCGGCCTCGACTTCAGCTTCAGCGGCCTGAAGACCCAGGTGATGCTGGCCTGGCGCGACAGCGACCAGTCCGACGCCACCCGCGCCGACATCGCCCGCGCCTTCGAGGACGCGGTGGTCGACACGCTGGCGATCAAGTGCGCGCGCGCGCTGGACGCCGCCGGCTGCGACACCCTGGTGGTGGCGGGCGGCGTCGGTGCCAACCGCCGCCTGCGCGCGCGCCTGCAGGCGATGGCGGCCAAGCGCGGCGGCCGCGCCTGTTTCCCGCGCCCCGCGCTGTGCACCGACAACGGCGCGATGATCGCCTTCGCCGGCGCGCTGCGGCTCGAGGGCGGGCAGCGCGAGCCCGACGCGGTGCACGTCACCCCGCGCTGGGACATGGCCGCGCTGCCTGAAGTCGCGGCCCGCACCGGCGACGCCTCCGCCGCGGCCCACGCGGCGGGTCCCGACGCCCCGTCGCGCTAAGCTGGCGCGCCCCGCCAGGACCCGGCCCGCCATGGACCACGTCTTCATCGAAGGGCTCGAGATCGAGGCCCTGATCGGCATCTACGACTGGGAGCGGCGCATCCGCCAGACGCTGGTGTTCGACCTCGAGATGGCGTTCGACAACCGCGTGCCGGCCGCGAGCGACGACATCGCCGACACCCTCAACTACAAGGCCGTCAGCAAGCGCCTGGTCGAGGTGGTTTCGCAGTCGGACGATGGGCTGGTGGAGACGCTGGCCGAGCGCTGCGCGGAGGTCGTGCTGCGGGAGTTCAACGTCCAGCGGCTACGATTGAAGCTCAGCAAGCCCGGCGCCGTGCGCGGCGCGCGCGCGGTCGGCGTGGTGATCGAGCGCACGCGGGGCGGCTGATCCGTCGCAACCGGAGATCCCATGCAAGTCCGACTCGATGCGCTGCGCGACGCGCTGGCGCCATACCCCTGGGCCTATGCGCTCATCATGCTGTCCGCCCTGCTGCTGGTGGCGTGGCTGGCCAACTTCGTCACCCGGCGCATCCTGCTGCGCGGCCTGCGCCACGTGCTCGCGCGCGTGGCCACGCTGACCGGCTATGCCGGAGACTCGATCAGCCGGATGCGGGTGATCTCGCGCCTGGCCAACGTGGTGCCGGCGCTGGTGATCGGCGCCGGCATCGGCCTGGTGCCCGACCTGCCGCCGCAGTTCGTGGCCTTCGTCACCGGCCTGTGCCGGGTGTTCGTGATCTTCACCGTGGCGCTGGCCTTCGGCCACGCGCTCGACGTCGCCAACGAGGTCTACGAGCGTCGTCCCGACGCGCGCAACAAGCCGATCAAGGGCTACCTGCAGGTCGCCAAGATCATCGCCCTGGTGATGGCGGCGCTGGGTTCGGTGGCGCTGCTGGCGGGCGTCGACCTGGTGCACGTGCTGACCGGCCTGGGCGCGGCCAGCGCGGTGCTGATGCTGATCTTCCAGGACACGATCCTGTCGTTCGCGGCCAGCCTGCAGATCAGCGGCGACGGCCGCGTGCGCATCGGCGACTGGATCGAGATGCCCAGCCAGAACGCCGACGGCGACGTCATGGACATCGCCCTGCACACGGTCACCGTGCAGAACTGGGACAAGACCATCACCACGGTGCCCACGCGCAAGCTGATCAGCGACTCGTTCAAGAACTGGCGCGGCATGACCGAGTCGGGCGGCCGCCGCATCAAGCGCGCGATCTACCTCGACCAGCATTCGACCCGCTTCCTCGAGGCCGATGAAGTCGCCCGCTTCCGCCGCTTCCGCCTGCTCGATGCCTATCTCGACGGCAAGTCCAGCGAGCTGCAGGACTGGAACGCGAAGCTGGCCGAGCGCGGCGGCGAGCCGGTCAACCGCCGTCGCGTCACCAATCTCGGCACCTTCCGCGCCTACGTCGAGCAGTACCTGCGCAACCATCCGGGCGTGCACCAGGACATGAGCCTGATGGTGCGCCAGCTGCAGCCGACCGATGCCGGCCTGCCGCTGGAGATCTACTGCTTCACCAACGACGTGCGCTGGGCCGTCTACGAAGGCATCCAGGCCGACATCTTCGACCACCTGCTGGCGATCCTCCCGGAGTTCGGGCTGCGCGTGTTCCAAGCGCACAGCGACGCGCCGGTGGAGGTGCGGCTCACGCGCGACGCCGACGCCGGCCCGGCAACCGGCTGAGGCCTGCCGCCGGGCGTGGCGGCGGCGTGGCGGCGCTCGCGCTGGCGCCGCACGATGCGCGATCATGGCCGCTCCCACGGAGCGCGACCATGCACACCGCCTGCCTCAGCCTTGGCAGCAACGTCGATCCCGAGCGCCACATCGCCATCGCCTTCGCGGCGCTGCGCGAGCGCTTCGGCGACATCCGTGCGTCGGCCGCGTACCGCACGCCGGCGGTGGGCTTCGAGGGTGCCGACTTCGTCAACGCCGCGGCGGTGATCGCGTCCGACCTGGACGTGGTGGCGCTCAACGACTGGCTGCATGCGCTCGAGGACGCGCATGGCCGCGACCGCAGCGGCCCGCGCTTCGGCGACCGCACGCTGGACATCGACATCGTGCTGTTCGACGACCTGATCTGCAGCGGCCCCGGCAACCTGCGCCTGCCGCGCGGCGAGCTCTGCCACGCCTTCGTGCTGCGGCCGCTGGCGGAGATCGCGCCGGAGATTGTCGAGCCGGCGAGCGGGCGCACCCTCGCCGCGCTGTGGGCCGCGTCGGACGAGCGCGGCGTCGCGATGCACGCGGTCACGCTGCCGGTCGTGGGCGCCCTCGCGGCCGGCTGAAGACAGGGCCGCGGCGCGGGATCCGGTCACACCCGCACCGCAGGCGTCGTCATGGAATCCATGCGTTGGACGAGGCGGCCAGCCGGCCGTCGCGGGGCGCGGAGAGCAGGAGGGTGGGGCGATGTTCGACAGGTTTTCGCGCAGCTGGGACATGGTGAAGGCAAGCGCCGCGGTGCTGCGCTCCGACCGCGAGCTGATGCTGTTCCCGGTGCTTTCGGGCCTGGCCACGCTGGTGGTGCTGGCCAGCTTCGCGCTGCCGGGCTTCGCACTGGGCGTGTTCGCCAACGGCTGGAGCCTCGGCGGAGCGCTGCTGGGCTTCGCCTTCTACTTCTGCACCTACAGCGTGATGATCTTCTTCAACTGCGCCCTGGTGGGTGCGGCGATGATCCGGCTCGAAGGCGGTGATCCGACGCTGTCGGACGGACTCGCGGCCGCACGGTCGCGGCTGGGCGCGATCTTCGGCTATGCGGCGATCGCCGCCACCGTCGGCGTGCTGCTGCAGGCGATGAAGGGCAAGGACAGCAACTTCCTGGTTCGCCTGGTCGGCAGCGGCCTGGGCGTGGCCTGGACGCTGGCGACCTTCCTGGTGGTGCCGGTGCTGGTCAGCCGCGACGTCGGGCCGGTGGACGCGCTGCGGCAGAGCGTGGCGCTGCTCAAGCGCACCTGGGGCGAGAACGCGGTGGGCCAGCTCGGCATCGGCGCCGCCTTCGGCCTGCTGAGCGCGGGCGCGATCGTGGCGTCGATCCTGCTCGTGGTGGTCGCGGCGCAGGCCTCGCTGCTGCTCGCGGTCGCGGTCGGCCTGGTCTGCGGCATCGGCGTGCTGCTGCTGGGTGTCTACCAGGCCGCGCTGACCGGCATCTACTCGGCGGTGCTGTACCGCTATGCGATGTCGCACGAGCTGCCGGTGGCGTTCCAGGGCACCGACATCGCCCACGCCTTCGCGCCCAGGCGCTGATCGCGACCGCGGCCGGGCGAACCGCTGGCCGGACCCGCGGCGCCGCGCAGCGACCCTGCCGGCGCCGCTTCAGCCGGGATGGCGCCCGCCGTCGACGGCCAGCACGCTGCCCGTGGTGTAGGTCGCGTCGCGCAGCAGCCACAGCACGGCGCCGGCGATCTCGTCCGGCGTGCCGGTGCGGCCCAGCGGCGTCATCGCCATCAGCCGCGCCTGCAGTGCGGGATCGATGCCCCCCTCCGGCCACAGGATGGCGCCCGGTGCCACCGCGTTCACCCGCACCTCCGGCGCCATCGCCACCGCCAGCGCGCGGGTGGCGGCCTCCAGCGCGCCCTTGCTGGTCGCGTAGGCGGCGAGGTCGGCGCGTGGGGCCTGCGCATAGACGTCGGAGAGGTTGACGATGGCGCCCCGGGCCTTGCGCAGGTGCGGCGCCGCGGCCTGGGCCAGGAAGAACGGTGCCTTCGCATTCACCGCCATCATCGCGTCCCAGTGCGCGGGGTGGATGTCGCCGAAGGCCGCGGGCGCGAAGCCCGAGGCGTTGTTCACCAGCGCGTCGAGCCGTCCGTAGCGGCCCACGGTGCGCGCCACGAGCTCCGGCAGGCGGTCGAACTCGGCCAGCTCGGCCTGCAGCGGCAGCACGCTGCCCGCGCGGGCAGCCTCGAGCCCGGCCACCAGTGCCGCGGCCTCGCCGGCCGAGCCGCGGTAATGCAGCGCCAGGTCGTAGCCTTCGGCGTGCAGCCGGCGCGCGATGGCGGCGCCGACGCGGCGCGCGGCGCCGGTGACGAGCGCGACGGGGTGGCCTCCCGGCATGACGGGCTCCGTAACAGGGAAGGACACGATAACGTCCCGCGGCGGGCGTTTCCGTATCCTGTCGCGCGCAATGCAACGGAATCCCCCATGCCGCTTCCCCCGCTCGACCCCGATGCGCAGGCCCACAGCGACCGCCTGCGCGCCCTGATCCACGCGGTGATCGCCGATGCCGGCGGCGCCATCCCGTTCTCGCGCTTCATGGAGCTGGCGCTGTACGCGCCCGGCCTGGGCTACTACAGCGCCGGCAGCACCAAGTTCGGCCGCGCCGGCGACTTCATCACCGCACCCGAACTGGGCAGCCTGTTCGGCGAGTGCGTGGCCGAGGCGCTGGCGCCACCGCTGCGCCACGTGGGCGCCGACGCCGTGTTCGTCGAGATCGGCGGCGGCAGTGGCGCCTTCGCCGAGGCCGCGATCCTGCACCTGGACGCGATCGGTGCGCTGCCCGCGCGCTACGCCATCCTCGAGCCCAGCGCCGACCTGCGCGAACGCCAGCGCGAGCGACTCCGCCAGCGACTGCCGGAGGCGCTGAACGCGCGCGTCGAATGGCTGGAGCGGCCGCTTGGCGAGGAAGAGTGGAGCGGCGTGCTGTTCGCCAACGAGGTGATCGACGCGCTGCCCACGCCCCGCTTCGTCATCCGTCGTGGCGAGGTCATGGAAGAGGGCGTGGCGAGCGCGCCCGACGGCGGCTTCCGCCTGGTCGAAGTGCCGGCCGATGCGCTGATGACCGCGGCCGTGCGCCACGTCGAGCGCGACCGCGGCGAAGGCGACTTCGCCGAAGGCTACCGCTCCGAGCTGCTGCCGCAGCTGCCGTACTGGATCCAGGCGGTGATGGGCCGCATGCAGGCCGGCGCGATGCTGTTCATCGACTACGGCTACCCGCGCCGCGAGTACTACGCCGCCACCCGCGACCGCGGCACCCTGCGTGCCTTCCATCGCCACCACGTGGTCGACGACGTGCTGGCGCGCGTGGGCCTGCAGGACATCACCGCCTCGGTCGACTTCACCGCGCTGGCCGAGGCCGGCACCGGCGCCGGCTTCGAGTTTGCCGGCTACAACAGCCAGGCGGCCTTCCTGCTCGGCAACGGCCTGCAGCAGCGCCTGGAAGCGCACGAGGCGCGCGCGGCCAACGACACCGCGCGCTACGCGCTGCGCCGCCAGGTGCAGCAGCTCACCCTGCCGTCGGCGATGGGCGAGCGCTTCCAGGCCATGGGCTTCGAGCGTGGCGTGCCCTTCGAGGCCGCCTTTCTCGCCGGCGACCTGAGCTTCCGGCTGTGAGGGTGCATTCGTGAGCGCGCCCTCGTGAAGCGCGCCCTCGTGAGCGTGCCCGCATGACCGCGCGCCGGCCGCGCCTCGGGCGTTCGCTCAAGCCCCTGCGCTGGCCGTGGGCCTGGTGCGCGCTCTGGTGCCTGGCGATCGCGGCGGTGGTGGCGTTCTCGCTGATGCCGGCGCCGGACCTGCCGGACGCGCCCGGCAGCGACAAGCTCCACCACTTCCTCGCCTATTTCATGCTGGCGGCGAGTGCCGTGCAGCTGTTCGCGCGCTGGCCCGCGCTGCTGGGCGCGGGGCTGGGCCTGGTGCTGCTGGGCATCGGCCTGGAGCATGCGCAGGGCGCGATGGCCTTCGCGCGCATGGAAGACCGGATGGATGCGCTGGCCAACACGCTGGGGGTGATCGCCGGGCTGGCCACGCGGCTCACCCCGCTGCACGACCTGCTGCTGAGGATCGAGGCGCGCCTGGCGCCGCCCGCGCGCAGCTGAGGCCGGCTCAGTCCGGGTCGCGGCGCAGCGTGCGTGCGTGGCCAATGGCGGCGACGCGCGCCTTGCGCAATGCCTCGCCGAACGCCGGGCCTTCCAGCTCCAGATGGGCGATGTCCGCGCCGGTGACCGCGGCGGCGGCGTCGCGCAGCCGGACCAGTTCCGCGGCCTGCGGATAGGGCTGGTCCTGCAGGCCGGTGCGGCCGCGCTTGTCGGCCTCGCAGACCGTGGCCAGCTGGGTGGTCCGCTCCGGGCGGCGGAAGCCGTCGCAGCGCGCCAGCAGGTCGTGCACGGTCGAATCGCGCAGCTCGGCCAGGCGGTGCACGTTGAGGTGTTCGCGGCAGGCCACCACGGCCAGGTCGCGGTGGGCGGCCGGCACCCGCAGGCGCGCGCAGAGCTCGCGCACCGGGCGCACGCCACGCTGCTCGTGCTGGATGTGCTTCGGCAGCTCGTTGTCGGGCGTCAGCGCCTTGCCCAGGTCATGGACCAGCGCAGCGAAGCCGATCGCGTCGTCGCCCGGCGCCAGCGTGGCCGCCATGTCGCAAACCAGCTCGACGTGGACGCCGGTGTCGACCTCGGGGTGGTATTCGGCGCGCTGCGGCACGCCGTACAGCGCGTCGACCTCTGGAAGGACCACCGCCAATGCGCCGCAGTCGCGCAGCGTGCGCAGGAAGGCCGAAGGCCGCGGCGAACGCAGCGCGCGCACCAGTTCCTGCCACACGCGCTCGGGCACCAGGTCCGCAAGCTCGCCGCCGGCGACCATCCCGCGCATCAGTGCGCTGGTCTCGTCGGCAACGGTGAAGCCCAGCGCGGCGAAGCGCGCCATGAAGCGCGCGGCGCGCAGCACGCGCAGGGGATCCTCGGAGAATGCAGGGCCGACGTGGCGCAGCACGCGCGCCTCGATGTCGGCCTGGCCGCCGTGCGGATCCACCAGGCTGCCGTCGGGGCGTTCGGCGATGGCGTTGATGCTGAAGTCGCGGCGGCCGAGGTCTTCCTCCAGCGTCACCGTTGGCGCGGCATCGACCACGAAGCCACGGTGGCCGCGTGCCGATTTGCGCTCGGTCCGCGCCAGCGCGTGCTCCTCGCCGGTGTCCGGGTGCAGGAACACCGGGAAGTCGCGTCCCACCGCGCGGAAGCCGGCGGAAAGCATCGCCTCGGGCGTGGAGCCCACCACGACCCAGTCGCGGTCTCCCGGCGGCAGCCCCAGCAGCCGGTCGCGCACCGCACCCCCAACCAGATAGATCTCCAGGTCCGCCCCCTCAGCCTTCCGCATCGACTGCAGGATCGACCATCACCGCGGCCGTCCCGGACCCTGTAGGAGCGGCTACAGCCGCGATCGCCGTCCCGGACCTTGCGGGAGCGGCCATGGCCGCGATCGTCGTGCCAGAACCCATCGCGGCTATAGCCGCTCCTACAGGAAGTCCAGGCCGGGTTGCGACAGGAGATCCGTGCCGAGCAGTTTCGGCGGCCGCCGCCGCCGCCGCGGCAGCGGGGCAGGCAAACGCCTTTCGCGTCGCGCCCACGCGTCCGTGCATGCGGTCGCTCACCGCCACCGGCCGGTCGCCCAGGCGCCAGTCGTAGATCACGCTGAAGGCGAGCACGCGCGCCACGTAGTCGCGGGTTTCCTTGTAGCTGATGGTCTCGATCCAGAAGTCGGGATCCATGCCCGGGCGCTGCGCCTGCCAGCGCGCGGTCGGCGTGGGGCCGGCGTTGTAGGCGGCGATGGCGACGTAGGGCAGGGTGTATTTCTCTTTCATCTCGCGCAGGTAGGCGGTGCCGATGCGGACGTTGGTGGCCGGGTCGAACAGCGCGTCGGCGCCCGACCACGGGATGCCCAGCCTGCGCGCGACGGCGGCGCCGGTCTCGGGCAGCACCTGCATCAGCCCGCGCGCATTGGCCGGCGAGCGCGCGCGCGGATTGAACGTGCTTTCGGCGCGGATCTCGGCCGCGACCCAGGCGGCATCCAGGCCGTTGCGCGCCGACTCACCGCGGATCAGCTGCTGGTGGTGCAGCGGAAAGCGCAGGGTGTACAGGCGCAGTTCCTCCGGCTTGCGCTCGCCGCCGACGTTGACCAGGCCGAACACGCCGCGGTCGAACCAGCCGTTGTCCTGTGCGATCTCGACCGCGATCTGCCGCTGCCGGTCATTGAAGCGCGACAGCGCGTCCTGCCATTCGCGCGTGGCCCAGCCGGCGCGGTTGACGCGGAACAGCGTCATCGCGCGCTGCATCGCCGGATCCGCGGCCACCGCGGCCTTGTCCGCGGCGCTGCCGCCGTGCTCCAGCGGACACAGCGCATAGGGCTGGTCGATGCGGTCGGCGGCCAGGAAGCCGTGGAAATCGGCATCGCGCGCGGCGGCGGCATACAGCCGGCGCGCCGCCGCGCGGTCGCCGGTCAGCTCGCGCAGGCGCGCCTCGAAATAGGCCCAGCGTGACTGGGCGCGCTGCGCGCGGCCCATGCGCTCGATCGCGGCCAGCGCCGCGCGCCAGTCCGAGCGCGCCATGGCCTCGCGCACGCGCCACTCGTGCAGGCGCTCGTCGTAGGCGGCCTCGGGCACGGCGGCCAGGCGTCGCGCACCACCGTCGTGGTACGAGGCCACGGTCCACAGCGCGACCTGGTACAGCACGCGGTTGCGCTCGGCCGCGGTGAACTGCAGCGCCTGCGCCACCTGCGGCAGCAGCGACTCCGCCGCATCCGGGTTGCGGCCAGCCAGCGCGGCCAGGCCGTGCGAGGCCGCCAGCCGGCTGCGCGCATCCTTCGGCCAGGACACGGCGCTGGCATCGGCGTTGCCCAGGTAGGCGGCATAGGCCTCGGCCAGGCGGCGCTGCGCATCCGGCAGTCCGCGCGCGGCGCTGCGCACCACGCCGGGCTGGCCTTCGGTGATCGCCGCCTCGATCCGCGCCCAGCGCTCGGCCTCGCCCAGCCCGCCGCGCCCGGCCAGCGCGTCGAACACGGGATCGCAGGCATCCGGCTGCGAGCGGGCCGCACCGCGCCACAGCTGCTGCACCTCCGCGGTCCAGGTCGCATCCGCCGCGCCGGTGCGCAGCCTGGCCTCGAGTTCGTTGCAGGCCAGGGCCGCCGAGCCCGTGCCCGGCTCCCAGGCCGCGCGGAACGCCGGCCAGTCCCTGCGCTTCGCCAGCTCGGCCAGCCAGGCGGCGCGGAAGGTGCGGGCCACGGCCTGGCCGCGGTGGCGGTCGAGGAAGTCCAGTGCCTGCGCAGCCGTGACCGTGGCGATGTCGCGATTGAGCCGCGCGTGGCCGACCCAGCCCTGCAGCGGATGGTCCGCGCGCAGCGGCGGCACCGGCTGGCCGATCTCCGCGGCGGTGAGCGCGCGCCGCGCAAGATCGTCATCGGGTCGCGCCTGGGCGGAGGCGACAGCAGGGGCGAACAGGCACAGCGCGAGCGCCGCGGACAGCAGGAAACGGGGGGGCGGTAGCATGCAGGGACTATATCGAATGGGTCCGGCACCCATGCTGCAGGAGCAGGCGTGATCGAAGGGTTCTGGATGTTTCCGCTGCTCGGCGTGCTTGCGGGCGTGCTCGCGGGCCTGCTCGGCATCGGCGGTGGCCTGGTGCTGGTGGCCGCGCTGGCGTGGCTGCTGCCGCTGCAGGGCGTGCCCACCGACCTGGCGATGCATGCCGCGCTCGCGACGTCGATGGGCAGCATCGTGTTCACTGCGATGTCGTCGGCCTGGGCGCACCACCGCCGCGGCGGCGTGCTGTGGCCCACGGTGGCCTGGATGCTGCCGGGCCTGCTGCTCGGCGGCTGGCTGGGCAGCCGCTTCGCAGTTGGCCTGGAGGGCAGCGTGTTGCGCTGGATCGTGGCCGGCTACTGCCTGCTGGCCGGCGCGCAGATGGCGTTTGGTGGCGCGCGCGCGGACACCGGCGGCGACGTGGTGCCCACCGGCCTGCCGATGACCGCGGCCGGTGGCGGCATCGGCGCGCTGTCGGCGGTGGTCGGCATCGGCGGCGGCAGCATGACCGTGCCCCTGCTGGTGTGGCGCGGCGTGCGCCCGGTGCGTGCGGTCGGAACGTCGTCGGCCTGCGGCGTGGCAATCGCGATCGGCAGCGCGCTGGGCTATGCGCTCAACGCACCGCCGGGCGGGCTGCCCGAAGGTGCGGTCGGCTATGTCTACCTGCCGGCGGCGATCGGCGTGGCGGTGACCTCGGTCCTCGCGGCACCGTGGGGCACGCGCCTGGCGCATGCGATCAGCGGACCGACCCTGCGCCGGGTGTTCGCGCTGTTCCTGGTGGCCGTGGGCCTGAGCCTGGTGCTGCAGGGCTGAGCCGGCAGGACCAAGGGGGCTTGCCCTTGCTTTACGGTTTGTTTACAACTGGCCCGCCGACGGCACGGGGGCAACGGGCCGGCACCAGCTCACCAGGAGAGCTCCATGGCCATGCCCCCGCCTTGCCTGCTTGCGGCCGCCGTCTGCGCCGCGCTGTTCCTGACCGCTCCCGCGGTCGCGTCCGCCCAGGACGCTGATCCCACCACGCTGGACTCGGTGACCGTCACCGGTTCGCGCATCAAGCAGTCCGAGCTCGAGACGCACGTTCCCGTGCAGGTGCTCACCCGCGAGGACATCGACCGCAGCGGTTTCAAGTCGGTCTCGGACATCGTCCAGAACCTCACCGCCAGCGGCGCAGGCCTCAATACCAAGTTCAACTCCAGCGGCAACTTCGGCTTCCCGCCCGATGGCGGCGGCGTCGGCGCGGGCGCGGCCACGGTCGACCTGCGCCACCTCGGGCCCAAGCGCGTGCTGGTGCTGGTCGACGGCATCCGCTGGGTCAACGAGTCCTCGGGCTCGGGCGTCGGCTCCGCGGTGGACCTCAACACCATCCCGCTGGCGCTGGTCGACCGCATCGAGGTGCTGGAGGACGGTGCGTCCTCGATCTACGGCTCCGACGCCATTGCCGGCGTGGTCAACATCATCACCCGCAAGGACGTGCAGGGCGGCGACATCGAGCTGCACTACGGCACCTACGAGGACCTGGGCGGCGACACCTGGGGCGCGGACATGGGCTACGGCGGCGGCAATGACCGCGTGCAGTGGTTCGTCGGCGCGTCGTACTTCAAGCAGGAGGAGTCGGCCTCGTCCGAGTACGGACCCGCCAGCGTGCCGGTGCCCGGCACCGGCGTCGACAACGGCAGTTCGGCCACGCCGCAGGGCCGCTTCGTCTTCATGGATCCCAACACCGGCCTGACCCACAGCATCACCACCAATACCGGGGTGACCGATCCGACCTTCATCCCCGGCCAGGCCTGCGCGCGCACCGACGACTTCCACTGCTTCACCAATGCCGACCGCTTCAACTTCGCGCCCTTCAACCTGCTGCTGACGCCGTCCGAGCGCAAGACCGTGTTCGGGCAGGTGCGCTTCGCCTTCAATGACAACGTCGGCGGCTACGTGCGCGCGCTGTACAACCAGCGCGACTCCGCCAACCAGGCGGCACCGGAACCCTTCTTCCTCGGCACCGACGCCGGTATCTACAACCCCTACGGCGAAAGCACGCTGGTGATCTCGGCGCTGAATCCGTACAACCCCTTCGGCTTCGACCTCACCACCATCGGCCCCGACGCCAACCTGTTCCTGCTCGGCCGCCGCCCGGTGGAAGGCGGCCCGCGCCGCTACGAGCAGGACGTCGAAACCTGGTACGTGGCGGCAGGCCTCGACGGCAGCTTCAGCGTCGCCGACCGGCCCTGGGACTGGGACGTCAACGTGGTCCGCAGCGAGAGCAAGGCCGAGCAGACCAACTACGGCAGCTACAACCTGCGGCACATCAACGAGGCCCTGGGCGACCCCGCCGCCTGCGCCACGATCGCCGGCTGCGTGCCGCTGAACGTGTTCGGCGGCGCCGGCACCATCACCCCGGAGATGCTGGCCTTCATCCAGCCGGTGGTGCGCGACGAGAGCGAGAACTCGCTGACCCTCGTGTCAGCCAACGTCACCGGCGCGCTCATGCAGATGCCGGCCGGCCCACTGGGCTTCGCCGCAGGCTACGAGTACCGCAAGTACGAAGGCGCCTACCAGCCGGATCCGATCACCATCGCCGGCGAGTACAACGGCGTGCCGTCGGGTCCGACCGCGGGCGAGTACGACGTCAACGAGGTCTACGCCGAGCTCGCCGTGCCGCTGTACGCCAACGCCGAACGCGGCAGCGCGCTCGACATGAGCATCGCCGGCCGCTACTCCGACTACTCGACCTTCGGCGGCGAAAGCACCGGCAAGCTCGGCCTGCGCTGGCAGGTGGCCGAGGAGCTGGTGCTGCGCGGCACCTGGGCGCAGGGCTTCCGCGCGCCGTCGATCGGCGAGCTGTACGGCACGCTGTCGCGCTTCGACGCCACCCTGGTCGATCCGTGCTCGGGCCCCGGCAACGCGGTGCGTCCCGAGTGCGTGGCGCAGGGCGTGCCCGCCGACTACGTGCAGACCAACCCGCAGATCTCGGTGGTCACCTCGGGCAATGCCGAGCTGCAGCCGGAAAAGAGCCGCAGCCTGACCCTGGGCGGGGTGTGGAGCCCGAGCTTCGCATCCGACGCGGCCTGGTCCGAGCGCCTGGACCTGGGCCTGACCTTCTACAAGCACACCATCGAGGATGCGATCCAGGCGCCGGACGCGCAGGTGATCCTCAACCGCTGCGTGTTCGACGCCGATCCCTTCTCCTGCGCCTCCTACGACCGCAGCGAGCGCGGCCAGATCGTGCGTTTCGACGACATCCTCGACAACCTCGGCACCATCCGCACCGACGGCTGGGACCTGAGCCTCGGCTGGCTGCTGCCGGAACAGGACTGGGGCCAGCTGCGCTTCGACGCCAAGACCACCTTCGTCTCGAGCTTCGAGCTGCTCAACGAGTCGGGCCAGGCCGAACCGCGCGCGCCGGGCGTGGAGGTCAACAACAGCGCGATCCCCGAATGGACCTCCAGCCTGACCACGCAGTGGAGCCATGGGCCCTGGGCGCTGGCCTGGGGCATGCGTTACATCGGCGAACTGCGTGAGTCCTGCGGCGGCGCCAACGGCTATGCCATCTGCGACGACAGCGCCGCCGACCTCAACCGGCTCGATGCCACCACCTACCACGACCTGCAGGCGTCCTGGAACAGCGATGCCTGGATGCGCGGCCTGCGCGTCAGCCTGGGCGTGAACAACCTCACCGGTGAGGACCCGCCGATCTGCCTGAGCTGCTCGCTCAACGGCTACGACGCGGCCACCTATGACCTGCCGGGGCGGTTCTTCTACGCGCGCGTGGGCGTGAAGTTCTGAGTGATGCGGGGCGCGGCCTGGCGACAGGCCGCGCCGCTTGCCGCGGCCCCGCGGGCGGCCTCGTGGGGCGCCTTCAGAAGGTGATGTGCACCGAAGGCGCGCTGCGCCGGGCTTCGCCGTGGTACACGGCCTCGATGTTGTTGCCGTCGGGATCGAGCACGAAGGCGGCGTAGTAGCCGGGATGGTAGTCGCGCTCGCCCGGCGCGCCGTTGTCGCGCCCGCCGCTGGCGAGCGCCGCGCGGTGGAAGGCCTCGACCATGTCGCGGTCACGCGCCTGGAAGGCCAGGTGCTGGCGTCCGGTGAGCACGCCCTGCGCCGCCTCGCTGTCGCGCGTGGACACGAACAGTTCGTCGGCCCAGAACCAGCCATCGCCGCTGCCACCCATCGGCACCTCGAGCGCCCCGAGCACCGCCGAATAGAAGGCCTTGGACGCGGCCAGGTCGGCCACCACAAGCTGCAGGTGGTCGATCAGGCGGCCGCGGTGCAGGTCCTGCGTCTCCATGTCATGCCTCCAGGTGCGGGGGTCAGAGCACGCCCGGGTTGAGCTGCCACAGTCGCAGGTTGAGCATGGCGGCAAAGCTGATCCAGGCCAGGTAGGGCAGCAGCAGGAGCGCGGCCACGCGGCTGTGCTTCCAGAAGGCGAGCATCGTCGCCACCACCAGCACCCACATCAGCGCGATGTCCGCGAGCGCCGCGGCGCCCATCTGCCAGGCGAAGAACAGCCAGCTCCACAACGCATTGACCACCAGCTGCACGAGATACAGCGTCAGCGCCGTGCGCGCGCGGTCGAAGCCGCCGATGCGCCAGACCATCCAGGCCGCCACCGCCATCAGGATGTAGAGCACCGTCCACACCGGGCCGAAGACCTCCGGCGGAGGCGCCCATGCGGGTTGCTCCAGCAGCCCGTAGAAGTCGTCCGAGCGCCGCGAGGCCATGCTGCCGGCGAAGGCCGCGACCCCGGTCACCGCCAGCCAGGCCAACAGGCCGACGAACTGCTGCTTTCCGGTGATCCTGTGCATGGCGGCGTCCCTGGCTGGTTGAAGGCCGCCACGCTACGGGCGGGCGATGTGAACAGGGCGGCAAGGTGGCCGCCCGCGCTTAGCCGTAGCGCTGGCGCACCTGCGCGATGGAGTCGTGGACCAAGGCTTCCAGTACCGCCAGGTCCACGTCGGCCAGCTGGCGGATGTAGAGGCAGGACTTGCCCATCCTGTGCCTGCCCAATCGTGCCAGCAGCGCCTGCTGCGCCTCGCCTTCGTCTTCGCAGTCCAGGTAGACCACGAGGTCACGCCCGCGGACCGCGAAGCCGGCCAGCGGCGCCTCGCCGCTGCGTCCGCTGGCATAGGTGTAGCGGTAGCGGCCGAAGCCGACGATGCTCGGGCCCCACAGCGTCGCCGGCTCGCCGGTGATGCGGGCCATGAGGGCCATCATCGCCTCGGCATCGGCGCGCTGCCCGGTGCGCGTGGCGTTGGCGTCCAGGTACTGCACGACGCTGGCGTCGGTGGGGCGGGTCCTGTTTTCGGCCATCGGTGTGTCCTCGCATGCGCCAGCCCGCGACCGGCAACGTGTCAACGCGGAACCCGGCCGCGGGCGGCTGCGACCGGCTCAGCCCGCCCCGCGCAGCGCGCCGGCGATCCCGCCGATGAGCAGCGCCAGGATCGGGAACATCGACAGGGCGAAACCCAGCCCGCGGCTGGCCGGCGCCGCGACGTAGCTGCGCCAGTAGATCAGCCGGCCGACCAGATACACCGCCCCGACGCCCGCGACATGGGCCGGCGGCCAGTACTTCGCCGCGATGAACAGCACCGGCAGGAAGGCCACCATCAGCTCCAGCGTGTTCATCTGCACGCGATAGGCGCGCTCGAAGCCCTCGTGGCCCGTGACCGCCGGCGCCTTGACGCCGTATTGGCCACGCGCGCGGCCGACCAGGACCGCAAAGAACACCAGCTGCGCGACGGCGAGCAGCGCGACGAGGTCGACAGGGTTCATGGCGCGTCGGCCTCCGTCCACACCGCCAGCTCGTTGCCGCCGGGCTCGACGAAGTGGAAGCGGCGGCCGCCGGGGAAGGCGAACACCGGCTTCACGATCTTGCCGCCGGCGGCCTCGACCTTGGCCAGCGTCGCCTCCAGCGCATCGCTGTAGAGCACGACCAGTGCGCTGCCGCGTCCGGTGCTGCCGGCGACGTCGGCGCGGAAGAAGCCGCCGTCCAGGCCCGCGTCGGCGAGCGCGGCATAGTCAGGGCCGTAGTCGACGAAGCTCCAGCCAAACGCCTCGGCGAAGAAGCGTTTGCTGGCGCCAAGGTCCAGCGAGGGGAACTCGACGTAGTTGATCTTTTCGTGGCGCGACATGGAACCTCCTTTTCAGTTGGCGAACGTGGCCAGCAGGCCTTCTGCGAATCCCGAGCGCAGCAGCCAGGCCACCGCCGCCAGGTTGAGCACCACCGTGCTCCAGAACACCAGCTGGAACGGCTGCTTGATCGTCTTGTGCCGGAACAGCTGCTGCGCGATGAGCGCACCGGGCCAGCCGCACAACAGGCCGACCAGATGCAGGGTGGCTTCCGGCGTGCGCTGGAGCTCGCGCTGTGCGGCCAGCTTGTCGGAGCGGTACATCAGCCAGGCCAGCAGGCTGGCGACGACATAGGCGGCCACCAGCGGCAGCGGGACCCAACCCGCCACGCCGGCCACCGCGGTCGCAAGCAGCACCAGCGTGCCCAGCGCCGCCCGCGGAATGCGCGAGGGCTGCCGTGGCACCGCGATCTTCTCGCCCGCATGGCGGACCTGGGTGGCGTTCGTCCGCCCGCGCATGTCCACCACCGGCAGCCACGACACCAGGTCGCCCTCCGCGGGCCGGCGCGAACCGCGCTGGAAGGCATTGATGTGCACGAACGCACGCGTGCCGCCGCCGCTGGGCGTCGCGAAGCCGAAGCCCTTGTCGTCGTTCCAGTCGGCGATGCGGCCTGCCAGTCTCATCGTGGGTCCCCGTTCCCTGCTGCCCGCGCCCCCCGGCGGCGTCGGCAGATGGTAGGCGCGTGCCGTCGCCGCGCACAACGCGTCGCGCCCTCCGGTGCCCGGCTTCATGCGCCAAACACGGTCGCTGTGCGATCCAGAGCGGCCCCATTCACGCCGGATCCTCCATGTCCCGTCGCACCAGCCTCCTGGCCGTCCTTGCGCTGCTCGCCGCCCCCGGCGTCGCCCTGACCCAGCCCGAAGACACGCCCGACCCCCGCGGCCAGGCCGTCGAAGCCGTGTCTTCGGTGGACCTGGAGCGCTACGCCGGCACCTGGTACGAACAGGCGCACCTGCCGCTGTTCTTCCAGCGCAACTGCGTGGCCAACACCACCGCCAACTACAGCCTGCGCGACGACGGCCGCATCGACGTCGTCAACCAGTGCGACAACGACAAGGGCGAGCGCATCGAGGCGCGCGCCATTGCACGCAAGGTGGACGACAGCACCTCGAAGCTGGAAGTGCGCTTCGCGCCGGCCTTCCTGTCCTTCCTGCCGGCGGTGTGGGGCGACTACTGGATCATCGACCTCGACCCGGACTACCGCTGGGCCGTCGTGGGATCGCCGGACCGCAAGTACCTTTGGTTCCTCACCCGCGACAAGACCATCGCCCCGGAGCAGCTCGACGCCCTGGTCGCCAAGGCGCACGCCATGGGCTACGACACCTCGCGCCTGATCCGCACCGAACAGTGACGCGCCGCGGCTAGAGCACGCGGATCTGCGATGCCCGCGTCACCCGGACGTGGGTCTGGTAGTAGTACTTGCCGGTCCGTTCGCCGTCCACGGTGAAGTCGATGCGCACCCGGCGCGCGGTGCCGGCCACCTGGATCCGCTTGCCGCGCAGCGCGACCTCGGGCGCGTTGCCGTACAGGGCTTCGAGCTCGGTGGCGACCCTCGGCATGACCGCGATCGACAGGTTGCGCGGGTCGCGGTAGTCGCGCTCCGAGTTGAGGTGCAGCTTGTCGGTGCGACCCGTCGCCTGGACCGTCAGCGCGAACACGCCGGTCACGCCCGTGAGCGGAGCCGCGGCGGCGCGCAGCACGGCCTGGCCGGGATCGATCCACGGCGCGTCGCCGGTTGGCAACGGCGAGGCGCATCCGCCCAGCAGCAGGAGGGCGGCGAACAGGGTCGGCGTGCAGCGGCTCATGCGGATCCTTGCGGGAGTCGGTGTGCGGGTCATGGCTCCGGGGTGCCGGTGTCCTCGTTGCCGAGGTCCAGTTCCGCACGGGCCGCAGCGGCCAGCGCACGGTACCTGGCCCTGAAGGCGTCGAGGCTCTGCTCCTCGATGTCCTCCAGGTCCAGCAGCGCATTGTGCGCGCCCCGCGTGGCGCGGATCAGCTCGTCGAGCTTGATCTGGATGGCTTCGGTGTCGCGGTTCTTTCGTGCCTCGACAGAAAAGCCGTGCCCGCGAAGCGGCCACGGCTAAATGATTGGCCAAAGCCAATCGGCTCTTGCGGATCAGTTGTCGCTCGCGACATGCGTTACATGGGTTGCCGGCATGTCAGTTCCGTTGAGAAACACAACTTGCAAGGTCAATGGATCATCAGTGTCGGGATCTCGCGCCTTGTCCTTGAAGAAAACCATCCCCCCCATCGACCGGGTAGGCTTGCCGAGAACCTTCACGGTTTGGGCACGATTGAGCGTTCCGACGATGGCGCAGCCCCACTCGTCGGGAGTGCGGCGTTCTCCGCTCGCCCCAAATCTGTCGAGCAGTGCACTGAGGCCCTCTCCATCAAGCTCCTCAATACCTGCCTTCTTGCACGCGTCGGCCTTTATCTGCAGGACAAGAACGGGATTGACCGCCTGCTGAGCCAAAGCACCTGTCGACATTAGCAGGAGGATCGCGGCAATTGCTTTCATGAGTTTCTCTCTATTCGTTGATGCTTTGCTGAAGTATTTCCATCCATTTCGACTGCTCGCGTTTCCCAAGCATCTCAATTCGCCATCGAGGATTGTCCACATCTCGGGTGAGCACAAAAAGTCCACTTGCCCGGCGATTCGCAATGCTTCGGCCGAGATTCGCAGCCCCTACGCTCGATGCGCCGCTGAGGCTCGACCCTCCGTGCACAGCCATGCCGCCCGTTTGCAGATTTGATTCCCACGATCTCACGTCCGCAAAGTTGTACTCTTTCGTCGCTCAGGCCGTACCACTGCTGCAGGAAGTGGATACGCAGCATCGTCGCCAGCGGATACGGCTGCCGCCCCGGACGACCCATCTTCGGGTAGTGCGGCTCGATCAACTTCAGCAGCGCCTTCCACGGCACCACCTGATCCATCTCCGCCAGGAAGATCTCCCGGCGCGTGCGCTTGCGCTGGCCCAGGCCCTCGGCATCACCGAACGTCAGCTGCATCGATCGTCATCCACTTCAGGTGGCGCTATTGTCGCCCGGGACGGGGGAGTTGTTCAGACCTTCCCTAAGTAAGCCCCAAAAACGGGGCGGTAAAGTGGTCTACAGAAAATACTGTGCGGCGAAGCGGTGGTACCGCATACCGCCTCAAGAACGCCGGTATGCGCCGCTGCACCCCGGCACGCCCCTCCGCAGTTGCAGGTCCCCCGACCCCTAGCGCCGAATATCCAACAACTCCACCTCGAACACCAGCGAAGCCCCCGGCGGAATCACGCCGCCCGCGCCCTTCGCGCCGTAGCCCAGGTCCGCCGGAATCAGCAGCTCGCGCTTGCCGCCGATCCGCATGCCGGCCACGCCCTCGTCCCAGCCGCGGATCACGCGCCCGGCGCCCAGCATGAAGACGAACGGCTCTCCCCGATCCACGGAGCTGTCGAACTTCTCCCCGCGCCTGTCGGCCGCGCTCTGGTCATGCAGCCAGCCGGTGTAGTGCACGCTGACCTCGTCGCCGGCCTGGGCGACATCGCCCGTGCCTTCGGCCACGTCGATGCGTTGGAACTCGCCGACGTCACCGCCCGTGTACGGCGGCGGCGTCTTGCCGCAGGCGGCGATCATCAGCAGGCAGGACAGGGCCGCGGCAGTGCGGCTCAGGCGGTTGGACATGCGGGGCGGCTCCGTTCGGACGAGCCGCGAGGTTAGCCCAGCCGCGCGTGGCGCGGCACGCCGCTCAGGCGGCGGCGATGCGCACGTCGGGGCGGACCGCCATGCTGCCGAGGTCGCCCATCAGCTGCAGCTCGCGGTCCTGCACCAGCACGTTCAGGCGCATGCCGCGCTCGCCGATGGCGGCGAGTTCGGCGGGTGATTCGGCCGGCAGCGAGAGCACGGTGAGGTTCTTCAGCCGCGACAGGGTGCCGCCGGCCTTCTCCCACCAGAGGTCGGACGCGCGGCCGCCGTAGTTGAGCACCACCACCTGGCGCGCACGCGCGCAGGCCTTGCGCACGCGGGATTCGTCGGGGTGGCCGAGTTCGATCCACAGTTCGACGTCGCCGGTGTAGTCGCGCTTCCACAGCGCGGGCTCGTCCTCGTCGCTCAGGCCGCGGCCGAACTCGAGGCGCTCGTCGGCATACAGGGCGAATGCCAGCAGGCGCACCATCAGGCGCTCGTCGGTCTCCGACGGATGCTGGGCAAGCACGAGGTTGTGGGTGGCGTAGTAGTGCCGATCCATGTCGCTGATCTGCAGTTCGGCCTTGACGACGGTGGACTTGGGCATGGGGACTCAGCGCTTGAGCGCGGCTTGCGGCACGTCGAGTTCGACCGACAGCGCCAGGTGATCCGAGAATGCGGCCGGGAAGGCCTGCATGTCGCGGCAGCCGAGGCCGTCGCTCACCAGGATGTGGTCGATCGCCTTCTGCGGCTTCCAGCTCGGGAAGGTGTGCACCATGCACGCCGGTGGCTGCAGGCGCGTCTGGCGGAACAGCGCAGCCATCTCGGGCTGGTCCACGGTGCAGTTGAAGTCGCCCATCAGCACGGCGTGCGGGGTCCCGGCCAGCAGTTCGGCGATGAACGACAGCTGCGAGGCGCGCGACTGCGCGCCCAGCGAAAGATGCGCGACGGCGATGGTCAGGCCATCGTCGCCTTCGCCGAACTTCGCCACCAGCACGCCGCGGCCGGAGATGCGCCCGGGCAGCGCGTGCACGGCGATGTCGAGCGGTTCGAACTTGCTCAGCAGGCCATTGGCGCTGGAGGCGAACTGGCCCACGCGCCGGTTGGGCTGGTGGGTCCAGTAGTCGAAGCCGCCGCGTTCGGCCAGGTAGTGGGTCTGGTTGGTGAAGCCGGAGCGCCAGCTGCCGGGATCGGCTTCCTGCAGGCCGACGATGTCGTGGCGACCGGCCAGCTGGGCGATGGCGTCGAGCATGCCGCGCTTGTTGCCCATCGGCAGCACGTGCGACCAGCTGCGGGTGGCGTAGTCGCTGTAGCGGCGGGTGCTGGAGCCGGCCTGGATGTTGGCGCTCAGCAGCTTCAGCCGCTGCGCGGCGCCATCGGCGCCGGCAGCGGCGTCGGGCGCAGGCTGGGCCTGCGCCTGGGCGGGATCAGAGGCCGCCACCGGCCTGGGTCGCGGCGCGCTCGCGGGCGACCAGCTGGTCGGTGATGCGCAGGATGTCTTCCAGCGTGCGGCCGCGCACGCGGTACTTGCCGTTCACGACCACGGTCGGGGTGGCGTCGATGCCGCTGCGCTGCATGAACTGGCGGGTGCGGCCAATCTGGGCCTTGACTGCGAAGCTGTCGATGGTGGCCTTGAGCTGGCTGGCATCGGCGCCGTTCTTGGCCATGACCGCGATGATCTCGTCGGCGCTGGCGTTCGGGCGCAGGCTGCGCTCGATGTGCATGGCGTTGAACAGCGGCGTGTGCACGCGGTCGATCACGCCCACGGCTTCGGCGGCGAAGAAGGCCGGGCCGAACTTGTCCTGGTCGCTGAAGGCGGCCGGCAGCATGGTGAAGCGGACGTCGGACGGGAGGCGCTTCTTCCAGGCGCCGACCAGCGGATCGAAGGCCGCGCAGTGGCCGCAGGAATAGGCGAACACTTCGACCACTTCCACCTTGCCGTTGAGCGGGGCGAAGGGCTGGCCGCCGGGAATCTCGACGTAGTCGGTGCCGGGCACCAGGGCCGGGCCCTGGGCGGCGGCCTGCGCGGCAGCGGCGACCGCGGCCTCGGCGGCGGGATCGGCCGGGGCGTCGGCAGGCGGCGTGGCGGCATCGGCGGCCGTGGCGGCGGTGCCTTCGGCGGCGGGTTCGCCGGTGGCCGCAGGCTCGTCGGCGATGGGGGCCGTGGATTCAGTGGGCGTGGCCGGCGCGGTGGCGGTATCGGGCGTCGCGGGCGTTTCAGCGCCGCCGCAGGCGACGAGCAGCAGGCTCAGGAGCAGGGGGGCGAGGAGGCGCTTGGTCATGGTGTGCACTCGTTGTGTTGCGGATGCGGGAATCAGCGGGCGCCGGCGGCGCGCTCGCGCGCGACCAGCAGGTCGGTGATGCGGAGCAGGTCGCCGAAGCTGCGGCCGATGACGCGGTAGCGGCCGTTGACGATGATCGTCGGCGTGCCCTGAACGCCAGCGGCCATGATGAACCTGCGCGCCGCGTCCATCTGCGCGTCGGTCTCCGGCGAACGCATCGCCGCGAGCACCTGCGCGCGGTCGAGGCCGAAGCCGGCGTACAGCGTGGCGTACTCGTCCAGCGAGGCGCCACGTGCCGGCAGCGACTGCTCGACATGCAGGGCGCGGTAGGTCGGCTCGTGCGTCTTGTCCAGCGCGCCCAGCGACGCCGCGGCGAAGTATGCCCGCGCGGCGGCATCGTTCTGCGTGAACGCACCGGGCAGGTAGCGGAAGGCGACGTCGGCCGGCAGGCGGCGCTGCCACTGCGCGAGCACCGGCTGGAAGTCGTTGCAGACGTGGCACCAGTAGGCGAACACCTCCACCACTTCGACCTTGCCCGGCTCGGCCCGCAGCGGCTCGCCGTCGGGGATGGTGACGAAGTCATGGCCTTCGACCAGGCCGTCGTCGGCGCGCGCGGAGGCGGGCAGCCACGCGAGCGTGGCCAGCGCGAGGACGAGGAGGGCGGTGGACAGGCGCTGGAGCATCGGCATCGGGCCTCGGTCAAGAAAAAGCGCCGGCACAGGGGCCTGGCCGGCGCTGGGTGTCACGCAGTGTGCATGCTGGCGGCGCGATGCCGCCGGACTCCGGTCACGGAGCCTGCTGGACGTCCGTGGCCGGGGCGGTGGCGGCGTCGCCGGCCGGAGCGGACTCGGCGGCACCGTCGGTGGCTTCGGTGCCGGTGTCGCCGGCATCCGCAGGCGCGGCGCCCTCGGCACCGGCGGCATCGGCCGGTGCGGCCTCGGCCGCCGGGGCCGGCGCGGCGGCGGGAGCCGTGGCCTGGGCCGGCAGTGCGGCCATCGCCGCCAGGGTGGCGGCGTCCGGGCGCTTGTGCAGGCCCTGCATGTAGCTCGACAGCGCGCCGATTTCCTCGTCGCTCAGTTCGCGGGCGATCTCGGCCATGATCTCGAACATGCGGGTGTCGCGCTCGGTGCTGGTGCCGGCGCGGTATTCCTGCAGGCGGCGCGCGGTGTACCAGGACTGCTGGCCGCCCACGAGCGGGTAGGCCGGGCCGGGGTTGCCGCCGCCGCTGGGGCCGTGGCAGGCCATGCAGGCCGGGATGCCGCGCTCGAAATCGCCGCGGCGGTACAGCTGCTGGCCGGCCTCGTAGAACTTCATGCCCTCGTAGGGGCCTTCGCTGACCACGGTGTCGTCGGCGATGCCGGCCGACTGCGCCTGCGTGGCGTAGTGCGCGCCGACGTCGCGCATGTCCTGCGCCGAGAGCATGGAGGCGAAGGGCTGCATGATCGCGTTCTGGCGCTCGCCGCTCTTGAACAGCGCCAGCTGGCGGGCCATGTACAGCTCGCTCTGCTGGCCGAGGTTCGGGTAGATCTCGGGGATCGTGGCCTTGCCGTCCAGGCCGTGGCAGGCGGCGCAGGTGCCGGCCAGGGTGGCGCCGTTCTGGGCGTTGCCGGGCTTGGTCTTGGCCAGCTCGGCCAGCGCGTCGACGGATTCCAGCGGCAGGGCCTCGACGGGCGCGGTTTCCTCCAGCGGGGCGACCGTGGTCTGGGCGAAGGCGACGGCGCCGACCGCAAGGGCGGCGAAACCGGCGAGGAGGTAGCTGCGGGCGTGACGCATCTGGCTGGACTCCGGAGATCGGGATACCGGGCATGGCCCGGTCGCAAGGCCCGTCATTATCCGGTCGCGGGCTTCGGGCGGTCAAACGCGCCCCCGGGGGCTTCCATGCGATCCTGTGCGCATGGCCAATCCCCTTGCCCGCGCCCAGTACATGCTGGCGGCGCACACTCCCCGCCAATTGCCGCCCGACGGCGGATTCGAAGTCGCGTTCGCAGGCCGTTCCAATGCCGGCAAGTCCAGCGCACTCAATGCCCTGTGCCAGCAGAACGCGCTGGCGCGCGTGTCCAAGACGCCGGGCCGGACCCAGCAACTGGTGTTCTTCGACCTGCCCCAGCACGAGAACCGCTTTCTGGTCGACCTGCCGGGCTACGGCTACGCCAAGGTGCCGCTGGACCTGCGCGCGCACTGGCAGGCCTTCCTCGACAAGTATTTCCAGAACCGCCAGGCGCTGCGTGGCCTGGTGGTGGTGATGGACATCCGCCATCCGCTGAAGGACTACGACCGCCAGATGCTGGGCTACGCCGTCACCCGCGGCCTGCCGGCGCACGCGCTGCTGACCAAGGCCGACAAGCTGTCGCGTGGCGCGGTCGCCAGCGCCGTGCAGGCGGTCAAGCGCGACCTGGAGAAGGACTACGGCGACACCGTCGGCGTGCAGGCCTTTTCCGGCGAATCCAAGCTGGGCGTGGACCAGGCCCGCGGGGTGATCTGCCGCTGGCTCGAGATCGCGCCCGACTGAGCCGCTGCCGCGCCGCCCTCAGGCGGCGATGTCGAACAGGTTGCCGATCAGCGCCGAGGCAAGCATCGCCGCCGCGCCCCAGAACACCACCCGCGCCGCGCCGCGCAGCGCCGGGGCGCCGCCGAGCCGGGCCGCGGTGGCGCCGGTGAGCGACAGCCCGGCCAAGGTCGCCACGGTGGTCACCATCACCACGTCCGCATGCGGCGCCAGCACGGCGCTGGCGATGGGCAGCGCGGCGCCGGCGATGAAGGCGACCGCCGAGGCCAGTGCCGCCTGCAGCGGCCGCGGCCGGCCGAGTTCGTGGAAGCCCAGCTCGTCGCGGGCGTGCGCGGCCAGTGCGTCGTGCGCGGTCAGCTGGCGCGCGACTTCGAGCGCCAACGCCGGCTCCAGGCCGCGGCCTTCGTAGATGCCGGCGAGCTCGGCCAGTTCGCGCCTGGGGTGCTCGTCGAGTCCGCGCTGCTCCAGCGCGAGGTCGGCCTGTTCGGTATCGGCCTGCGACTGCACCGAGACGTATTCGCCGGCGGCCATCGAGAACGCGCCGGCGACCGTGCCGGCGACGCCGCTGGCCAGGATCACCGTCGCCGGCGCGCCCGCGGCGGCCACGCCGACCACCAGTCCGGAGATCGAGACGACGCCGTCGTTGGCGCCCAGCACGGCCGCACGCAGCCAGCCGGCGCGGCCGCTGCGGTGATGCTCGGGAGGTGGCATGGCGGGCTCCTGGCGTTCGATTGCATGGATGGAGGCGACGCTGCGGCCCGCCAGCGTGCGGGTGACGTCATATCCCGGACGATATAGTGGCCGCCTTCGGGCCGGGAGTGACCGGCGCCCCTCCATCCGCGCCGGCGAGCCTCCCACGTGTCCAGTCCCAGCAGCAGCAACGACGCCCCGATCCGCTCGCGCGACGAACTGGTCGAGCACCTCGCCTCCGGCGGCAAGCCGCGCGGCGACTGGCGCATCGGCACCGAGCACGAGAAGTTCGGCTTCCGCCTGGACGACCTGCGTCCGCCCCGGTACGACGGCGATCGCGGCATCGGCGTGCTGCTCGACGGCCTCACCCGCTACGGTTGGGAGCCGGTGGCCGAGCATGGCCGCGTGGTCGCGCTGAGCAAGGACGGCGCCTCGGTGACGCTGGAGCCCGCCGGCCAGCTGGAACTCTCCGGCGCGCCGCTCGAGACCATCCACGACACCTGCCGCGAAGTCGGCAGCCACCTGTTCGAGGTCAAGACCGTCGCCGACGACCTGCGGCTGGGCTTCCTCGGCATGGGCTTCCAGCCCAAGTGGACGCGCGCCGACATGCCGTGGATGCCGAAGGACCGCTACCGGATCATGCGCGCCTACATGCCGAAGGTCGGCGACCTGGGCCTCGACATGATGACCCGCACCTGCACGGTGCAGGTCAACCTGGACTACGCCGACGAGGCGGACATGGCGAAGAAGTTCCGCGTGTCGCTGGCGCTGCAGCCGGTGGCGACGGCGCTGTTCGCGGATTCGCCGTTCACCGAGGGCAAGCCCAACGGCTATCTCAGCTGGCGCTCGCACATCTGGACCGACACCGATCCCGACCGCACCGGCATGCTCGACTTCGTGTTCGAGGACGGCTTCGGCTTCGAGCGCTACGTCGACTACCTGCTCGACGTGCCGATGTACTTCAGCTACCGCGACGGTATCTACCACGACGCCAGCGGGCAGTCGTTCCGCGACTTCATGGACGGCCGCCTGCCGGTGCTGCCCGGCGCGCTGCCGACGATGCAGGACTGGTCCGACCACATGACCACCGCCTTCCCGGAAGTGCGGATGAAGAAGTTCCTCGAGATGCGCGGCGCCGACGGCGGCCCCTGGAACCGCATCTGCGCGCTGCCCGCGTTCTGGGTCGGCCTGCTGTACGACGATGCCGCGCTGGACGCCGCCTGGGACCTGGTCAAGGACTTCACCCTGGCCGAGCGCCACGCGCTGCGCGACGGCGTGCCCAAGCACGCGCTGAAGCTGCCGTTCCGCGGCGGCACGGTGCGCGACCTCGCTCTGCGCGCGCTGGAGATCTCCGCCGCGGGCCTTGCCCGCCGCGACCGTCGCAACGAACAGGACCAGGATGAGCGCCCCTTCCTCGAACCCCTGATCGAATTCGCCCAGGCCAACGAAACCCCGGCCGAACGCAAG
Source organism: Luteimonas sp. MC1750 (assembly GCF_016615955.1). Taxonomy (NCBI): domain Bacteria; kingdom Pseudomonadati; phylum Pseudomonadota; class Gammaproteobacteria; order Lysobacterales; family Lysobacteraceae; genus Luteimonas; species Luteimonas sp. MC1750. Next base: position 269,115 of record NZ_CP067113.1, read on the forward strand.
CTCGCGCTGTACCACGGCGAGTGGGGCGGGGATATCGATCGCGTGTTCCGCGAGTTTGCGTACTGAGGGCGGTAGAGCGCTTTTGCCACGGATTTGCGCGGATCAAGAGCTCCATTTACACGGATAGAGCGAAATGGGGGCGGGGTGGGGCGGGGCTGCCGGCTTCGCCAGCGGCGGCGCGCCGGGTGCTTCCTCTGTTTCCTGTAGGAGCAGCTATAGCTGCGACCCGTACCCCTGCGCGCTGGCCACCGCGGTGATCGCAGCGATAGCTGCTCCTACAGAAAAAGCGGGCAGTCGCGCCCTCGCCGCGGCCCCCTCCCATTGCCTTGCTTGATCCGTGTAAATGGAGCTCTTGATCCGCGTAAATCCGTGGCAAAAATGCTCCTTCCACACCCCGCCGTGTAGCCTCCCCGCATGACCATTCCTGTTGGACACGACGCACCGCTGCGCGAGCGGCTGGACTTTGCGGAGACCGATGCGCTGCTGCGCGACGACGTGCGGCGGCTGGGGGCGATGGTCGGCGAGATGCTGGCCGAGCAGGTTTCGCCGGCGCTGCTGCAGCAGGTGGAGGCGGTGCGGCGCGCCGCGATCGCGCGCCGGGAGAACGCGGAGCCGGTGGAGGCGCTGGCGGCGGAGCTGGCCGCGGTCTCGCCGGAGAACGCGGATGCGCTGGTGCGCGCGTTCTCGGCCTGGTTCGGCGCGATCAACCTCGCCGAGCGCGTGCACCGCATCCGCCGCCGGCGCGACCACCAGCGCAGCGACGAAGGTCCGCAGCCCGGCGGGCTCGAGGCCGTGCTGGCGGCGCTGCATGCCGACGGCGTGGCGCTCGACGAACTGCAGGCACTGCTGCCGCGGCTGTGGGTGGAGCCGGTGTTCACCGCGCATCCCACCGAAGCCGTGCGCCGCGCGCTGCTGGCCAAGGAGCGCGTGATCGTCGAGCGCCTGGTGGCCGACATCGACCGCACGCGCACGCCCGACGAGCGCCTGAGCGACGAGTCGCGCATCCGCCAGGCGCTGGCCACCACGTGGCAGACCTCAGAGGCGCCGCCGCTGAAGCCGACCGTCACCGACGAGGTCGACCACATCGGCCACTACCTGGGCGTGCTGTTCCGTGTATTGCCGGCCTTCTACGAGGTATTCGCCGACGCGGTCGAAGCGACCTGGGGCGAGCGCATCGCGCTGCCCGACGTGCTGCGCTTCGACACCTGGGTCGGCGGCGACATGGACGGCAATCCCAACGTCGGCGCCGCGACCATCGAGGCCGCGCTGGCCGCGCAGCGCGCGCAGGTACTCGGGCAGTACCGCGACGAGCTGCGCGCCTTGGGCCAGGTGCTGACGCAGACGCGTGACCGCGCGGGGGTGGACCCGGCGGTGGAGGCGCGCCTGGCGCAGTATCGCGATGCGATGCCGGCTGCGGCGGCGCGCTTGCGTGCGCGCCAGGCGGACATGCCCTACCGCCAGCTGCTGGAGCTGATGTCGGCGCGCCTCGAGGCGACGGCAGGCACTGGCGCCGATACCGGGACGGACCCCGCTGGCGCCAATGCCAACGTGGACGGCAGCGACGACAGCCGCGCCACCGACACTCGCAGCGCTGGTGGTTCCTGGCGGCCCGCCTACAACGGTGTGCAGGACTTCCTTGCCGACCTCGACCTGGTCGACGCCAGCCTGGCGGCCCACCGCGGCGAGCATGCCGGCCGCTTCGCCCTGCGCCGCCTGCGCCGGCGCGTGACCAGCTTCGGCTTCCATCTCGCCGCGCTCGACCTGCGCCAGGACTCGGCCGCGCACGACGCCGCGCTCGCTGCGCTGGAGGGCCTCGACGACTGGAGCGCGCTGCCGCTGGAGCAGCGGCTGGAACGCCTGCACGCGCTGATCGCGTCGCCGACGCCGGCGGTGCCCGACGCCGGGGCCGCGGCGCAGGCGCTGGAGGTCTTCCGCACGGTCAGGTCGGCGCGCGTACGCTACGGCGAAGCCGCGTTCGGCCCCTATATCGTCAGCATGAGCCGCAGCGCCGCCGACGCCTTGGCGGTGCTGGCGCTGGCGCGGATCGCCGGTTGCGTCGAGGGCGGCGCGGACGGCGCGCCCGGCACGGAGGGTCATGCCGGCGAAGTCCCGCTCGACGTCGCGCCGCTGTTCGAAACGGTTGACGATCTCGACGCCGCCGCCGGCGTGATGCGCGCCCTGTTCGACGATCCGGTCTACCGCCGCCACGTGCGCGCCCGCGGCGACCGGCAGATCGTGATGCTGGGCTACTCCGACAGCGCCAAGGACAGCGGGCTCATGGCCTCGCGCTGGGCGCTGCAGCGCGCCCAGGTCGACCTGATGCGCCTGGCGCGCGAGGCCGGCGTGCGCCTGGTGTTCTTCCACGGCCGGGGCGGTTCGGTCAGCCGCGGCGGCGGCAAGACCGGGCGCGCGATCATCGCCGCGCCGCGCGGCAGCGTCGATGGCCGCATGCGCGTGACCGAGCAGGGCGAGGTGATCCACCGCAAGTACGGCATCCGCGCGCTGGCGCTGCGCAACCTCGAGCAGATGACCGGCGCCGTGCTGCGCGCCAGCCTGCGGCCGCGGCCGGCCGACCCGCGCGTGCGCGACTGGCGGACGGTGGTCGACGGGCTGGCCGCGGATTCGCGCGCCTGCTACCGCGCCCTGGTGCACGAGGATCCCGGCTTCGACGCCTACTTCCGCGCGGCCACACCGGTGGACGTGATCGAACGCCTGCAGATCGGCTCGCGGCCCTCGCGCCGCCGCGATGGCGGCATCGCCAACCTGCGCGCGATCCCGTGGGTGTTCGCGTGGTCGCAGAACCGCTCCGGGCTGACCGGCTGGTACGGCGTCGGCCACGCGCTCGAACGCGGCATCGAACGCCACGGCCTCGATGCGATGGCGGAGATGGCGCGCGACTGGCCGTTCTTCGCCGCGGCGCTCGACGACGTCGAGATGCTGCTGGCCAAGTCCGACCTCGACATCTTCGCGCGCTACTCGCAGCTGGCCGGCGACGCCCACGCCGCGTTCTACCCCGGCATCGCCGACGAATTCTCGCGCACCCGCGACGCGATCCTCGCGATCAAGGGCCAGGACGAGCTGCTCGCCAGCGACTATCGCCTGCGCCTGTCGATCCGCCTGCGCAATCCCTACGTCGACCCGATCAGCCTGCTCCAGGTCGAGCTGCTGCGCCGCTGGCGCGCGGGCGGGCGCGAGGACGAATCGCTGCTGCGCGCGCTGTTCGCCACCGTCAACGGCATCGCCGCCGGCATCCAGAACACCGGTTGACGGCCGCGGCCGCGGGAGTACCGTGGTCGTCCCTCATCGCAACCGGGTGCCCGCCATGGCCGACAGCGAACTCGTCTTCCACACCAATCCGATGTCCCGCGGCCGCATCGTGCGCTGGATGCTGGAGGAACTCGGCGTCCCCTATCGCGCGGTGGTGCAGGACTACGGCACGTCGATGAAGTCGCCCGAGTACCTCGCGATCAATCCGATGGGCAAGGTGCCGGCGCTGCAGCACCGCGGGGTGGTGGTCACCGAGGCGGCCGCGATCTGCACCTACCTGGCCGATGCCTTCCCGCAGGCCGGACTGGCCCCGGCGTTCGACGACCCGCTGCGCGGCACCTACCTGCGCTGGATGTTCTTCGCCGCCGGCCCGGTCGAGGCGGCGGTGACCGCCAATGCGCTGGGCCAGCTGCCGCCGCTGGAGAAGGCGGGCTTCGTCGGCTATGGCAGCTACGACCAGGCCATGGACCTGCTCGAGCAGGCGGCCATGTCGGCCTCGCCGTGGCTGCTGGGTGAGCGCTTCAGCGCAGCCGACGTCTACGTCGGCAGCCAGGTCGACTTCGGCCTGGCGTTCAAGTCGATCCCGCAGCGCCCGGCCTTCGCCGCCTGGGCCGAACGCCTGCGCGGGCGCGAAGCCTACCGCCGCGCCAGGGCGCTCGATGACGCGCTGATGCCCAAAGCGGACTGAGGCCGGGTCACCCCTTTTACGCGCCGCGCGGCAACACGGTCAGCACGCGCGCGACGAAGTCGTGGAATTCCTGCATATAGCCGCGCAGGAACTTGGCCGTGCCCTCGTCGGCGATCTCGCCGGCGTCGTCCAGCATCCCGTCCTTGAACTGGATATAGGCCTCGGGCGAGTTCATCTGCGGCGAGTTGAGGAAGCCGAGGATGCTGCGCAGGTGCTGCTGGCCGACCGCGGTACCGATCGCGCCGGGCGAGGTGCCGATCACGCCCGAGGGGATGTTGGCGAACGAGTTCGTGCCCCAGGGACGGCTGGCCCAGTCGATCGCGTTCTTCAGGCCGCCGGGAATCGAGCGGTTGTATTCCGGAGTCACGATGAGGATCGCGTCCGAGGATTCGATGGCCTTCTTGAAGCGGCGGCCGGCCTCGGGATAGTCGGCGTCGTAGTCATAGCTGTAGAGCGGGAGGTCGGCGTAGGCGATCTCGGTGAAGCGCAGCTGCTCCGGGGCGAGCTTGAACAGCGCGTTGGCGAGCTTGCGGTTGATCGATTCACTGGCGAGGCTGCCGACCAGGTAGCCGACGTTGTAGGTCTTCATGGGACGCTCCTGCAGTGGGTGGCCGGAGAAGCCAGGCTGTGCCGCCCGAGTATGTGCCGGCGCGTGTTACGGCGACGGCAGCGCGTCGCGGAACAGGTGCAGCATGGCCAGGCGATAGGCCTCGCCGATGGACGCCGCGTGGGTGCCGTCCGGCAGCACCACCAGCTCGACGTCCCAGGGCGCATCCGCGCGCCGGCTCCAGCTGGCATGCCAGTCGGCGGCGTTGCGCACGCGCTCGGCGGTGTCGCGCGCGCCGCTGGCGACGACCACGGCCAGGTCATCGCGGCGGTGCGTGCCGGGCGCGTCGAACAGCTGTTCGCGCGCAGGCGCCAGGGACGGGTTGCTGGCGATGCGTCCCCAGAACAGGTCGGGATCGCGCAGCGCCGACCAGAGCACGAAGTAGCCGCCCCGCGACTGGCCGACCAGCACGCGGCGGCTGGCGTCGGCGCGATAGCGCCGCTCCACCCCGGGCAGCACCTGGTCGCGCAGGAACGCGAGGTACGCCTCCGCACCGCCCTGGTCCGGGGCGGTGTCCGCGCCGGTGGCGGTGAAGTCGACGTTGCGCCGGTTGATCGCCGGGTCGAAGCCGCCATAGGCGATGCCGACGATGATCGCTTCCGGCAGGCCCTCGTCGTAGCCGAGGAACAGGTGCGTCGGGGCCAGCAGCGGGAACAGGCTGTCGCCGTCGAGCAGGTAGACCACCGGCCAGCGACGCTGCGGATCGGCGTCGTAGCCTTCGGGCACGCGGACGTGGACGTGGTGGGTGCGGCCGCTGGACTCGGCCACCAGCGGGAAATAGCCGCCTTCCAGCGCGGCCAGCGGCGCGGACTCGACCGCGCGGCCTGGGATGCCGCCGGCAGCCGTCGGGGGCGCCGGCGTGCCCGCGCAGCCGCTGAGCGCAGCCGCGAGCAGCAGCGCAGTGGAGAGCCGGATTCGAAGCATGTGGTCGAGTCTAACGGCGGCGAATGCGCCACGGGTAGCGGCCCAGGTGCGCACCTGGATCCCAGGGCGGCCCAGGATCGGGGCCATCGGGCTGGTATACTGCCCCCCACTATCCACCCGGGGCACCCGTGCCGCATTCGCCGGAAGAAAAACGCAAGGTCCTGGCCCGCATCCGCCGCATCCGCGGCCAGTGCGAGGGGCTCGAGCGCGCGCTCGAGACGGGCGCCGACTGCGCGCCGGTGCTGCAGCAGATCGCGGCGATCCGCGGCGCGGTCAACGGGCTGATGAGCGAGGTGCTGGAGTCGCACCTGCGCGAGCAGTTCGGGCACGCCGCCCACGACGACGACGAACGCGCCCTGCGGGTCGCCGAGATGACCGGGCTGATCCGTTCGTACCTGAAATGAGCCATCCCACGCGAGGCCGCGGCCGCGCCGCGCCCATCCCCACCGCATCGCCTTCCTGGAGCAGACCATGAAAACCCGTGCCGCCGTCGCCTTCGAACCCGGACAGCCGCTGCAGATCGTCGAGCTCGACCTCGAAGGCCCGAAGAAGGGCGAGGTGCTGGTGAAGATCACCCACGCCGCGCTCTGCCACACCGACGCCTTCACCCTGTCGGGCGAGGACCCCGAAGGCGTGTTCCCGGCCGTGCTCGGCCACGAGGGCGCCGGCATCGTGGTCGAAGTGGGCGAGGGCGTGAGCTCGGTGCAGCCCGGCGACCACGTGATCCCGCTCTACACCGCGGAATGCGGCGAGTGCCTGTTCTGCACCTCGGGCAAGACCAACCTGTGCGTCGCCGTGCGCGCGACCCAGGGCAAGGGCGTGATGCCCGACGGCACCACGCGCTTCAGCTTCAACGGCAAGCCGGTCTACCACTACATGGGCTGCTCGACCTTCAGCGAATACACCGTGGTCGCGGAAGTCTCGCTGGCCAAGGTCAATCCTGAAGCGAACCCGGAGCACACCTGCCTGCTCGGCTGCGGCGTGACCACCGGCATCGGCGCGGTGCACAACACCGCCAGGGTGGCCGAGGGCGACAGCGTGGCCGTGTTCGGCCTGGGCGCGATCGGCCTGGCGGTGATCCAGGGCGCGAAGCAGGCCAAGGCCGGGCGCATCATCGCGATCGACACCAATCCGGCGAAGTTCGCCCTGGCCCAGGAGATGGGCGCGACGGACTGCGTCAATCCGAAGGACCACGACCGGCCCGTGCAGCAGGTGATCGTCGAGATGACCGGCTGGGGCGTTGACCACAGCTTCGAATGCATCGGCAACGTCGAGGTGATGCGTGCGGCGCTGGAATGCGCGCACCGCGGCTGGGGCCAGAGCGTGATCATCGGCGTGGCCGGCGCGGGCAAGGAGATCTCGACCCGGCCGTTCCAGCTGGTCACCGGGCGCAAGTGGCTCGGCACCGCGTTCGGCGGGGTCAAGGGACGCAGCGAGCTGCCGGGCATGGTCGAGGATGCGATGCGCGGCGACATCCAGCTGGCGCCGTTCGTGACCCATACGCTGCCGCTGGAGCGCATCAACGAGGCCTTCGACCTGATGCACGAGGGCAAGTCGATCCGCACGGTGATCCATTACTGAGCCCGCGGCCATGCGCAGCGATGACGGGACCGGCCAGGTCGCGGGTGGACGCGTCGTCGCCGTCGCCGGCGCGAGCGGCCTGGTCGGGCGCGCGCTGCTCGCGCGCCTGTGCGCGGATCCCGGCGTCGCGCAGGTCCATGCGCTGGTGCGCCGCCCGCTCGCGATGGAGGCGCCGAAGCTGCAGGTCCACCTGGTCGACTTCGCCCGGATGCCGGCCCTGCCGGCGCTGGACGAGGCCTACCTCGCGCTTGGCACGACCATCAGACTTGCCGGCAGCCGCGCCGCGTTCCGCGCGGTGGATTTCGATGCCAGCCTGGCCGTGGCCCAGGCCGCGGTGGCCGCGGGCGCGCGGCGGATCGGGCTGGTCAGCGCGACCGGCGCGGACGCGCGCTCGCACCTGTTCTACAGCCGGGTGAAGGGCGAGCTGGAGAACGCGCTGCTGGCCCTGCCGCTCGACGCCCTGGTGATCGCGCGGCCTTCGCTGCTGCTGGGCGACCGGTCCGCGCTGGGGCAGCCGCCGCGCCGCGGCGAAGGCCTGGCCGCCGCCGCGGACCGCTGGTTCCGCCCGCTGGTGCCCGCACGCGTCCGCGCCATCGCCGCCGACGACGTGGCGGCGGCGCTGGTGTCGGTCGTCCCGCAGGCGCGTGGACGGCAGCTGCTCGAGTCCGAACGCATGCAGGGCGGGCGCGTCGCCGCGTCCGATCCGAGCCATCCTTCCCATTGATCCACTGATCGTCCGGAGAAACGCCATGGAACGCCTCGAACACCGCGCCAGCTTCGGCGGCTGGCAGGATGTCTACCGCCACCGCTCCGAGGTCCTCGGCTGCGACATGACCGTCGGCGTGTACTTTCCGCCGCAGGCGGAGCAGGGACCCTGCCCGGTGCTGTACTGGCTCTCGGGCCTGACCTGCACCGAGCAGAACTTCATCACCAAGTCCGGTGCGCAGCGCTACGCCGCCGAGCACGGCCTGATCCTCGTCGCGCCCGACACCAGTCCGCGCGGCGACGACGTCGCGGATGCGCCCGGCTACGACCTGGGCAAGGGCGCGGGTTTCTACGTCAATGCCACCGAGGAGCCCTGGGCGGCGCACTACCGCATGTACGACTACATCGTCGACGAGCTGCCGGCCTGGGTCGAAGCCGATCCTGCGGCGAGCGACCGCCGCGCGATCAGCGGGCACTCGATGGGCGGGCACGGCGCGCTGACCATCGCGCTGAAGAACCCCGGCCGCTACCGCAGCGTCTCGGCGTTCTCGCCGATCGTGGCGCCCTCGCAGGTGCCGTGGGGCGAAAAGGCGTTCGCCGCCTACCTCGGCGACGACCGCGGGGCGTGGAAGCAGCACGACACCGTGGAACTGGTGAAGTCGGCGTCCGAAAGGCTGCCGCTCCTGGTCGACCAGGGCGCGGCCGATGAATTCCTCGAAAGCCAGCTCCGCCCGCAGCTGCTGCAGGCCGCCTGCGACGCCGCCGGCCACCCGCTGACCCTGCGCATGCAGCCCGGCTACGACCACAGCTACTACTTCATCGCCAGCTTCATCGGCGACCACATCGCGCACCATGCGGCGGCGTTGAGGGATTAGGGCAGGGCTTTTTTGCCACGGATCACGCGGATGGCGCGGATCCACACGGATAGAGCAGAAACCATCCTGTAGGAGCGGCTATAGCCGCGATAGGACTTGCGGAGCCCTTCCTGTAGGAGCGGCTACAGCCGCGATAGGACTTGCGGAGCCCTTCCTGTAGGAGCGGCTACAGCCGCGATATGGCGGGCGGGAAAACTCCCTGGCGCCCCCTGCGGGTTGAGCCTCCGGGTGACCTGGCGATCGCGGCTGTAGCCGCTCCTACAGAAGGCGGGGCGTGGGGTTGATCTGCGTGGATGCCGCTGGGGCTGTTAACGCGGGCGGTGGCGTGGCGTGGCGCGCTGTGCCGTGGTACTCCACGCAGGCGAAGCGGCCGTCGCGGAGCACGGGCGCTTCCTGTTCCAGCAGCAGTGGCGTGTCGAACATTGGCCCCGCGCAGACGCAGGTGTGGAACTCGCCGTTCTCGCCGCAGGGATCGATGCCGCCTGGCAGCGCCGCGAGCAATCCGGCATCGAAGCTGCGGCCAGCGAATCCGGCGTCGAGCTGCTGCGTATCCACGCGGCACAGCGATGCCCGCAGACCGCCGGCGATCATCTCCCGCGCGATGGCGGCCGTGTCCGCGCCAAACAGCGGGAACAGCGCCGTCCAGCCGAGCCGCGCGCACAGCGCCTTGCGCCAAGCGCGGACGTCGGCCAGCCGCAGGTCGCCGAAGGCGATCTGGTCGATGCCGGGCCAGCGGTCACGGGCCCTGGCAAGCGCGTTCGCGAAGGCAGCCTCGTAGCGCGGGTTGTCGCAGTCCGGTGGAATGCGCGCTTCCACCAGCGGCAGGCCAGCGGCCGCGGCCTGCGCGCGCAGCACGTCGACGTGGACGCCTTGGCCCGACGCGTGTTCCTCGCCTTCGGTGATCGTCGACAGCAGGCCGACGACGTCGACCGCGCCCTGGCCGCGCAGCGTGTGCAGCGTCCAGGCCGCGTCCTTGCCGCCACTCCAGGCCAGCAGCGCGCGCGGACGCGCGCCGTCGGGCTCAGCCGGCACGGACGTCGCGGAGCTCCCAGGCGTTGCCGGCGAGGAGGCGCATGCGGTGCTTGAAGACGTCGCCGCGCAGGGCCGTGGTGGCCACCAGCTCGACGCGCTGCTCGCGCTGCGTGCCTTCGACCTGGGCGGCGGGATCGGTGGCACCCAGGAGGGGATCAACCTCGTCGGGCTCGTCCTGCGTGGCCCGCCAGCGCTCGAACAGGCTGTCGCCGCGCAGTGCGTCCTGCAGCTCCTGTGCGAAGGCCTCGGCGCCGTGGGCGCTGAAGGCGAACGCGCCACCGCGGGTGGCGGCCGGGTCGGGGATGGCGATGAAATAGCGCGTCGGCATGCGGTGGTCCGTTGTCTGGCGTCCGGACAAGCTTAGCGCCGGGCCGTTAAACAGGCGTTGCGTGCTCAGTCGAAGCGGTGCTCCGGCGCGGCGAAGCCGACCACGATCGCGCCGCGCCCGACGTTGACCATGCCGGTGGTGCTCATCACGCTCTCGAACACCTCGACGTTCTGGCCGGCGCAGGCATCACGCAGGCGGGCATAGCCGGGCAGCGCGCGCATCTCGTCGAGCTGGCCGCCGTAGCAGAGCGTGACCGTGGGCGTCAGCAGGCCGGCCTGCACCCGTCGCGCGGCGAATTCGAACAGCTTCTCCACCGCGGGCTCGAAACCCTTGATCTTCGCCACCGGCCCGGTTTCGCCGCGGAAGCCGCGCAGCACCGGCTTGATGTCGAGCGCGGTGCCCAGCGCGGCGCTCAGCATGCTGATGCTGCGGTCGCCCTTGGCGCGCGCGCGGTTGCGGATGTAGTACAGGTCGCGCGGCACCAGGTAGCCATAGGTGCTGTTGGCCAGCTCTTCCAGACGGGTGCGGATGCGCGGCGGCTGCTCGCCGGCGGCGCGCAGGCGCGCGGCCTCGATCGGCAGGATGCCCTGGGCGCAGAACAGGTTCTGGGTGTCGATCACGCGCAGCGCGAACGGCGTGCTGTTGCCGGCCGCGGCGCGCGGCTGCTTGTAGTCGTTGAGGATCATGTAGCTCGCCTTCTGCGCGTTGGCGAAGATCGGGCTGCGCGACCCGGTGATCGTCATGCAGAAGACGTAGTCGTACTCGACCACCAGGCGCTCGAGGAACAGGTCGCGGATCTGTTCGGGCGTGTAGGGGATGGTCTCGGCGTTGGCGCCGCGTTCGGCGATATGCGATTCGAGGAAGGCCAGGGTCTGCGCTTCGTCGCGATGGTCGACCTGGACCGCGTCGCCGATGCGCACGGTGATCGGCAGCAGCTCGACCCGCTCGCCCTCCAGGAAGTCACGCGGCAGGTCGCAGGCCGAATCGACGACGAGACCGATACGCATTGCACGCCCCTCTGGCAGTTTTCCCGCCGCGATCGTCGCACGCAATGTGGCCTGGGTCACGCCTGCAGGGTGACCGCGCGCGCATTCGGCGGCGTGCCGCGGTGCCTGGCCTGCGGCGTCAGCCGGCCTGCGTGCGGTCCGGGCGATCGGCGCCGGCGCGCTCCACGCGCTCGCGATAGCGGATGAACAGCGGCACGCCGATGCCGATGCCCACCATGATCAGCGTGCCACCGATCAGCAGCCAGCCGACGGGGCGCGCGAAAAGCTCGACGAAGACGGGATGCATGGCAGGACTCTCGCAGGTGACCGGAGTCCATCATTGGCCAGGACGCGCGCGCGGATGTTGACCGGGGTCAATCCGCGCGTGCAGCGCCCGCCGCGTGGGCGGGCGCTGCACGCGGCGGATCAGCGGTCGCCGCCGCCCGGATAGGCCCGCGGCAGCTCGCCGCGCGCGGCGTCGGGCTCGGCGCGCAGGTAGCGGTCGCGCAGCTCGGTCTGGCGCGAGCGCATGTCGATCGCGCGGCCGTCGAACCAGGCCTGGCTGGCCAGGCTGGCGACGTCGAGCGGATCGCCGTCCCAGAGCACCAGGTCGGCGCGCAGGCCCGGTGCGATCGCGCCGATCTCACCGTCGACGCCGAAGGTCCGTGCCGGCACCCGGGTCAGGCCGGCCAGCGCCGCGTCCCAGGGCAGGCCGTGGGCGACGGCGTTGCCGGCCAGCTGGCGCAGTTTGCGGGCGTTGTGCGCGGCATCGCCGGCCTGGGTGAAGCCGACCTCAACCCCGGCCTCGCGCAGCACGGCGGCGTTGCGCTCGCTGGCGTGCACGCGGTCGAAGTTGGCCGGCAGGTTGTCCAGCGGATCCACGAACACCGGCACCCGGGCCGCGGCCAGCTCGCGCGCCACGCGCCAGGCTTCGCCGCCGCCGCGGATCGCGACCTTGAACCCGTGCCGCTTCGACCAGCGCAGCAGCTGACGGATGTCGGCCGCACGGTCCACCGCGACCACCAGCGGCAACGCGCCGCGCAGGTGCCGCTGCAGGGTGGCGCGTCCGGCGGGCGTCAGCAGCGCCATGTGCGACGCCGGCGGCAGCCGGCCTTCGGCCTCGTCGACCAGCTGGTCGAGCAGCATCCACTGCGCCGCGCGCGAACCGCCGGTGAGGTTGGCGGCGCGGCCGCCGAGGTCGATGAAGAGCAGCTTCGGGCCCGCCGGCGCATCGCCGCCGTCCAGGCGCATGACCGCGCCCTGGCCGCCGATGATCGAGCCGCCGCTGCCGGTGCCCGCCGCCAGCAGGCTGAAGCCGATGCCTTCGACGCGCGCCACCGGCACCAGCAGCGAGTCGGGGTTGTAGGCGAGGGTGACGTCGAACTCCGGGCGCACGCGCATGTCGTGCGCGCCTTCGCCCAGCGTCAGGCGGCCGTCGACGGTCGCCGACTCGCCGGACACTTCCTCGATGCCGATGCCGTTGATGCCGCCGAAGAGGGTGGGCGTGAGCGGACGGCCTTCGGCGTTGACCACCGGAACCCCGCCCGCATCCAGGCCGGTGCCGACGGCGGCGATGCGGCCGTTGCGCACCAGCACGTCGGTGCCCTGCAGCGTGCCCTGCGCGGTGGCGGTGTGCACGGTTGCGTTGCGGATCAGCAGGTCCTGCGCGACCGCCGCGGTCGAAGCCAGCAGCAGGACCGCCAGCGCGCCCCCCTGTAGGAGCGGCCATGGCCGCGATCGGCCTGCGGGACTGCTCCGCTCTCCGCCGCCATGGCCGGTGCAGCCCGGCTTGCCCGGATCGCGGCTGTAGCCGCTCCCACAGTCGGGACTGGAGTGGCCCGCAGGATCGTGGCTGTAGCCGCTCCGGCAGTCGAGGCCGTGGCTGCTCCCGCAGTCGTGGCGGCTCATCGCACGCCTCCCGCGCCGGCGCCGCGACCGAGCATGAAGTCCGAGCGCGGCTGGCGTGCGGGATCGTGGCGGTCGTACATCCGCGCGCCGTCGATCCACACCTGTTCGGCCAGCGCGTACGAGCTGAAGGGGTTGCCGTTCCACAGCACCACGTCGGCCATCTTGCCGACCTCCAGCGTGCCGGTGCGCTCGGCGATGCCCATGGCCTTCGCGGGATTCGCGGTCAGCCAGGTGATCGCGTGCTCGGGCGTGATGGTGATGCCCGCGCGGCGCGCATTGGCCATGACCTTCCCGGTTTCCTGGTTGAGGCGCTGGATGCCCTCGTCGGAATCGGAGTGCACGATCGCGCAGCCGCCGGGCGCGCGGTCGACGAGGGCGACGTTTTCTTGGATGCCGTCGAAGGCCTCCATCTTGAAGCCCCACCAGTCGGCCCAGAGCGCGCCGCAGACGCCTTCGCGGCCCAGGCGGTCGGCGATCTTGTAGGCCTCCACGCCGTGATGGAAGGCGGCGACCTTGAAGCCGAACTCGTCGGCGAGGTCGAGCATGGTCACCATCTCGTCGGCGCGGTAGCAGTGGATGTGCACGAGGATGTCGCCATCCAGCGCGCCGGCCAGGGTCTCGAGCTTGAGGTCGCGCTTGCCGTTGCCGTTGCCCTTGCTGTCGCCGTCGCCGCCCTTGCGCTTGTCGCGGTACTCGGCGGCCTCGATGAACGCGGCGCGGTAGCCGGCGACGTTGCCCATGCGCGTGGCCGGGCCGCCCTTCTGGCCGTAGACGCGCTTGGGGTTCTCGCCGCAGGCCATCTTCAGGCCGTGCGGGGCACCGGGAAACTTCATGCCCTGGTAGGTCGTGGCCGGCACGTTCCTGAGCGTCACGCCGCGCCCGCCGACCAGGTTGGCCGATCCGGGCAGGATCTGCAGGCTGGTGACGCCGCCGGCCAGCGCCGCGTGGAAGCCGGGATCCTGCGGCCAGACCGAGTGCTCGGCCCAGACCGCGGCGGTGACCGGCGAGGTCATCTCGTTGCCGTCGCTGTGCGACGCCGTGCCCGGGCTGGGGTAGACGCCCAGGTGCGAGTGGATGTCGATGATGCCGGGGGTCACCCACTTGCCGCGGCCGTCGACGCGCACCGCGTCGGCAGGCGCGTCCAGGCCGACGCCGACGGCGACGATCACGCCGTCGCGCATCAGCACGTCAGCGCCCTCGAGGCGCCTGCCGGTGCCGTCGAGCACGGTCGCGCCGCTGACCAGGACCGGCGCGCTGGCGATGCGCTGGTAGGTGCTGGGATAGGCGTCGCCGGGCGAGCCGCTGGAGGCGGCGTCGCGGCGGGGGCCGTCGCCGCTGCGCGATGCCGCGCTGGTGGTCGCGCAGCCGGTGGCCAGCGCGAGGGTGAGCGCCGCGGCGAGCGCGGCGTGGGTCTTGAGTCGCATGCGGAGTTCCCCGGGGTTCTCCGGCCACCCTAGCCGCGCGGCGGGGCACACGGCAATGGCCGGAAAGTCGTGGTTGGGCGACCGGGATCGCGGCTGTAGCCGCTCCTACAGCAGCACCGCTCTCCTGTAGGAGCGGCTACAGCCGCGATCCACATGCCAGAATCGGAGCAAAAAAACGGAGGAATGCATGAAGGAGAAGGACCAGATCGTCGGGAACTGGCTGCCGCGCTATACCGGCGTGCCACTCGACGGCTTCGGCGAGCACATCCTGCTCACCAACTTCGGCGGCTATCTCGGCCATTTCGCCCGCCTCACCGGCGCGGAGATCGTCGGCACCGACCGCCCGATGCCGAGCGCCACCGCCGACGGCATCACCATGATCAACTTCGGCATGGGCAGCCCCAACGCGGCCACGCTGATGGACCTGCTGTCGGCGATCGGCCCGAAGGCGGTGCTGTTTCTCGGCAAGTGCGGCGGGCTGAAGAAGAAGAACCAGCTCGGCGACCTGGTGCTGCCGATCGCCGCCATCCGCGGCGAAGGCACCAGCGACGACTACCTGCCGCCGCAGGTCCCGGCGCTGCCGGCGTTCGCGCTGCAGCGCGCGGTCTCGACCTCGATCCGCGACGCCGGGCTCGACTACTGGACCGGCACGGTCTACACCACGAACCGCCGCGTCTGGGAGCACGACGCCGCGTTCAAGGAGCGCCTGCGCACCATGCGCTGCATGGCCATCGACATGGAGACCGCGACCATCTTCGCGGCCGGCTTCGCCAACCGCATCCCCTGCGGCGCGCTGCTGCTGGTCAGCGACCAGCCGATGATCCCCGAGGGCGTCAAGACCGAGGCCTCCGACGCGCAGGTGAGCACGCGCTTCGTCGAGGGCCACATCCAGACCGGCATCGAGGCGCTGCGGCTGATCCGCCGCCACGGCAAGTCGGTGCGTCACATGAGGTTCGACGAATGAGCGACTCCGCTGCAGTCCCTGACGCCCGCGCCATCGTGGAGTTCTGGCGCGATGCCGGGCCCTCGAAATGGTTCAACGGCGGCGCGGCCTTCGACGCGGAGGTGCGCGGGAGGCTGGAGGCGGCGCACTTCGCCGCGGCGCGCCGTGAGCTCGAAGGCTGGATGGACGAGGCCGATGGCGCCCTGGCGCTGCTGATCCTCCTCGACCAGGTGCCGCGCAACATCTTCCGCGGCAGCGCGCACTCCTACGCCACCGACCCGCTGGCCCTGCACTACGCCGGGCGGATGCTGGAGGCCGGGCTCGACCGCGAAGTCCACCCGGCGCTGCGCGTGTTCTGCTACCTGCCCTTCGAGCACTCGGAAGACCTGCTCGAGCAGGAGCGTTCGGTGGCCCTGATGTCCCAACTCGGCGAGACCTACACCGACTACGCCGTGCAGCACTTCGAGGTCATCGAACGCTTCGGTCGCTTCCCGCACCGCAACCACACCCTCGGCCGCGCCAGCAGCGCCGACGAACAGGCCTGGCTGGACGCGGGCGGCGGGTTCTGATCCCGGTTGGAGTTCGCGGCGGGGCGGGCATTGCGCTTCGCGGGGGGGCGTCTGTTCTTTTGCCACGGATGGACGCGGATCAGAGCGGATTTGCACGGATAGAGCCAAAGCGACGACAGCGGGGCATCCGCTCTTCTGTTCTGTAGGAGCAGCTACAGCTGCGATCGCGCGCGGCGTGGGACGGGCGGGAAAAACCTTTGGCCACGGATGAGGCGGATCACGCGGATCACGCGGATCACGCGGATCACGCGGATAGCGTCCCCGCGAAGCGGGCTGGGCGCTCCGGCCACGGCGGGATCGCAGCTGTAGCTGCTCCTACAGAGGGGATCCGTGTGAATCCGCTCTGATCCGCGTCCATCCGTGGCAGAAGCTTTCGTCCGCCCCGCCCGAAGCAAGAACTCAATACCTCGGAATCGTCCCGTTCGCCTGCTCCGCCCAGGCGTCGATGCCGCCCTCGATGCTGTAGACCTCGCGGAAGCCGAGCTGGCGGAAGTGCTCCGCTGCCTGCTGGCTGCGGCCGCCGTGGTGGCAGAGGAAGGCCAGCGGGGTGTCCTTGGGCAGCGCTTCGAGCGCGGCCGGGCCGTCGTCGAAGGTCGAGTGCGGCACCGGGGCTTCGGCCAGCGCGCGCTCTTCCGGCGGGCGCACGTCGACCAGGCGCACGCTGCCGGCGGCACCGCGCGACTGCGCGTCGGTCGGCGACATCGCGCGCACCGTCGGCGGCGCGTTCGGGTTCTCGACCACCAGGCCGCGGCCGCGGGCGTCGTCGGCGAAATCGATCACCACGCCATCGGCGCGGCGCGCGGCGGCGACCGCCACCTGCACCGGGATGCCGTCGCACTCGACGGTCAGGGCGTTCGGATCGCGCGTGGCCAGGGCCAGGCGGGTGCGGTAGTTGGGGTCGATGTCGATCTGCACGGCGAGGTCGCCGCCGGCATCCTCGATCGCCTTGCGCAGGGTCGGCTGCGCGGCCTGGGTGATGGTGATCACCGGCGGCGTGCGATCGGGCGGCGCGAGGCCGAGCGCGGCGTGCAGCTCGCCGGAGCTGGACATCTGCTCGATGATGTCGCTGCCGCCGACCAGCTCGCCCTCGATGTAGAGCTGCGGGATGGTGGGCCAGCTGCCATAGGCCTTGATGCCCTCGCGGATCTCGCCGTCGGCCAGCACGTTGACGTGCGCGTACGGCACCTCCAGCGCCGACAGCGCCGCGACCGCCTTGGCCGAGAAGCCGCACTGCGGGGACTGCGGCTCGCCCTTCATGAACAGCACGATGCGGTTGGCCTGCAGCAGCGTTTCGATGCGCTGGCGGAGTTCGGGGGCAAGGGACATGGCGGGCACCGCGGGTCATCTGTGGGCCGCCTAGGGTACTCCGGGCGCCGTGCCGGGGCCTTGACCCGCGTCATCGACAGGCCGTGCTGCCGGGCGCCGAACCTGTGGGAGCGGCCATCGCCGTGATCGTGTCGTCGCAGTCCTGGCCGCCAGCGCAAGCGTCCGTGCCACCATTCCGGAATGTCCGAGCCCGCTGCCCTGCACGCCGTCCCCCGCCACCCGCACGCCTGGGCTGTTTGCGCCCTGGTGCTGCACCTCGCCGTGGCGCTGGCCTGGTGGCGGCTCGGCTGGCAGTGGGGCCTGGGCCTGCTCATGGCGCTGCACCTGGCCTTTGTCTGGGGCACGCTGCGCCCGGGCTCGCGGCTGTTCGGGCCGGTGCGCTGCCGCTTCCCGACCGCCCAGCGCGAGGTCTGGCTGACCATCGACGACGGGCCGTCCGCCGAGACCCCGGCGATCCTCGACCTGCTCGATCGCCACGGCGCCAGGGCCACCTTCTTCCTGGTCGGCGAGCGCGCGCAGGCGCGCCCGGACCTGGTACATGCAATCGCCACCCGCGGCCATGGGATCGGCAACCACAGCCAGACCCATCCCCAGGCGCGCTTCTGGGCCCTGGGCCCCCGCGCGATGCGCCGCGAGATCCTCGACTGCCAGCGCGCCCTGGCCGCGCTCACCGGCACGCCCCCGCGCTGGTTCCGCGCCGTGGTCGGCCACGCCAATCCCTTCGTCCACGCCCCGCTGCGCGAAGCCGGCCTGTCGCGCCTCGCCTGGAGCGCCCGCGGCTACGACGCGGTCGAATCCGACCCCGCGCGCATCACCGCCGCCATCGCCCGCGACCTCGCCCCGGGCGCCATCGTGCTCCTCCACGAAGCCGCGCCGCACGGTCGCAGCGTCGAGATCATCGCCGCCGTGCTCGGCGAACTGGACCGCGCCGGGTACCGGGCGGTGGTTCCGGAAGGTTGAAGGCAAAGCTTTGCCACGGATGACGCGGATGGCGCGGATTTGCGCGGATAAAGCAACGGCTTCAGTCGAATCGCGGGGATGCTCTGCCGTCGACGCTCTTCTGTAGGAGCAGCTACAGTTGCGATCAGTCGCCACGGCCGAAGCGGAATGCCACGCTGCAGGCAGGACTTCCCGGACCCGACCGCCATCGTACGGCCCAGGTTCGACGCGTCATGTCGGTGCGATCGCAGCTGTAGCTGCTCCCACAGGCAAGCGTCCCGTCAGCGCGTCATCCCCGCTGCGCGACGATCAGCCAGTTGTTGAACGGCGTGTTGCCGTACAGCGGCTGGAAGTCGACCGACAGGCCGGCGGCGGTCAGGCGGGTCTCGAGTTCGGTGCGGGTGGGGTAGCGCTTGGGGATTTCCTGCATCCAGCCGGCGAGGTGGGCCAGGCGGTCGGTGATGCGGGTGGTGCGGCCGCGGCCGGTGGCGTCGCCCAGGCCGCTGCGGATCACCAGCCTGGCGCCCGGCGCGAGCATCGCCGCGGCATCGTCGAGCAGCGCGCCCTGCGCCTGTGCGTCGAGGTACTGCAGGACGTCGAGGATGGCGACGCTGCCGCGGTGGGGCGGCCAGCCCTGGCCGAGGTCGACGACCTCGAAGCGCGCGCCGTCGGCGAGCCCGCTGCGCTCGGCGATCCTGCGGCCGCGGTGGATCTTGTCGGCGTCGATGTCCACGCCATGCCAGGGCATCGACTGGCCGTCCAGGCGCAGCGCGTGCAGCAGCAGGCCGAGGCCGCAGCCGAGGTCGAGCACCGGCGCGGTGGTGCCGCGCAGGGCCGCGAGCACGCCCGGATACAGCGGGTCGGTGCGCAGCTTCGTCAGCGTGTAGTAGTAGTCGTAGCGGTTGCCGTAGAAGCGCGGCGGCAGGAAGGCGCGCGCGATCGTGCGTGCTTCGGCGGGAGGAAACGGAGCGTCGGCGGCACGGCTGTTCATGGCGTCGTCCTTGGCGGCTGCAGCAGGCGGCGCGCGACCGGCAGGGCCAGGCGCGTCCATTCCGCGTACAGGGTGGCGGAAGGGTGCAGGCCGTCGTCGGCCAGCATCCCGGGTTCGGCGCCGCGTTCGCGGCTGGTCGCGCAGATGTCGACGAAGGCCACCGCGCGGGCGGCGCAGATCCGCCCCGCGGCGTCGTTGTACGCGTCGAGCTCGCGCGCGATCGCGGCCACGTCGCGGCCCGAGGCGGCCGCGAACGGGGTCACGCCCCAGTCGGGGATCGACAGCACCAGCACGCGCCCGGGGCGGTCGCCGGCGAATGCGATCGCGCGCCCGACGAGCGCCGCGAACTGCGCCGCGTAGTCGTCGACGCCGCGCCCGCGGTACTGGTTGTTGACGCCGACCAGCAGGCTGGTGAAGTCGAACGGTCCCCGTGGAGCGGACGCGTCGATGGCGGCGTCGAGCTCGTCGGTGGTCCAGCCGGTCGCGGCGATGGTCTGCGGGTCTTCGAGATCGATGCCTTCGCGGCGCAGGGCGGCGGCGAGCTGGTGCGGCCACCGGCCTTCGGCCGCGACGCCTTCGCCGATGGTGTAGGAGTCGCCGAGGGCGAGGTAGCGCAGGGACATCGGATCAGGCGGCCGCCAGCGCACGCCGATCCAGTACCCGGTCGATGCGCCGGAACACCTCGCGCAGCTGTTCCGGCTCGGGCAGCAGGGTGACCCGGAAGTGGTTGCGGCAGGACACGTTGAAGCTCGAACCCGGCACCACCAGCACGTGCCCGGTCTCCATCAGCTCGAGCGCGAAGCCGTGGTCGTCGAACCCGCGGGCGGCATCGCCGACCACGCCGGGGAAGGCGTACAGGGCGCCGTCGGGCACGCGCAGCTCCAGGTGCGGACTGGCGGCGCAGGCCTCGGCCACGACGCGCCGGGCCTCGTGCAGGCGGCCGCCGGGCGCGACCAGCGGGCCGATGGTGTCCAGCCCCGACAGCGCGGCCGGCACCGCGAACTGGCCGGGCACGTTGGCGCACAGGCGCAGCGCGCCCAGCAGGTCGATCGCGTGGCGGTAGTCGGCGGTCGCCGCCGCGTCACCCGACAGCACCGCCCAGCCGATGCGCCAGCCGCAGGCGCGGTGCACCTTGCTCAGGCCACCGAAGGACAGGCAGGGCACCTCGCCGGCGATCGGCGCCAGCGGCTGGAAGCGCGCGCCGTCATAGGTGATGCCGTCGTAGATCTCGTCGGTCATCAGCAGCAGGCCGTGGCGCGCGGCGATGGCGACGATGCGCTCCAGCAGCGCGCGCGGATAGTTCGCGCCGGTCGGGTTGTTGGGGTTGATCAGGACGATCGCGCGCGTGCGCGGCGAGACCAGTGCCTCGATCTCGTCCGGATCGGGCAGGAAGCCGTCTTCGGCGCGGCAGCGGTAGTACACCGGCCGGCCGTCGTTGAGGATGGTCGCCGCCGACCACAGCGGATAGTCCGGCGAGGGCAGCAGCACCTCGTCGCCGGGATCGAGCAGGGCGCGCAGGCTGATGTCGATCAGCTCGCTGACGCCGTTGCCGATGAAGACGTTGTCGGCCGCGGCGCCTGGCGTGCCGCGCGCGGCGTGGTGCGCGGCGATCGCCTCGCGCGCGGCCGGCAGGCCCTGCTGGTGCGCATAGGGATCGGTGTCGTGGATGTGGTCGGCGATCGCGCGCTGCATGTGCTCCGGGGCGCGGAAGCCGAAGGCGCCCGGGTTGCCGATGTTGAGCTTGATCAGCGCGTGGCCCTGGGCCTCGAGTTCGCGCGCGCGCCGGGCCAGTTCGCCGCGGATCTCGTAGCGCACCTCGGACAGGCGTTCCCGGGTGGCGACGTGGGGCGTGGGCATGCGCGCAATTCAGCAGGGTGGGGCGGTCAAGACTAGCGGAATTCCCGGCTAGAATCCCCGCGGATGACCGCCTCGCACGCCCCCGTTTGAACGCCGCGCCCGCCGCCCTGAGGGCGATCGGCTGGCCCCACGCCGGTCCGCCGCCCGAGGGCGCGTGGGCCGACGCGATGGCGGCGCATCCCGCCGCGCGTCCGGCGCGCGTGGTCGAACAACACCGCACCGGCTACCTGGTGGCGCAGGGCCCGGGCGAGGCGGTGTCGGTCGAATCGCTGCCGCAGTGGCAGCGGCCGAAATGCCCGCCGGCCGAGCGCGCCGCCGTCGGCGACTGGGTGCTGGTGGAGGACGGCCGTATCGTCGCCCTGCTCGAGCGCCACGGCGTGATCAAGCGCGCGATCGCGGGCGAGCACTACGGCCAGCAGCTGATCGCGGCCAACGTCGACACCGTCTTCGTGGTCTGCGGCCTGGACGCCGACTTCAATCCCAAGCGCATCGAACGCTACCTGCTGCTGGTGCAGGGCGGCGGCGTGGGCCCGGTGGTGGTGCTGACCAAGGCCGACCAGGCCGGTACCGATGCCGATGGCGCGCGCGCCGCGCTGGCCGCGCGCCTGGGCGACGAGGTCCCGGTGCTGGCGGTCAACGCGCGCGATCCGGACGGCGCCGCGGCGCTGACCCCCTGGCTCGGCCCCGGGCGGACCGCGGTGCTGGTCGGCAGCTCCGGCGCCGGCAAGTCCACGCTGACCAATGCGCTCCTGGGCGTCGAGCGCATGAAGACCGGCGAGGTGCGCGAACGCGATTCCCGCGGCCGCCACACCACCACGCATCGCGCGCTGATCCCGCTGCCGTCCGGCGCCTGCCTGATCGACACGCCGGGCATGCGCGAGCTGAAGCCCACCGGCGAAGAGGACCTGTCCGAAGGCGGTTTCGCCGACGTCGAGGCGCTGACCGCGCAGTGCCGCTTCAGCGACTGCCGGCACGAGGGCGAACCCGGCTGCGCGGTGCGCGCCGCGCTCGACGAGGGCCGCCTGGATCCGGCGCGCTATGCCAACTACGCCAAGCTGCGCGACGAGGTCGCCGGCGCCGCGGGCGTGCTGGCGGCGCGACAGGCGGCGAAGAAGCCGCCCGGCGGCCGCCGCCCCGCGCCGCGCAACGGCGGCCGCCCCGGCCGGCGCTGAGCCGCCGCATGCACGGCATCGACGCCGAGACCCTGCGCCACGCCGCGCTCGACGCGCGGATGGTGGACGCGGCGCGTGGCATCCGCGTGCTGACGCTGGCGAGCTGGCAGGCCGGGGCGCAGCAGCGTTTCCTCGGTGACCTGGCGATGGGCCGCCGCCGGCTGCCCGCGCCGGACTATCCGAAGCACGACTTCAGCCAGGCGCGGCGCGAGCTGGCGACGGTGGCGGCCGAAGCCGATCCCGCCCATCCCGCCGGCGCCTACCTGCGCGAATCGGCCGGATCCTGGGAGATCGCCGCGCAGCTGCTGGAGTCGCTCGGCAGCCCCGCCGCCGGCGCGCATGCGGTGGCGCTGTACGGCAGCCCCGACCAGCCGCTGCCCGGCCACGGCCCGACCACGCGCGAGGCCGCGCGCCATTTCATCGACATCGCCGACGAACTCGACCACGAGCTGCTCGCGCCGGCCGAGCAGGTGCCGGTCTCGGCGCGTGCGCTCCAGCTGCAGCTGCAGGGCGACCTGGACGCGTTCTTCGGCGGCCGGGTGGTCGCGGTCGAGCTGGATGCCGGGCTGATCGCCAAGGCCGCGGCCGGCGCCTACCGGATCCGCCTGCGCGACGGCGCGGTGTTCTCCGGCTACGACCGCGCCCAGCTGTTCCACCACGAGGCGCTGGTGCATTCGCTGACCGCGCTCAACGGCCGCGGGCAGCCGCTGTTCGCCAGCCTGGCGATGTCGTCGCCGCGCACCACCGCCACCCAGGAAGGCCTGGCGACCTTCGCCGAACAGATCACCGGCAGCCTCGACATCGGCCGCATGAAGCGCATCAGCCTGCGCACCGAGGCGACCTCGATGGCGCTGGCCGGCGCCGACTTCCTGCAGGTGTTCGACTACTTCATCGCGGCGGGGCAGTCGGACGAGGAGTCGTTCGCGTCCGCGCAGCGCGTGTTCCGCGGCGTGCCGGTCACCGGCGGCCACGCCTTCACCAAGGACGCGGTCTACCTGCGCGGGATGGTCGAGGTGCACACCTTCTTCCGCTGGGCGCTGCGCGAGGACCGGCTGCAGCGCTGCCGCCAGCTGTTCGCCGGGAAGATGACCCTGGCCGATTCCGGGCGCCTGCAGCCGCTGTTCGACAGCGGCGCGGTGGCGCCGCCGCGCTGGCTGCCGCGCTGGGTGGCGCAGGCCGGTGGCCTGGCGGGGCTGCTCGCGTTCTCGCTGTTCGCCAACCGGATCCGCCTCGACAGCATCGGTGCCGACGGCCGCGCGGCACCGGCCGGGCCGCCGGACGGATAGCGACTAGAATGGAACGCCAGCCCGAACCGCAGTCCTGACCATGTCCGATCAGCCGTCCGCCAGCCCGTCGTCCACCGAAGAGTTCAAGCAGGCGGCGCTGGAGTACCACCGGTCGGTTCCCCACGGCAAGATCCGGGTCACGCCGACCAAGGCCCTGGTGACCCAGCGCGAACTGGCCCTGGCCTACTCGCCGGGCGTCGCCTACGCCTGCGAGGCCATCGTCGCCGACCCCGACCAGGCCAGCACGCTGACCGCACGCGGCAACCTGGTGGCGGTGATCTCCAACGGCACCGCGGTGCTGGGCCTGGGCGACATCGGCCCGCTGGCCGGCAAGCCGGTGATGGAAGGCAAGGGCGTGCTGTTCCAGAAGTTCGCCGGCATCGACGTCTTCGACATCGAGATCGACGAGCGCGACCCCGACAGGCTGGTCGACATCATCGCCTCGCTGGAGCCGACCTTCGGCGGCATCAACCTCGAGGACATCAAGGCGCCGGAGTGCTTCATCGTCGAGCGCAAGCTGCGCGAACGGCTGAAGATCCCGGTGTTCCACGACGACCAGCACGGCACCGCGATCACCGTGGGCGCGGCGGTGCTCAATGCACTGGAGGTCGCGGGCAAGCGCATCGACGAGGTGCGGATCGCGCATTCCGGCGCCGGCGCGGCCGGCATCGCCTGCCTGGACATGCTGGTGGCGCTGGGCGCGAAGCCCGAGAACATCCTGGCGGTCGACCGCGACGGCGTGCTGCACGCCGGCCGCGAGGGCCTGGACCCGGACCGCGCGCGCTACGCCCGCGACACCCGGGCGCGCGTGCTGGCCGAAATCGTCGCCGGCGCCGACGTGTTCCTGGGCCTGTCCGCCGGCGGCGTGTTGACGGCGGAGATGGTCAGGACGATGGCCGAGCGACCGGTGATCCTGGCCCTGGCCAATCCCACGCCGGAGATCCAGCCCGCCGAGGCCCGCGCCGCGCGCCCGGACTGCATCATCGCCACCGGCCGCTCGGACTATCCGAACCAGGTCAACAACGTCGTCTGCTTCCCCTACATCTTCCGCGGCGCGCTGGATGTCGGCGCCACCGAGATCAACGAGCAGATGAAGCTCGCCTGCGTGCACGCGATCGCCGACCTGGCCAAGCGCGAGTCGTCCGACCTCGGCGCGGCCTACGGCGGCGACGTGCTGTCCTTCGGCCCGGACTACTTCATCCCGAGGCCGTTCGACCCGCGCCTGCTGATGATCGTGGCGCCGGCCGTGGCCCAGGCCGCGCTCGACTCGGGCGTGGCGCGCCGGCCCATCGACGTCGACGCCTACCGCGAGAAGCTGGCGCAGTTCATCCACCGCACCGGCCTGGTGATGAAGCCGGTGTACGAGCGCGCGCGCGCCGACATCAAGCGCATCGTCTACGCCGAGGGCGAGGAGGAGACCGTGCTGCGCGCGGTGCAGTCGGTGGCCGACGAGCAGCTGGCGCGTCCGATCCTGATCGGCCGCCCGGACGTCATCGCCCAGCGCATCGAGCGCCTGGGCCTGCGGCTGGAGGAAGGCCGCGACTTCGAACTCACCAACATCAACGACGACCCGCGCTTCGGCGACTACTGGCGCCAGTACCACGCGATGACCGAGCGGCGCGGCGTGACCCCGGACGCGTCGAAGAACCTGATGCGCTCGCGCGCGACCCTGATCGCCGCGATGATGGTCAAGCGCGGCGAGGCCGACGGCATGATCGCCGGCCTGGTCGGCCGCTTCCACAAGAAGCTCGGCTACCTGCGCAGCGTGTTCGGGCTGGAGCGCGGCATCACCGGCACCTCGGCGATGACCGGCGTGATCAACGACCGCGGGGTCTGGTTCTTCCTCGACACGCACGTCCAGGTCGAGCCCACCGCCGAGCAGATCGCCGAAGCCACGCTGCAGGGTGCCTACCGCCTGAAGCTGTTCGGCATCGAGCCACGGGTGGCGCTGCTGTCGCATTCCAACTTCGGCAGCCACGACAACCCGAGCGCGGCGAAGATGCGCAAGGTCCGCGAGATCCTCGCCAGGCGCGCGCCGCGGATGAACATGGACGGCGAGATGCAGGCCGACGTGGCCTGGGACGCGCTGCTGCGCGAGCGCATGCTGCCGGGCACCACCCTGACCGGGCGCGCCAACCTGTTCGTGCTGCCCAACCTGGACGCCGCGAACATCGCCTACAACCTGGTGCGGGTGATGACCGACGGCGTGGCGCTGGGGCCGATCCTGATGGGCCTGGACCATCCGGCGCACATCCTGACCGCGGCCAGCACGCCGCGCCGGGTGGTGAACATGACCGCGATCACCGCGGTGGAGGCGCAGATCCGCGCCGCGCGCCGCGGCGAGGCGTCCGCCGAGGCGGCGTCCTAGGCGCGCGCGGACGCGAGCGGGCGCGCCAGCTCGAGCAGGCGCGCCAGGTCGTCCTTCAGCACCACGGCGTCGGCGGCCGAGAGGTCCTCGTCGCCCTTCAGCGCGCCAGTCAGGAAGACATAGCGCGCGGTGGGCACGCGGCGGCGCACGGCCGCCAGCGCCTCGTGCCCCGACCAGCCGGGCAGGTTGAGGTCGCACAGCACGAGGTGCGGCAGGAAGCCGTCCAGCGCGGCCTCCAGGCCCTCGGCCTGGTGCATGCGCCGGCAGTCGACAGCCAGTCCGCCCTCGCGCAGCGCGAACTCCGTGAGCTCGGCGTCGTCGCGGGAATCGTCGACGATGAGCACGCGGATCGACACGCTCAACCCTCGGTGGGGCTTTCGTTCAGTACGGCCCAGAACTTGCCCAGCGTGCGCACGGCCTCGAAGAACTGGTCGACGTCGACCGGCTTGACCACGTAGGCATTCACGCCCAGGTCCCAGCTGCGGGCCAGGTCGTTCTCCTCGCGCGAGGACGACAGGATCACCACCGGCAGGCGCTTGAGGGTCTCGTGCTCGCGCAGCTGGTTGAGGACTTCCAGGCCGTCCATGCGCGGCATCTTGATGTCGAGCAGCAGGACCGCCGGATCGCCCTCGGGGCGGTCGGCGAAGCGGCCGCGGCGGAACAGGTAGTCCAGCGCCTCGACCCCGTCATGCACGTGGACGATGGGATTGGCGAGGTGCGCGTCGCGCAGCGCATCGATCGCCATCTCGGCGTCGTGGGGGCTGTCTTCGGCCAGCAGGATGGTGCGGATGGCGCTCATGCGGTCGGGGTCCGTTTGCTCAGGTCGAGGTTGGCTGGGAGGGTGAAGTGGAAGGTGGCGCCCTTGCCGGGCTCGGCTTCGGCCCAGATGCGGCCATTGTGCCGGGTCACGACGCGCTTTGCGCTGGCCAGCCCGATCCCGGTGCCGCTGAACTCGCTGGGCGAGTGCAGGCGCTGGAACACGCCGAACAGCTTGCCCGCGTAGGCCATGTCGAAGCCGGCGCCGTTGTCGCGCACGGTGAAGACGTGGTCGCCTTCGGCGTCGCGCGCGTGCTCGACCGTGACCGTGGCGGGCTCGCTCTGCATGCTGTACTTGACCGCGTTGCCCAGCAGGTTGCCCCAGAGCTGGCGCAGCATGTTCTCGTCGGCCACCAGCACCGGCATCGCGCCGATCTTCCACTGCACGTGGTGGCCGGGCGCCTCGGCGGAGACGTTGGAATCGAGCATGGCGCGGGTCTCCTCGACCAGCGACTGCATGTCGACCGCCTGCAGGCGCAGCGCGCTGCGGCCCAGGCGCGAGTACACCAGCAGGTCGTCGATCAGCTCGGACATGCGTTTGGCCGAGCCGCCGATGACGTCGAGGTAGTGGGTGCCCTTGTCGTCGATGCCGCCGCCCAGGTGCCGGCGCAGCTTGTCGGCGAAGCCGGCGATGTGCCGCAGCGGCGCGCGGAGGTCGTGCGAGACCGAATAGCTGAAGGCCTCGAGCTCGCGGTTGACGTCGGAGACCTGTTCCACCTTGCCCTCGAGCTGGCGGTTGAGGTCGCGGATGTGCTCCTCGCTGGCCTTCTGCAGGCTGATGTCGCTGGCGGTCACCAGGGCGACGGTCTCCTCGCTGTCGGGCAGCTCCATCAGCCGCGCGTTCACCAGCATGGTGCGGTCCACGCCGTCGACGGTCTTCTGCTGCAGCTCGAAGTCCCACAGTTCGCGGCCCCGGCTGCAGACGTCGCGCAGGCGGCGCAGGGTCTCGCCGTCGTTCCAGGCTCCTTCGCCGGCCTCGGCCAGGTTGCGGCCGCGGGCGTCGTCGTCGATGCCGAACAGCTCGGCGAACGCGGCGTTGTGCATCACGATGTCGAGCCCGGCATCGACCAGCACGATCGGCTCGCGCACCGTATCCAGCACCGCCGCCGAACGCCGGTTGGCGCGCTGGGATTCGGCTTCGGCGCGGCCGCGGCGGTCGGAGTCGCGGATGGCCAGCGTGGCCAGCCCGACCAGCAGCAGGATCTGCGCGGCCAGGGTGCCGTAGGAGAGCCAGTCCGCCTGCGTTCGCGCGCGCGCGGCCAGGGCCTGGCGCTCGGCGAGGAATTCACGTTCTGCGCGGACCATCGCCGCGATCGGCTCCTGCACCGGGAAGTGCTCGGCCAGCCGCTGCAGCTCCTCGCCGTCGATCCCGCCGCTGCTGTCGACCAGCCGGCCGACCTGGTCGATGCGCTGCGCGATGCTCTGGCGCAGCGTGCCCACGCGCACCTGCTGGTGGGCCGAGTCGCGGGTGAGCTCCTCCAGCCGGTCCAGCGACGGGTTCACGATGGTGCTGCTGTAGTCCAGCCGTTCCTCGAGGACCGCCGCGCGCGCGCCCAGCGCGCGTTCCAGCGTGGCGGCCTCGATGTTGCGCACGGAGGCGTTGATCAACTGCACCGTGGCCTCGACCTCCAGCGTGTGCGCGACCGACTCGTCCGCCTCGCGGATCCGCTCCTCGGCAGTCCGCATCAGCAGGAACGGAATGACCACGATCAGCAGGATCGAGACGAACAGCAGGGGGATCCGCCAGCGCGGGTTCAGCTGGAAAGAAGCGGAAAGCATGTGTTCGGAAGAATCCCCTGTGGCGAGACCGCCGGTCGCGCTGCGATGCCCGGCCGCGGGATCATGCGGGAACCCGCCCCCCGGGGCAACGCCGCCCCGCCGGCCCATCCGGGCGGGCTGGTAGAATCGGGGGTCCCACGAATCCCGACTGACACGGCCGGCGCGCCGTTGCGGAGCAGAGCATGAACAGCTGGCTGAACGACGTCCTCGACAACGATCCGGACCCCATCGAAGCGCGGGAATGGATGGAGTCCCTGAAGGCGGTCATCGACGCCGACGGTGCGGAGCGTGCCCACCAGCTGCTCGAGGGGATGGTCGAACTGACCCGCCGCGCCGGCGCCCACCTGCCGTTCGCGCCCACCACCGAATACATCAACACCATCCCGCCGCACCTGGAGCCGAAGATCCCCGGCGACCAGACGCTGGAATGGCGCATCCGCTCGATCATCCGCTGGAACGCGATGGCGATGGTGGTGCGCGCCAACCGCAAGCCCGGCGACCTGGGCGGGCATATCGCCAGCTTCGCCAGCTCTGCCACCCTGTATGACGTCGGCTTCAACCACTTCTGGCGCGCGCCGTCCGAAGGCCATCCCGGCGACCTGCTCTACATCCAGGGGCATTCCTCGCCGGGCATCTACGCGCGCTCCTTCCTCGAGGGCCGCCTGACCGAGTCGCAGATCGACCACCTGCGCATGGAGGTCGACGGCCGCGGTATCCCGTCCTACCCGCATCCCTGGCTGATGCCGGACTACTGGCAGACGCCGACGGTGTCGATGGGCCTGGGCCCGATCGCCGCCATCTACCAGGCGCGCAACTGGAAGTACCTCGAGGCCCGCGGCCTGATCCCGAAGTCCGACCGCAAGGTCTGGTGCTTCCTCGGCGACGGCGAGACCGACGAGCCGGAGAGCCTGGGCGCGATCTCGATCGCCGGGCGCGAGGGCCTGGACAACCTGGTCTTCGTCATCAACTGCAACCTGCAGCGCCTGGACGGCCCGGTGCGCGGCAACGGCAAGATCATCCAGGAGCTGGAGGGCAACTTCCGCGGCGCCGGCTGGAACGTGGTCAAGACGATCTGGGGCAGCTACTGGGATCCGCTGCTGGCCCGCGACAAGGAGGGCCTGCTGCGCAAGCTGATGATGGAAACCGTCGACGGCGAGTACCAGAACTGCAAGGCCTTCGGCGGCAAGTACACGCGCGACAACTTCTTCGGCAAGTACCCGGAGACGGCGGCGATGGTGGCCAGCCTCTCCGACGACGACATCTGGCGCCTCAACCGCGGCGGCCACGACCCGCACAAGGTCTATGCGGCCTACCGCAACGCGACCGAGACCAAGGGCCAGCCGACCGTGATCCTGGCCAAGACGGTCAAGGGCTATGGCATGGGTTCGGCCGGCGAGGCGCTCAACCCGACCCACCAGACCAAGAAGCTCGACGACGACGCGGTGCGCGCGTTCCGCGACCGCTTCAAGATCCCGCTCGAGGACGACCAGCTCAAGGACGGCGCGGTGCCGTTCTACCACCCGGGCGAGAAGTCCGAGGAAGTCGAGTACATGAAGGAGCGCCGCGCCGCGCTTGGCGGCTTCCTGCCGCAGCGGCGCCGCAAGAGCACCGAGACGCTCGCCGCGCCGAAGCTCGAGGTGTACGAGCGCCTGCTGAAGGACACCGGCGAGCGCGAGATCAGCACCACCATGGCCTTCGTGCAGTCGCTGGGCATCACGCTCCGCGACAAGCAGGTCGGCCCGCGCGTGGTGCCGATCGTCTGCGACGAGGCGCGCACCTTCGGCATGGAGGGCCTGTTCCGCCAGATCGGCATCTACGCGCCGCACGGGCAGAAGTACAAGCCGGTCGACCGCGACCAGCTGATGTACTACCGCGAGGACGAGGCCGGCCAGGTGCTGCAGGAAGGCATTTCCGAGGCCGGCGCGTTCGCGAGCTGGATGGCCGCCGCCACCAGCTACAGCACCAACGACCTGCCGATGCTTCCGTTCTACATCTACTACTCGATGTTCGGCTTCCAGCGCGTGGGCGACGCCGCCTGGCAGGCCGCCGACATGCGCGCGCGCGGCTTCCTGCTCGGCGCCACCGCCGGGCGCACCACCCTCAACGGCGAGGGCCTGCAGCACGAGGACGGCCACAGCCACCTGCTGGCCGGGGCGATCCCGAACTGCCGCGCGTACGACCCGACCTTCGCCGGCGAAGTGGCGGTGATCCTGCAGGAGGGCATGCGCCGCATGCTCGACGAGCAGCAGGACGAGTACTGGTACCTGACGCTGATGAACGAGAACTACGCCCACCCGGCGCTGCCCGAGGGCGCGGCCGAGGGCGTGATCCGCGGCATGTACCTGCTGAAGGACGCCGGCAAGCCGAAGAAGGGCGAGCTGCGCGTGCAGCTGATGGGCTCGGGCACGATCCTGCGCGAGGCCATCGCGGCCGCCGAGCTGCTGGACAAGGACTTCGGCGTCACCGCCGACATCTGGTCCTGCCCGAGCTTCACCGAGCTGCGCCGCGACGGCTACGACGTCGAGCGCTGGAACCGCCACAACCCGGAAGCCAAGGCGCCGCGCAAGGCCTATGTCACCGGGCTGCTGGAAGGCCGCCAGGGCCCGGCGATCGCCGCCACCGACTACGTGCGCGCCTTCGGCGACCAGATCCGCGCCTTCGTGCCGATGACCTACACCGTGCTGGGCACCGATGGCTTCGGCCGCTCGGACACCCGCGCCAACCTGCGCCGGCACTTCGAGGTCGACCGCTTCCACATCGCCCACGCGGCGATCGACGCGCTGGCCCGGGACGGCCGGATGACCGCGAAGGACTCGGCGCGCGCGCTGAAGCTCTACCGCATCGATACCGACAGGCCGAATCCGCTGCATGCCTGAGGCCCCCGGCGGGTCGGCCGTGTCCGCGCCTTCGGCGCGCGAACCGGCGTGGCCCGCCGCGCTGGCCTGGTCCGCCATCGCGGCCGTGGCGCTGCTGGTGGCCGCGTGGTTCCACCTCGACGCCAGCGCGCAGCGGCTGTGCTGCGATGCACAGCAGTACTGGACCATGGCCGGGGACTACGCCGCCCACGGCTGGTTCGCGCCCCATCCGGTCGCCGGGCTGCGCACCTATGCGTATCCGACCCTGCTGGCCGCGGTCACCGGCATCGCGCAGTGGATCGGCGCGCTGCCGCGGGACGTGCTGTTCGCCGTCCAGTTCGCCCTGCACGTCGCGACCGCGGCGCTGCTGGCGCGCGCGGTGTTTCCGGGGCGGCCGCGCGCGGCCTGGGCCACCTTCGCGGCGCTGGCCTGCAATCCCTACGCCGCGGCCTACCTGCCGGTGGCGCTGACCGATGCCAGCAGCCTGGCCGCCTTCCAGGCCTGGCTGGCCTGCGTCGCCTGCTGGTACCGCCGGCAGCGGACGGGTGGCGGCGGCATGGCCTGGTTCGCGGCCGCCGCCGTGCTTGCAGGCCTGGCCTGTGCGCTGCGTCCGGCCTACGTCTGGCTGCCGGTGATCGGCGTGGTCCTGGCGCTGGCCCCGGTTGCAGGTCGCTTCCGGCCCGCCGCGCTGGTGCTCGCGCTGGTGCTGCCGTGGCTGGCGCTCGCGCCGCAGGTGGCGATCAACGCCGTGCTGTTCGACCGCGCCACGCCCCTGCCGGTGGCCGACCTGGGCCGGACCCAGCTGGGCTGGGGCATCGCCAACCTGAAGTACGCGACCGCGCCCCGGCCGGGTTCCGAGGCGCGCATGTTCTACGCCAATCCGATCCCGGGCGACACCTGGCGGGAGGGGGATGGCGCCGGCTGGTACCTGCGGCATCCCGCACGCGGGGCGGCCACGCTCGCCGCCAAGCTGGCCGGGGCCTTCGACTTCGACTTCCTCCAGGCCTACGTCTGGAACCGCGAGCCGGCCTGGTCGTGGCTCTACCGTCCGTGGCCACTGCTGCTGCTGGTGTTCGGCCTGCAGGGGGCCTGGCTGTACGCGCGCCGCGGAGCGGGGCAGGCGCGAAACCACGTCGACGACGTCCTCCCCTCGATCGGCCCCCGGCTGCTGCCGGCGCTCGCGTTCACCGCGTGGGCGGCCGTGACCCTGGCCAGCGTGGTGGAGCTGCGCTTCAGCCTGCCGATGCTCGCGCTGCTGCTGCCGCTCGCGCTCGGGGCCGTCCTCGACCTCCGCCACCAGGCGCGCGCCGTGGTGGCCGCGCGCCTCGCCTTCGCCGCCGCCGCATCGGGCGCGGCCTGGGCCCTGGCCGCTTTCGTCTCGGCGCAGAACGTCCTGATCTAGCGCAGTCCGGCACGCCGGGCGCCATGCCAGACTCGCGGCCGCCAGGCCGTCCAGGGGCCGCAGCGGAGCAGTTTCGACGTGGGAGAGGGTATGCAGCAGGAATCCAGCCCCGGGACCGACGGTCCGTCGGTCGCCGTGTCACGCGAAGCGCGGATGCTGCGCGTGGTCGTCCGCGGCGTCGCGTCGGTGGACGCCACCCGTGCGTACTGGAGCGCGATCGTGGCCGAGGCGGCCCGCGACCGGCCGGACTACCTGCTGCTGGTCGACGAGCTGCGCGGCCCGGCCCTGGGCGCGGAGGACTGGCGGGCCCTGGTCGACAGGCTGGTCGGCACGGGCCTGGAAGCCGTGCGCATCGCCCACGTCAAACCCAACGGCCTCGACGCCGTGGAGCACTGCGAGCTGTCCGCGCGGCAGCATGGCTTCGAAGCCCGGGTGTTCGTCGACGAACGTGCCGCCAGGCTGTGGCTGCGTTACGGGGAGCGCCCGGACGACCGGGCCCGGGCCGCGGGCGACTAGCCCTGCGGACCGGTCCGCATGCTGCCGGTCTCGACCATGCGCTGGTGCCAGGACAGCGCCTCGCCGAGCAGGTGGGGCGTGTGCAGGCCGTGGCCGTCGCGACAGGCACGGTCGAAATAGTCCTGCAGCATCGGCCGGAAGTCGGGATGCGCGCAGGTGTCGATGACCCGCTTCGCGCGCTGGCGCGGAGACAGCCCGCGCAGGTCGGCCAGGCCCTGCTCGGTCACCAGCACCATCGTGTCGTGCTCGGTGTGGTCGACGTGGCTGACCATCGGCACGATGCCCGAGACCTGGCCGCCCTTGGCGGTGCTCGGCGACATGAACACCGACAGGTAACCGTTGCGCGCGAAGTCACCCGACCCGCCGATGCCGTTCATGATCCGGCTGCCGGCGATGTGGGTCGAATTGACGTTGCCGTAGATGTCGGCCTCGATCATGCCGTTCATCGCGATGCAGCCCAGGCGCCGGATCACCTCGGGATGGTTGGAGATCTCCTGCGGGCGCAGCAGGATGCGCTCGCGGTAGAAGTCGACGTGGGCGTTGAACTCCTCGATGCCCGCCGGGCTCAGCGAGAACGAGGTCGCCGAGGCCATGCGCAGCGTGCCGTTCTTCAGCAGCGCCAGCATCCCGTCCTGGATCACCTCGGTGTACGCGGTCAGGCCCTGGTAGCCGCCGTCGGCCAGCCCGCCGAGCACGGCGTTGGCGATGTTGCCTACGCCCGACTGCAGCGGCAGCAGGGATCGGGTCAGGCGTCCGCGCGCGATTTCGTGCGAGAAGAAGTCGAGCAGGTGGCCGGCGATCTGCCGCGAGGCCGCGTCGGGCGGATTGAACGGCGAGTTGCGGTCCGGGGCATGGGTCTCGACCACCGCGATCACCTTGTCCGGGTCCACGCGCAGGCTGGGTTCGCCGATGCGGTCGTCGGGGCGTTCGATCAGGATCGGACGGCGGTCGGGCGGAAGCGCCGTGCCGTAGTAGACGTCGTGCATGCCGTCGAGAGCGGTCGGCTGCCACGCGTTGACCTCGAGGATCACCTTGTCGGCCTGGTCCAGCCAGGTCTTGTTGTTGCCCACCGAGGACGACGGGATGAGGCTGCCGTCCTCGCGGATTCCGGCGACTTCCACCACCGCGACGTCGATCGCGCCGAAGAATCCGAACCACGCGTGCTGGGCGACGTGGCTGAGGTGGATGTCGATGTAGTCCAGGGTGCCGGCGTTGATGCGCTCGCGCACCGCGGGATCCGACTGGTAGGGCAGGCGCAGCTCCATGCCCTCGACCTTCGCCAGCGCGCCGTCGAGCTCGGGCGCGGTGGACGCGCCGGTCAGCACCTTGATGCGGAAACGCTCTCCAGCGGCGTTGGCGCGCTCGACCCGCGCGGCCAGCGCCTGCGGCACCGCCTTGGGATAGCCGGCGCCGGTGAAGCCGCTCATCGCCACCGTCATGCCCGGCCCGATCGCCGCGGCCGCCTCCTCGGCCGAGGTGATGCGGTCACGGAACAGGGGAGGGCGGATGCGCTCGGGCACGACAGGACTCCACGTGGCGATGGGCGTCCATTTTACGCCGCGGCGTCACCGGTCCCCGTGCCACAGGGGGACGCATCGTTGCGCAATGAAGAGGGGCCCCGATCGGGGCCCCTCCGGAGTCACATGTGGCGGGAATCAGCGACCGTCGCCGTCCGCGTCGCCCGGAAGCTTCGTCTCGACGCGGTGCCACGCGTCCTTGACGGCACCCTTGGCCTGCTGCCAACCCAGCTTCGACTCGCCGCGGGCACGATCCCAGCCGCGCTCGAGCTCGGACTCGGTCTCCTGCGACCACGCGGCATTCGGGCGCGAGGTCCGCGCCTGCGTGCCGTAGCGGTAGGCCGGACGGTAGTCGTCGAAGCCGTGCTCGCTGCTGTAGTAGTCGGCCTTGTTGTAGTTCTGCTCGAAGTGGCTGTCGGTGTCCTGGTAGGCGCCATAGGTGCGATGGGTGCGGTCATAGGCGTCCTGCACGGCCGGACGCGCCGAGTCCCAGTCGAGGCTCGATTCCGCGCGCGACTCATCCCAGCGCTGCTTGAGCTGCGACTCCGCCTCGTTCCAGTCGCGGTCGCCGGCCTCGTTGCGGTATTCGGTACCCATGCGATAGGCCGGGGCGTAGTCGCGGTCGAAATCGCGATCGGCCTGGTAGTAGTCGCGCGACACCGCGCCTTCGCGCCAGTACTCGACTTCGGCGGTGGGATCGACGCGCTCGGCGATGGCCTTGCCACCCGCGGCGCCGCTCACCGCGCCGATGCCGCCGCCGACGAGGGTGCCGATGGGTCCGAAGAGGCTGCCGACCGCCGCGCCGGCAATGGCGCCGGCCGTGCCACCCGCGGCCACGCCGACGGGATGCGCGCCGGGCGCGCCGGTGATCGGGTCGCGGTTGGCATCGGGGTTCGTGTCTCGACGATCGTTCATGCGTGAGCTCCTGGGTGGTGTTCGTGGGGAGGAGCCACTATTGCCGCGGTGAGGTTTGCGCGGCGTGCAAGTGGTGCGTACGCGTGCATAACAAAGCACTGACGCAGCCTTGACGTTGACGCGTGCCGGAACGAAAAAGGCACCGGCGATGCCGGTGCCCTGTGTGTGGTGGGTGCACTGCACCACGCGCGGTGCGCGCGCGTGCAACGGGCAAAGGCTTACTCGCCCGCGTCGGTACCCAGTCCGCTTGCATCCACCTCGACGACGCCCTCGATGCCAGAGGCGATGCGCCTGGCTTCTTCGACCTGCGCCTTGCTGGCCACGTCGCCGCGCAGCGTCACCACGCCGTTCACCGTCTTGACGTCGATCTCCAGGCCGGCCACGTCCTCGTCCGCGAGCAGGCTCGCCTTGACCTTGGTGGTGATCCAGGTGTCGCCGACCGGCTGTTCCGAGTCGGCGGCGTCGTGTCCGTCCTTGTGCTTCGGATCGTCGTTGGCCACGGCGTTGCCACCCGCCAGCAGCAGGGACAGGGCTGCGGCCATGAAGCCGCCTTGCTGAATGCGATTGCTCATCGTATTGCTCCGCATGCATCGGGGGAGCGGCGATTCTTGCCGCGCCGGCATGGACGCGACGTGAGCGCACGCTGGCCCGTGCATGAACGCAGGCGGCGGATTTCATGCCCGGTTCGCGCCGCGGTTCGAATACTCGCGCTTCCCCCCGCAGGAGACATTCCATGAAGCACGCCACGTTCCAGGCCCTCGCGATCGCGGTGACGCTCGCGCTGTCGGCCGGTACCGCCGCGGCGCAGGACGCCGCCGCGGATGCGATGACCGCACCGCAGATCCGCGCCTCGCTCGAGTCGCAGGGCTATACCCGCGTCAACGACGTCGAGTTCGAGGACGGCGTGTGGAAGGCCGATGCGCGCAGCGCCGACGGCCAGCGCGTCGAGCTGCGCGTCGACCCGGCGACCGGCAAGGTGTATCCGGAGGATGCGGTGTCCACGCTCGGCGAGGCCGACGTGCGCGCCAAGCTCTCGGCTGCCGGCTATTCGAAGGTGGACGACGTGAAGTTCGATGACGGCGTGTGGACCGCCGACGCCGAGGACGCCAATGGACGCGACCTGAAGCTCACGCTGGATCCGGAGACCGGCGAGGTCGTCGGCAAGGACCGCGACTGACGCGCACGGTCGTCGAAGTCGAGGACATGCGGGGCGCCCCAGGGCGCCCCGTCTTCATTCCGCGTCGCGGAAATAGGGCTCGACGCGACCGTTGATCTTCATCGTCATCGGATTGCCGCGGCGGTCGAGCGCGCGGCCCACCGCCACCCGGATCCATCCCTCGCTGACGCTGTATTCCTCGACGTTGGTGCGCTCCTCGCCGTTGAACCGGATGCCGATCCCGCGGCCGAGGGTCGTCTCGTCGTAGTGCGGGCTGCGGGGATCATTGCTGAGGCGGTCGGGCGGGGTCTGCGTCATGTCTGTCGGATTCCGTCTGTCGTTCGCGGGTGCGGGGCGGCTGCGCTCGCGGCGCACGAGGATACTGCGGCGTGGCGCGTCCTGCAGCTCAGTCCAGCGCTTCGCCCTCGGGCGCGCCGCGGCCCAGCAGGTCGGGCAGGGGTTCGCCGTCGGCGACGAAGCCGAGCGAGACGGAATTGAGGCAGTGCCGCTCGCCGGTGGGCGGCGGGCCATCGGGGAAGACGTGGCCGAGGTGGCTCCCGCAGCGCGCGCAGGTCTCCTCGATGCGCACCATGCCGTGGCTGAGGTCGCGCACGTAGCGGACGTGGGCCGGGTCGAGCGGCGCGAAGAAGCTCGGCCAGCCGGTGCCGGACTCGAACTTGGCGCTGGAACGGAACAGCGGCAGGCCGCAGAACCCGCAGGTGTAGGTGCCCTCGCGCCGGTTGTCGAGGAATGCGCCGCAGAACGGGGCCTCGGTGCCGTGGGCCAGCAGCACGCGCCGCGCATCGTCGTCGAGCGCGTCGGTGAGGCGGCGGCGCTGTGCGTCGTCGGGCGGGCTGAGGTCGAAGCGGGTCATGCCGGTCTCCTGCGCGGATCTGCGCCTGATTATCGCCGGCCGGCCGTACGCGCGCGTCAGGGCGACTCGCGCCGGCCCTGGCGGCGTGCGTTGGCGATCACCGCGCGCATCTGCCCGCGGTCGCGATGGCGCGAGATCGCCACTGCCCCGAGCTCGATCGCGCGCGCGCGCAGCTCGGCGGTGACGTCGTAGTGCGCACCGCTGGTCCGGTCCTGGAAGACGTGGCGCGGCAGGCCGAGTGCAGCGGCGAAGGCGTGCAGCTCATCGAGGCTGTCGGCCATCAGGTGCGCCCAGCGGCGTCCGCGCCACAAGGTGACCGCATCGTCGACGTAGACCGCCATCCGCGCTCAGCGGTCACCGCGGACGGGGTCGGCACGGGCGAGATCGGTGCGCACCCAGCGATCAACGAGCTGCTTTTCGTGGCGCAGCGGGTCGCTGCTGCCCACCGTGCCCGGCTGCCGCTGCAGGAAGCCGAGGTCGCGCAGGCTGCGCTCGCCCGAGGCGACCACCTGGCCGGAGGCATCGCGCAGCGTATAGGCCAGGTCGATGCGCGGCGGGTAGATGTCGCGCACCACGCGGACATGGTCGCTGGCGCCCCGGCCGGGCTCGTAGTCGCCGGCACGGTCGATGTCGGTGATCCGCACCTCCAGGCGCTCGCCGGGATGCAGCGCGCGCGCGGCGCGATCGGCGACGTGGCGGGCGAGGTCGCGCACCCAGTCGCCGCGCACGGCCTCGAAGCGGTTGCGGCTGTGGCGGATCTCGGTGAAGTCCGCGGGCGCCGTCCACGACACCGCGACCGGGCCGCCGTCCTCGAGGCTGAGGCCGACGTCGGGATCGGTGACCCGGTCGGCGAGCGCCGGTCCGGTCACGACGGCCAAGGCGATCGCCAGGGCCGGAATCAGACGAGGCAGGCACTGCGGACGTTGCGGTCGCTTCATGGCAGGTGTGCCGGGTTCCGGGTCTGCCCCGAGTCTGCTCCGGCACGGACGCCGTCGCAATGAAACGCGGGGCGTGCATGACCGCGCGTTCAGCGCGAATGGCGGCCGTGACGCAGCCGATGCTGCCTTCACGCGGCATCGCCCGCGCCTTCCCCAGCATCGCGACCATCCCGCCCACAAGGAATGCCCCGCATGCGCCCAGCCGCACCGCTCGCCATCGCGCTGTCCGCGATGCTCGTCTTCGCACTGCCAGCCGATGCGCAGGAGCCGGCGCCCCCCAAGGCCAAGCCTGCCGCCGCGCCCGAAGCCGCTGCGGCCGAAGCCGCCACGTCCGCGCCCGCCGCGCAGGCCGCGGATCATCCTGCCAACGATGCCGCCACCACGCAGGGGCGCGACGCGATGCTGCGCGCGCAGGTGCTGCTCGAGCGCGCGCGCTTCTCGCCCGGCGAAATCGATGGCCAGGGCGGCACGAACACGCGGCGCGCCATCGCGGCCTTCCAGCGCAGCCGCCAGCTGGAGCCCAGTGGCCAGCTCGACGAGGCCACGTGGAAGGTGCTGAACGGCGACGCGGCGCCGGTTCTGGTGCAATACGCGATCACCGCGGCCGACGCCGCAGGCCCGTACGCCGCGCTGCCCGAGGGCATGATGGAACGGGCCAAGCTCGATGCGCTCGGCTACGAGGATGTCGCCGAGGCGCTGGGCGAACGCTTCCACGCCAGCCCGGCGCTGCTGAAGCGCCTGAATCCGGGCAAGGACCTGACCGCGGCCGGCACGACGATCGTGGTGCCCGGCCTGGCCACCGCCGCCGCGCTGCCGGCCATCGCGCGCGTGGTCGTCGACAAGTCCGACTCGGTGGTGCAGCTGGTCGCCGCCGACGACACCGTCGTGGCGCAGTTCCCTGCGTCCACCGGCAGCGAGCATGATCCGCTGCCGCTCGGCGAGTGGACGATCAAGGGCGTCGCGCGCGATCCCACCTTCCACTACAACCCGGAGCTGTTCTGGGATGCCGATCCGTCGCACGCCAAGGCGACGCTGCAGCCGGGCCCGAACAATCCGGTCGGCGTCGCCTGGGTCGACCTGTCCAAGGAGCACTACGGCATCCACGGAACGCCGGAGCCCGGCCATGTCGGCAAGACCGACTCGCACGGCTGCATCCGCCTGGCGAACTGGCACGTCAGCCTGCTCGCGGATGCGGTCAAGCCGGGCATGCCGGCGCTGCTGCAGGAGTAGGCATGCGCTACGTCGGGCTGGTGCTGGCGGGGCTGCTGGTGGGCGCGCTGGGGTACTACCTTGCAACGCGGGGCGCCGACCGGGAGCCACCGCTGCGGGTCGCGCCTGCGGACGTCGCGTCGCCACGCGCCGCGGACGGCGCGGGCGACGGGCGGAACGTGGCGCGTGGCGCGCGCGCCGCGCGGACGGATGCGCCGCGTGCAAGCGCCTCGACGTCTGGCACCGATGGCGTCGAGGTCTCCGCCACCGGCCGGGACGCGACCCGTCCGGCAGCCACCACGCGCGCCACGCGCGCAGTGGCGCCGGTGCCGCTGCCGTCGGGGCTGGTCGTGCCGGTGCAGGGCATCGCGCCCGCGTCGCTCACGCCCACCTTCGACGACGACCGCGGCGAAGGCCGCGTGCACGAAGCGCTCGACATCATGGCGCCCACCGGCACGCCGGTGCTCGCGGTGGCGGATGGCCACGTCGAGAAGCTGTTCGACAGCGACCGCGGCGGGCTGACTATCTACCAGTTCGAACCCTCGGGTCGCCACGCCTACTACTACGCGCACCTGGACCGCTATGCGCCGGGGCTGGCGGAAGGCCAGGCGCTGCGCCAGGGCGAGGTCATCGGCTACGTCGGCAGCACCGGCAACGCCGACCCGGCGGCGCCGCACCTGCACTTCGCGATCTTCCTGCTCGGGCCGGAGAAGCGCTGGTGGGAGGGCACGCCGATCGATCCCTGGCCGCTGCTCTCCGGCCGGACGCGGTGAGCGCCGGCTCAGCGCAGGAGCGGCTCCAGCGCCGGCCAGACATGCCGGGCGATCGCCGGCTGCGCGCGGGCCGTCGGATGCAGGTTGTCATCCATGAAGTTGCCGCGGTCGGCGGCGATGGGCTCCAGCAGGAACGGCAGCAGCTCGACGTCGAAGAAGGCCGCGAGGTCGCGATAGGTCTGCTCGAAGCCGCGCGTGTAGTCGGCGCCCAGGTTGGGCGGCATGCGCATCCCGACCAGCAGCACGCGCGCGCCCACGTGCCGCGAGGCACCGATCATCCGCGCCAGGTTGCGCCGCAGCTCGGGCAGCGGCAGCCCGCGCAGGGCGTCGTTTGCACCCAGCGCGATCACCACCACCGCCGGACGGTGCCGCAGCACTTCGTCGACCACCCGCGCGGAGCCGCCGGCACTGGTCTCGCCGCTGATGCTGGCGTTGACCACCTGCCAGCCGGGATGCCCGGCGGTGACGCGTTCGCCGAGCATCGCCACCCAGCCCTGGTCCTCGCGCAGCCCGTAGGCGGCCGACAGCGAGTCGCCCAGCACGAGTACCGTGCTTGGGGCGGCCGTGCTTGGGGCGGCCGCGCGCGGGGCAGCCGTGCGCGGTGCGGCCGCGCGCTGGGCCGCCGCGGCCGGCTCGACCCGTGCCGCAGGCTGCGCCAGGGCGATCGCCGTGGACGCCAGCAGCGCCGCGCCCAGGGACATCTGCAGCCAGCGCCGTGGCGCCCGGTATCCTGACCTCATCCCGCGACTCCTCGTTCCGTCCGTCGATCGCGCCCGGCCCCGCCGGACGCTGCGCCGGACATCATGCCCCGATGAAGGACCCCATGGCTGACTCTTCCCGAACCCACGCGCCCCAGGCGCTTTCCGCCACCGGCCTGGGCAAGCGCGTACAGCTGCCAGGCGGCGAGCTGGTGATCCTGGACGATGTCGGCTTCGCCATCGCGCGCGGCGAGAGCGTCGCGATCGTCGGCCCCTCGGGTTCGGGCAAGAGCACCCTGCTGTCGCTGCTGGCCGGACTCGACGCCCCGACCGCGGGCGCGGTGGAGATCGACGGCGCCCCGCTGTCGACGCTCGACGAGGATGGCCGCGCCCGGGTGCGCGCCGAGAAGGTCGGCTTCGTGTTCCAGAACTTCCAGCTGCTGCCGTCGCTGACCGCGCTGGAGAACGTGATGCTGCCGCTGGAGCTGCGCGGCGACGCCGACGCCGAAGGCCCGGCCCGCGCGATCCTGGCCCGCGTCGGACTGGGCGAGCGCCTCGGCCATTATCCGCGCCAGCTGTCGGGCGGCGAGCAGCAGCGCGTGGCGGTGGCGCGCGCCTTCGTCACCGATCCGTCGCTGATGTTCGCCGACGAGCCGACCGGCAACCTCGACACCGCGACCGGGCAGGCCATCATCGAACTGCTGTTCGCGCTCAACCAGGACGCCGGCACCACCCTGGTGCTGGTGACCCATGACGAACACCTGGCGGAGCGCTGCCGGCGCACCCTGCGCATCGAGGGCGGGCGGCTGGTGGCGGACTCCGGGCCGGCCGCATGAGGATCGCCGGACTCGCCTGGCGGCAGCTGAAGCGTGACCTGGTCTCGGGCGACGTGCGCATCCTGCTGGCGGCGCTGGTGCTGGCGGTGGTGGCGGTGACCGCGGTCGGCTTCGTGACCGACCGCGCCGCGCGCGCGCTGGCGATCGAGGCCAACCGACTGCTGGGCGGCGACGCCGTGCTGCGCGGCGACGCGCCGATCGACGGACCGGCGCGCGAGGCCGCCGGCAGCGCCGGCCTGCGCATGGCCGAGACCGTCGAGCTCGACACCATGGTGCGCGTGGGCCGCGGCGACGGCGTGCAGCTGAAGCTGGGCGAACTGCGGGCCATCGGCGAGGGCTTTCCGCTGCGCGGCGAATACCGCATCGCCGGCGCCGACGGCGTGGAAGCCGCGGCTACCGGCGTCCCCGCGCCCGGCACGCTGCGGATGAGCCGCGGCGGCGCCGACACCCTCGGCGCGCGCATCGGCGACACCGTGGGCATCGGCACGCTGGAGCTGCGGCTTGCGGCGCTGGTGGCGCAGGAACCCGACGCCGCCCTGGACTACTTCAACGTGGCGCCGCGGGTCTTCATCCACCCGGACGACCTCGAGGCCACCGGCCTGGTGCAGGAAGGCAGCCGCATCCGCTACCGCCTGGTGGTGGCCGGCGAGGCCAGCGCGGTCGAGCGCTTCACCGCGGTGGCGCGCGAACACCTCGCGCGGGGCCAGCGGCTGGAGACCGCCGCCGACGCGCGGCCGGAGATCCGCTCCGCGCTGGACCGGGCCGGGCGCTTCCTCGGCCTGGCCGCGCTGGTCTCGGTGGTGCTGGCGGCGGTGGCGGTCGCGATGGCCGCGCGCCGGCACAGCGCGCGCCATCTGCAGGGTGCGGCGGTGATGCGTTGCCTGGGCGCCAGCCAGGCCACCCTGGCCGGGATCCACATCGGCGAGCTGCTGATGCTCGGGCTGCTGGCCTGCACCCTGGGCGTGGCGATCGCCTGGGGGCTGCAGTGGGCGATCGGTGGCTGGCTGGCCGGCATGCTCGGCATCGCCATTCCGCCGGCGGGGCTGATGCCGGCCCTGGGCGGCTACGGCGTGGGGCTGGTCGTGCTGCTCGCGTTCGCCGCGCCGCCCGTGCTGGCGCTGCGCCGCGTGCCGGCGCTGAGCGTGCTGCGCCGCGACCTCGATCCCACCGAGCCGGCCGCGCTGCTGGTGC
Source organism: Luteimonas sp. MC1750 (assembly GCF_016615955.1). Classification (NCBI taxonomy): domain Bacteria; kingdom Pseudomonadati; phylum Pseudomonadota; class Gammaproteobacteria; order Lysobacterales; family Lysobacteraceae; genus Luteimonas; species Luteimonas sp. MC1750. The sequence continues at coordinate 312,366 of NZ_CP067113.1, forward strand.
TGGCCGCGGGCATCGCCGGGATCGGCGCGCTGCTGTGGTGGCAGGCGGGCTCGCCGGCACTGGCGCTGGCGATGCTGGCCGGCATCGCGCTGACGCTCGGCACGCTGGCCCTGCTGGCCTGGCTGATGATCCTGGCCGTGCGCCGCCTGCGCGGCCGCCTGCGCGGCAGTGCCCGCTACGGCCTGGCCAACGTCAGCCGCCGCGCCGGCACCAGCATCGCCCAGGTGTCGGCGCTCGGCCTCGGGCTGATGGCGCTGCTGCTGCTGACCTTCGTGCGCACCGACCTGCTGGAGCGCTGGCAGCTCGCGCTGGCCGCGGAGGCGCCCAACCGCTTCATCGTCAACGTGCAGCAGGACCAGATCGACGGCGTGGCCGCCGTGGCGGCGGCCCAGGGCCTGGCGGCACCGGTGCTCTATCCCATGGTCCGCGGGCGCCTGGCCACCCACAACGGCACGCCGGTGCGCGGCGAGGATTACGCCGGTGAGGACGGCGACGAGGCGTCCGGGCGCGCGCAGCGTCGTGCCGACCGCGAATTCAACCTGTCCACCGCGCGCGAGCTGCGCGACGACAACCGCGTGACCGCAGGCGAGTTCTGGGGCGCCGGAGGCACCGAGGGCGTCGAGCTGTCGGTCGAGGCCGGCTTCGCCGAATCACTCGACTGGGCGCTCGGCGACCGCGTCGCCTTCGACATCGCCGGACGCCGCATCGAGGGCCGGGTGACCAGCCTGCGCGAGGTCGACTGGGAAAGCTTCCGGCCGAACTTCTTCGTGCTGTTCTCGCCCGGCGCGCTGGACGGCTACCCCGCCAGCTGGATCACCGCGGTCAGTGTGCCGCAGGGCGATACCGCGTTCACGCGCGAACTCGTCCAGCGCTATCCCAACGTCTCGGTGATCGACGTCGACGCGGTGCTGACCCAGGTGCGCAACACCGCCGACCAGGTCTCGACCGTGGTGGAGGTGGTGTTCTGGTTCGCGCTCGCCGCAGGCCTGCTCGTGCTGCTGGCGGCGATCAGCGCGAGCCAGGACGAGCGCCTGCTCGAAGGCGGGGTGATGCGCGTGCTCGGGGCAAGCCGGCGCCAGCTGCGGCTGGCGCAGGCTTCGGAGTTCGCGGTGATCGGCCTGCTGTCCGGGCTGGTGGCGGCGGTGGCCGCTACCGTCCTCGCAGGCGTGGTGGCGAAAGAGGTCTTCGACCTGCCCTGGACGCCGGATCTCGGCATGGCCGCCGCCGGCGGGCTGGCCGGCATGGCCGCGGCGCTGGTGGCGGGACTCTGGGCCACGCGGCGCGTCCTGGACGCGCCGCCGGCGGTGACCCTGCGCGAGCTGCAGGGCTGAGCGCAGCCGTGACGCCTCAGGCGTCGACGCGCTGCGGTTCGGCGTCGAAACGACGCGCGTAGTCGCGTTCGTCGGCGATCGCGATCACCTCGTCATCGGCGCTGTCGGGCGCTCCGTAGACCGCGTACACGACCGCGTCGCCGCGGCGACCGACCTGCTGCAGGCGGTAGCGCGACTGGCCGCTGCCGGTGTCGGGCGGGTAGTGGGTGGGAGGCGTCTCGCCTTCGATGTCGAGCTCGCTGTTGTCGACCGGTCCGCCGACGAAGAGTGCGCGCATACGCGTTTCCTCTGTTCTGCATGGGGGCCCCGATGCTGGCAAACCCGGCATTCGGGTCCGATGAAGCGCGCGTGGGCGCGACGTGCACGCGGCCCGCGGCACTACAATCGCGGCCCTGTTTCCTCCACCGGAGCCACGATGGCCATCCACGGCGATCCCGCCCTCGACGCGCTGATGCTTCCCTTCGCCAGCGGAGACCTGGCGCGCGCGCCCGGTGCCGTGTTCCTGCGCGCGCGCGCGGGCGCCGCCCTGGTCGCGGCGGACTGGCCCGGGCTGGCCTGCGAAGCGCCGTTCCGGCCCGACGCGGACGCACTGGTGCGCGCGGGCTTCACCGTCGCCGATGAGGCGGTGGCGACCGGCGCGGGCGAGGCCGACGTCGCGAGGCCGCTGGTCCTCGTGCTGCCGCCACGCCAGCGCGACGAGGCGCGCGCGCTGTTTGCCGAGGCGCTGTCGCGCGCGGCACCGGGCGCGATGGTGGTGGCCAGCGTCGCCAACGACGCCGGAGCGAAGTCCGCCGAAGCCGATTTCGTCCGCATCGCCGGTCCGGTGACCACGCGCAGCAAGCACAAGTGCCGCGTGTTCTGGGCCGCCGCCGGCCAGCCCGGCGCCGACCCCGCGCTGGCCGCGCAGTGGCGCGACCTCGATGCCCCGAGACAGGTGGCCGGAGGCCGCTTCCTGAGCCGGCCCGGCGTCTTCGCCTGGGACCGCATCGACGCGGCATCCGGCCTGCTCGCCCGGCACCTGCCGGCCGACCTGGCCGGCCGCGCCGCCGACCTCGGCGCCGGCTATGGCTATCTCGCGGCCGAACTGCTCGAGCGCAGCCCCGGCATCAGTGCGCTCGACGCCTACGAGGCCGACGCCCGCGCGCTGGCGATGGCGCGCCACAACCTGGCCGGCTTCGCGTCGCGCGCCGCGCTGGGCTTCCATTGGCACGACGTGGTGGCGGGCGTGCCCGGCGCCTACGACGTCGTGGTCACCAATCCGCCCTTCCACGCGCCCGACGGCCGCGAGCGCCCGGACATCGGCCGCGCCTTCATCGCCGCCGCCGCGCAGGCGCTGCGGCCGGGCGGCCGGCTGTGGCTGGTCGCCAACCGCCACCTGCCCTACGAACAGGCGCTCGGCGCGGGCTTCGGCGAAGCCCGGCTGGTGGCCCAGGAAGGCGGCTTCAAGGTCGTCGAAGCGGTGAAGGCGGGCGGCGCGCGCGGCGGGCGTCCGCCGCGATGAAGCTGGTCAAGTCGCTGGCCAACCTCGGCTACGGCAGCCGCAAGCAGGTGGCGCTGATGTTCCGCGAAGGCCGGGTCACCGACGCCGCGGGCGAGGTGCTGTACGCCGACGACGCGCCCGCGTGGGACGACGTCCGCGTGGACGGCGAGCCGCTGGAACCGCCGCCCGGCCTGCTGCTGATGCTGCACAAGCCAGTGGGCCATACCTGCTCGACGAAGGATCGCGGCCGCGTGGTCTACGACCTGCTGCCGCCACGCTTCGCGCTGCGCTCGCCCACCCTGTCCACGGTCGGCCGCCTCGACCGCGACACCAGCGGCCTGCTGCTGATGACCGACGACGGCCAGCTGCTGCACCGGATCATCTCGCCGAAAGCGAAGCTGCCCAAGATCTACGAGGCCACGCTGGCCGAACCCCTGCGCGGCGACGAGGCGGCGATCTTCGCCAGCGGCACGCTGATGCTGGAGTCCGAAAAGACCCCCCTGCTGCCCGCCGGGCTCGAGGTCGTGTCACCGACGCAGGCGCGCCTGACGCTGCACGAAGGCCGCTATCACCAGGTGCGCCGCATGTTCGCCGCCGTCGGCCACCACGTGGTCGCGCTGCACCGCAGCCGCGTCGGTGGCCTGTCGCTGGACGACCTGCCGGAAGGCGAGTGGCGGCTGCTCGACGACGCCGGCCGCGACAGGATTTTCGCTGTCGGGATTGCGGCACGCGCTCCCACAAGAAGCCGCTAGCCCCTGGGCACGTCCTCGAACAGCGCGCGCCACCCGGGGAGCCCGAGCTTCTCCAGCGTCGCCACATTGCGCTCGACGATCTCGTCCGGATCGGGAAACGCCTCGACCGCGCGCGACACGCTGTCCTCGCGCAGCAGGTGCAGCGTCGGCCACGGCGAGCGGTTGGTGAAGTTGGCGATGTCGTCGGGATGGCTGTCGGCGAACTGGTACTGCGGATGGAAGCTCGCGACCTGCAGCACGCCCTCCAGCTCGAGCTCGGCCACCAGCGCATCGGCGGTCTCGAGGAAGTCGTTGTAGTCCAGGAAATCGGCCAGCACCTGCGGATGCACGATCAGCGTCGTGTCGACCCCGGTCGCCGCCGTGTCGCGCAGGCGCAACAGCTCCGCGCCCAGCTCGGACAGCAGCGTCGCCTCGTCGCGCGCATCGCTCAGCACCATCCGCACCTGGCCCTTGGCGACCACCGCCTTGGCGAACGGGCACAGGTTGAGCCCGATGACCGCGCGTTCCAGCCAGCGGCGGGTGTCGGCGATCGGATCGTCGGTCGCGTGCATCGCCGGGTCAGTCGCGGAAGTTGTCGAACTGCAGCGGCTGCTCGAATTCCTTGCTGCGCAGCAGGGCCATCGCCGCCTGCAGGTCGTCGCGCTTCTTGCCGGTGACGCGCAGCTTGTCGCCGTTGATCTGCGTGTCGACCTTCAACTTCGCGGCCTTGATCTCGTTGCCGATCTTCTTCGCCAGCTCGCGCTCGATGCCCTGCTTGACCGTGACCTTCTGCCGCGCGCCGGCGAGGTTGCTCTCGACGTCGCCGAATTCCAGGCAGCGCGTGTCGATCTTCCGCGCGGCCAGGCGCGCGCGCAGGATGTCGGTCATCTGCTGCAGCTGGAAGTCGCTGGGCGCGCGCTGGGTGATCACGGCCTCCTCGCGTTCGAAGGCGGCGTCGACGCCCTTGAAATCGAAGCGCGTGGTGAGCTCGCGGTTGGCCTGGTCGACGGCGTTGGTGAGCTCGTGGGTGTCGACTTCCGAGACGATGTCGAAGGACGGCATGGCGCGGTTTCCGGTGCGGGGGAACAGGGGCTCAGGGTACCGCAACGCCGATGGCCGGGGCCTCGTGCATCATGGGCGCCCGTCCCCCAGAACCGCCCCGGAGCCCGCCATGCACACGACCGCCGCCTATGCCGCCACCTCGGCCACCGCGCCGCTGGCCCCATGGAGCCTGGAGCGCCGCGACCCGCGCCCCGGCGAGGTCCTGATCGATATCCGCTACTGCGGCATCTGCCATTCCGACCTGCATACCGTGCGCGGTGAGTGGGGTCCGGTCGAATATCCGCTCGTGCCGGGCCACGAGATTGTCGGCCACGTCGCCGCCGTCGGCGAGGGCGTGGACCGCTACACGGTGGGCGATGCGGTGGGCGTCGGCTGCTTCGTCGATTCCTGCCGCAGCTGCGCGCAGTGCGCGGCCGGCGAGGAGCAGTACTGCGAGAAGGGCATGGTCGCCACCTACGGCAGCGTCGACCCCTCGACCGGCGAGACCACCCAGGGCGGCTATTCCACGCGCATCACCGTGCACCAGGACTATGTGCTGCGCATCCCCGACGGCCTGCCGCTGGATCGCGCGGCGCCGCTGCTGTGCGCCGGCATCACCACCTGGTCGCCGCTGCGCCACTTCGGCCTGAAGGAAGGGGACGAGCTGGGCGTGGTCGGACTCGGCGGGCTGGGCCACATGGCGGTCAAGCTGGGCGTCGCGCTGGGCGCGCGCGTGACCGTGCTCAGCACCTCGGAGCGCAAGCGCGAGGACGCGCTGAAGCTGGGTGCGCACGCCTTCGAGGTTGTCGGCAGCGACCGCGGCGCGGTGCGCCGGCTGGCGAAGCGCTTCGACATGATCCTCGACACGGCCTCCGCCGCGCACGACTACAACGTCTACCTGCAGATGCTGAAGATCGACGGGACGATGGTGCTGCTGGGCATTCCCGAGCCGACCCCGGTGGCGGCCTCGTCCCTGGTCATGGCCCGGCGGCGCCTGGCCGGCTCGCTGATCGGCGGCATCCGCGAAACCCAGGAGATGCTCGACTTCTGCGCCGCCAACGGCGTCGCCAGCGACATCGAGCTGATCGACGCCGACGGCATCAACGATGCCTACGAGCGGATGCTGCGCGGCGACGTGCGCTACCGCTTCGTGATCGACGCCGCCAGCTTCGCGGTCTGAGCCGGCGGTGGAACCGGTCACCCCCGGCGTCGCCGGCGACGGCGGTGCCGAGGCCGCGGCTGCGCGCGACCACCGTCGCGGCGTGCTCGCGATGCTGTTCGCGGTCGCCGTGCTGTGCGTGATGGACGCCTGCATGAAGCAGCTGGCCGGCCACTACCCGCCGATGCAGGTCGCGGCGCTGCGCGGCGCGGTGGGCCTGCCGCTGGTCCTGGCCTGGGCGCTCTCGACCACGGGCCTGCGTCCGCTGCTGCGCGTGCACTGGCCGCTGCACCTGTTGCGCGGCGTGCTCGGCGTGCTGTTCCTGTCGTGCTTCGTTGCCGGCCTGCGAGACCTGCCGATGTCGACTGCCTATGCGATCACCTTCGTCGGTCCGCTGCTGGTGACCGCGATGGCCGTGCCCCTGCTGCGCGAGCACGTCGGGCCCCGGCGCTGGGCCGCGATCGTGGTCGGCATCATCGGCGTGCTGGTGGTGCTGCGTCCCGGCGGCGAGGGCATGCTGACCCGGGCCGGCCTCCTGGTCCTGTTCGCCACGGTCTGCTACGCGGCGTCGGTGGTGACGGTGAGGATGCTGGCCCAGCGCGACAGCGCGCAGGCGCTGGTGTTCTGGTTCCTGGCGATGGTGGCCGTGGGCGCGGGCCTGCTCGCCTGGCCGGACTGGGTACCGCTGCGCGCGGCCGACGGCTGGTTGCTCGCGGGGGTCGCGGTGTCCGGAACCCTCGGACAGGTGGCGCTGACCCACGCCTTCCGCCTGGGCGAGGCCTCGCTGATCGCGCCGCTGGAATACACCGCCCTGGTCTGGGTGGTGCTGCTCGACCTGGTGCTGTGGAGCGCGCTGCCGGACGGCATGACCTGGCTGGGCGCGGGGATCATCGTCGCCAGCGGCCTCTACCTGATGCGCCGCGAGCGCGTGGTGCGGGGCGATCAGCGGTGCCCGCCGCGGATGCAGGGGGGATGACCAGCCGGAATCTTCGCTGTCCTGCTCCCAGTTCCGGCCGCCGGCCATCCATGGCCGGCTCTGGCCATCCCCCCTGCATCCGCGGCGGGTCCGACTTCTTTCGCGATCCTGTGGCGGGACAAGCCAAGGCGCTGCAAGCCATTGCATCTTCGTTGGTGGGAACCCGGTGCGCTCCTGTTGTTCCTGACTCTTCCAGCCGCGACCGCTTTTGCTGTCGGGTCCGAAGCCGATAGAGGCCGGGGCCCGTCCCGCGTACAGGGGGTGAGCGGAGAGCCGGCCATGGATGGCCGGCGCCCGGCCGCTGGCAGCAGGACGCGGAGACGGCCGGCGCAGCACACCCCCTGTGCGCGGGACGGGCCGCGTGGACCACCACGGAGGCCGGCTCCGAAAATGCGGCCAAGGCAGCGTTCACCGATCGCAGCTGTAGCTGCTCCTACAGGCATGCGGTGCCGGCCGTCTGCCAAATCGGGAAAACAACAGAAAAAAAGCGGGCCCGCATGGGGCCCGCCTCCTGGTACAGCCGTTGGCGCGACGGATCAGAAGCGCGCGCCGATGCCCACGCCGACCATCACCGGGTCGAGCTTGGCGTCGCCGGCCTTCACGCCGTCGATGTGCACATCCGAATCGGCCTGGAAGTAGCGTGCGTCGGCGCGCGCGAACCAGGTCGGGCTGATGTTGACGTCCATGCCGACCGTGGCCACGCCGCCCTTGGCGGTCTCCACGCCCACGCGCTGGCCGGCGGCGGTCGGGGTTTCGCTGTCGTAGTTCGTCTCGTGGTAACCCAGGCCGACGAACGGACGCACCGTGCTGTCGGACGTGCCGAAGCGGTACTGGCCGCTCAGCGAATACGGCTGCGCATCGACGCTGCCGGCCTTGCCGGCAGCGGTGTTGACGCGCTGGCCGTAGCTGTCGGCCGCCCAGGCTTCAACGCCCCAGTTGTCGGTGATGTGATAGGTCACGCCCAGCGTCGGCGTGCCCTCGCCGTCGAACTGCGTGCGGGCGCCGGCGATCTCGGGATTGCGCGTGGGCTCGACCAGCGAATAGCCGGCGGTCACCGAGACGCGCTTGTCGGGGGCGTTGTCCTGGGCGAAGGCCGCCGGCGCGATGGCAAGCGCCAGCGCCGCGGGAACCAGGATCTTGGTGATGGGGGCAATGCGGGACATGGGGGATCTCCTCGTTACTTGCGTATGGGCCCCGGGGAGTGGGGCGCCGCCACCCTATCGATGCGCGGATGAATCGCGCTTGTCGCGGCGGGTGCCGCGGGGGAACTTCTCCACGCGCGGTTAAGCGGCCGCACGTCGCCGCGACGGCGATGAATCGCCGGTGACCCGGTCCCAGGTTGGCGCGTGCACCCCGCGGGGCCACAATAGCCATCCGCCCGACCGACCCGTGGAGATCCCCGATGGCCAGCCCCCAGGAAGCGCGTGTTCCCGATATCGGGGGCTTCGACGATGTCCCGGTGATCGAGGTGCTGGTCTCGGTCGGCGAGTCCGTGGCCAAGGACCAGAGCCTGATCACGCTCGAATCCGACAAGGCGACCATGGAAGTGCCGGCCCCGTTCGCGGGCGTGGTCCGCGAGGTGAAGGTCAAGGTCGGCGACACGCTGTCCGAGGGTGGCGTGGTGGCCCTGATCGAACCCGCGGAGGAGGCGGCCGCGCAGCCGACGCCTCCGGCCGCCGCCGAGGAAGCGCCGCGCGCGCAGCCGGATGCGGGCACCGGCGAGCGGCCCGCGGCGGAAACCGGCACCCGGGTCGAACCGGTGGCGGTGGCCGCGAAGCCCGACAACATCGCCCAGGCGTCGATCGACCGCGAGCCCGCCGGCGCGACGCAGGCGGCACCGCCGCGGGTCCTCGATGCCGATGCGGTGATGCCGGACAAGGTTCCCTATGCGAGTCCGGCGGTGCGCGTGTTCGCGCGCGAGCTGGGCGTCGACCTGCTGCAGGTGACGGGCAGTGCGCGCGGAGGACGCATCAGTCGCGAGGACGTGCAGCAGTTCGTCAAGTCGGCGCTGGCCGGCGGCGCGGCGGCCGGTGGCGGCGCGGTCGCCGGCGGCGGCGGCGGTGGCCTCAACCTGCTGCCCTGGCCGAAGGTCGACTTCTCGAAGTTCGGCGAGGTCGAGGAGCAGCCGCTGACCCGGATCCAGAAGATCAGCGGCGCGAACCTGGCGCGCAACTGGGCGATGATCCCCCACGTCACCCAGCACGACGACGCCGACATCACCGGACTCGAGGCGCTGCGCGTCGAGCTCAACCGCGAGAACGAGCGCGGCGCCGACAAGGGCGCCGTCAAGCTCACCATGCTGGCCTTCATCATGAAGGCGGCGGTGTCGGCGCTGCAGAAATACCCCCAGTTCAACGCCTCGCTCGATGCCTCGGGCGAAACCCTGATCCTGAAGAAGTACGTCCACATCGGCTTCGCGGCCGACACGCCCAACGGGCTGGTGGTGCCGGTGGTGCGCGACTGCGACCGCAAGGGCGTGATGCAGATCGCACAGGAAACCTCGGCGCTGGCGAAGAAGGCGCGCGAGGGCAAGCTCGGACCGGCCGACATGTCCGGCGGCTGCTTCTCGATCAGCTCGCTCGGCGGCATCGGCGGCACCAGCTTCACCCCGATCGTCAACGCACCCGAGGTGGCCATCCTCGGCGTGTCGAAGTCGGCGATGAAGCCGGTGTGGAACGGCGAGAAGTTCAAGCCGCGGCTGGTGCTGCCGCTGTCGCTGTCCTACGACCACCGGGTGATCGACGGTGCCGCGGCGGCGCGGTTCACCGCCTATTTCGCACAGCTGCTCGGCGACATGCGCCGGGCGATGCTCTGAGGACGCGGCGATGGCGAACACGATCGAAGTGAAGGTGCCCGACATCGGCGGTTTCGACGCCGTGCCGGTGATCGAGGTGCTGGTGGCGGTCGGCGACACCGTCGCCGTCGACCAGGGCCTGGCCACGCTGGAGTCCGACAAGGCGACGATGGAAGTGCCGTCCCCGGCCGCCGGCGTGGTGCGCGAGGTCCGGGTCAAGGTCGGCGACAAGGTGGCCGAGGGCAGCGTGGTGGTGGTGCTGGAAGCCGAAGGCGAGGGTGGTGGCGACGCGCCGGCCCCTGCCGAGGCATCGGCTGCCGCGGCCCCGGCCGCGTCCAGCGCGTCGGCTCCGTCCGCAGCGGACGCCGGCCCCGGGCGTCCACCGGTCGCGCGCTCGCATCGCGCGCCGGCCGAGCCGGATGCACCCGACGCGCCCGCGGCTGCCGCGGCGAGTGGCCGCAAGGCCGACGTGGAGTGCGCCGTCGTCGTGCTCGGCGCCGGTCCGGGCGGCTATACCGCGGCCTTCCGCGCCGCCGACCTGGGTCTCGATACGGTCCTCATCGAGCGTTACCCGAGCCTGGGCGGCGTCTGCCTCAACGTCGGCTGCATTCCGTCGAAGGCGCTGCTGCACGCGGCGGACGTGATCGACCAGGCCGCGCACGCGAGCGCCTTCGGCGTCGACTTCGGCAAGCCGAAGATCGACCTGGGAACGCTGCGCGGCTACAAGGACAACGTGGTCGGCCAGCTCACCAAGGGCCTGGCCGGCATGGCGAAGCAGCGCAAGGTGCGCGTCGTGCAAGGCACCGGCCGCTTCGTGTCGGCCAACGAGATCGAGGTCACCGGCGACGACGGCGGCACGCAGCTGCTGCGCTTCGGCCAGTGCATCATCGCCGCGGGTTCGCAGGCGATGAAGCTCCCGGGCTTCCCCTGGGATGACGAGCGGATCATGGACTCCACCGATGCGCTGCAGCTGGCCGAGGTGCCGAAGACGCTGCTGGTGGTCGGCGGCGGCATCATCGGGCTGGAAATGGCGACGGTGTATCGCGGCCTCGGCAGCCACGTCACCGTGGTCGAGCTCGCGGACCAGCTGATCCCCGGCGCCGACCGCGACCTGGTCAAGCCGCTGGCCGACCGGTTGAAGAAGCAGGGCGTGTCGGTCCACCTGAAGACGCGGGTGGTCGAGGCGAAGGCGGCGAAGAAGGGCATCGAGGTGGTCTTCGAGGGCGACAGCATCCCCGAAGCCAGGCTGTACGATCGCGTGCTCGTGGCCGTGGGCCGGGTGCCCAACGGACGGGCGCTCGACGCGGACAAGGCCGGCGTGCGCGTGGGCGAGCGCGGCTTCATCGAGGTCGACGCTCAGATGCGCACCAACGTGCCGCACATCTTCGCCATCGGCGACATCGTCGGACAGCCCATGCTGGCCCACAAGGCGACGCACGAGGGCAAGCTGGCCGCCGAAGTGGCCGCCGGAGAAAAGAAGGAGTGGGTCGCGCGGGTGATCCCGTCGGTGGCCTATACCGATCCGGAAATCGCCTGGGTCGGCGTGACGGAGACCGAGGCCAAGGCCAAGGGCCTGAAGGTGGGCGTGGGCAAGTTCCCGTGGGCGGCGAGCGGCCGGGCCATCGGGCTGGCGCGGACCGAAGGCTTCACCCGGCTGGTGTTCGACGAGGCGACGAAGCGCGTCATCGGCGCGGCCATCGTCGGCGTGCACGCCGGCGAGCTGATCTCGGAGGCTGCGCTGGCGATCGAGATGGGCGCCGAGGTCGGCGATATCGCCCACACCATCCACCCGCATCCGACCCTGGGCGAGTCGGTGGCCATGGCCGCCGAGATGTACGACGGCACGATCACCGACCTCTACATCCCCAGGCGCAAGTAGTCGCGATGTGACCGGCTGCACGAAGCGAGACGCCATCGCGTCGCGCTTCGTCGCGCCAGTCCGCCCCCTTAGGGCCGACCCCATCTATCCCGCGTCCCCCGCGCCGCGTAACCAGTAACGGCGGGCACACGTGCGTGCCCGCTGGACGGGTTCCGGGGACGGGGGGAGCCATGCGCCAAGGCGCAACGAGGGGTCGAGATGAAGATTCGTAAGGTTCATGGAGCGGCGCTGCTGCTGTCCACCGCGCTGGCCGCTGCAGGCGCGTCCGCGGGCGAGTCGCGGTTCGCGCAGTGGGACGCTGGCGGCGATGTCGCCGCCGCGAAGCAGGAGGCGGCGATGGCCGCGCGCCTGCGCAACGAGGAGGTGCGGCTGCGCGCCGAGCGCGCGGCGTATCCGGCGTATTTCAAGCGCGCCTACGCGGCGTATCCGCAGATCCCCCGCGGGACGCTCGAGGCGATCGCCTACGTGCAGAGCCGCTGGCAGCATGTGCGCGCGGAGGACGCGGGCGCGATGGACGACCACGGCCACATGCCCGCGGCGCACGGCGTGATGGGCCTCTACGCCGGCGGCGGCTTTGCCGACCAGGTGGGCGAGGCGGCCGCGCTGCTGGGCGTGCCGGCGGAACAGGTCAGGCGCGATCCGGCCACCAACATCATGGCCGCGGCCGCGCTGCTGGGCAGCCGGCTGCGTGGCCGCGACGTGCGCGACCTCGAATCGCTGGCGCCCGAACTCGCAAGCTACGCCGGCTTCTCGCCGTCGCCGGTCGGCGGCGCGATCGACGACTACGCGCGCGCCAGCTTCGCCTTCGACGTGCTGCTGGCCCAGGACCGCGGCGTCGACGAGAAGGGCATGGTGGTGCCGCAGACCGCGGTGGCGTGGGAACAGGCCTTCGATCCCGAGACCCTCGTGCGCCTGCAGGCACCGTTCGTGCGCCTCGACGTCGCGGGTGATCGGATCGAGGTCGACGGCTACGCGATCGACCCGGTGAGCGAGCAGCTGGTGCGCAAGCCCTCGCCAAAGGAAGGCGACGGCCGCCTGCGCGCGCAGAGCACCGACTATGGCCCGGCGATCTGGAACCCGGCGCATTCGAGCAACTACAACGCCTCGCGCAGCGCGGCGGTCAGCGCGGTCACCCTGCATACCGCGCAGGGCAGCTACGCCGGCACCATCAGCTGGTTCAAGAACTCGACCGCCAACGTCAGCGCGCACTACGTGATCCGCAGCTCCGACGGCCAGGTCACCCAGATGGTGCGCAACGCGCACACCGCCTGGCACGTGCGCAACCAGAACAGCTACACCCTGGGCATCGAGCACGAGGGCTACGTCAACAACAGCAGCTGGTACACCAGCGCGATGTACAACGCCTCCGCGGCGCTGGTGCGCGACTTCTGCGCCAGGTACAGCGCGGTCACCTGCTCGAGCGCCTACCGGGGCGCGCCGTCGAGCGGCATCAACGTCCTGCCCACCTCGGTCAAGATCAAAGGCCACCAGCACTTCAGTGGCCAGACGCACACCGACCCCGGCATCAACTGGAACTGGGCCAGCTACTACACCCTGCTCAATCCGGGCAGCGGCGGCAGCACGACCTGGCTGGACCGCTTCGAGAGCAACGTGGGGCACTTCAACACCAGCCCGGCGTATTCCGGCAGCACCGCCGGCATCTCGACCGCGTCCACCGCGACGCGCAACTGCAGCACGCGCCGCAACGGCAGCTGCTCGCTGCAGGTGCTGCTGAAGGACAACCCGAACACCAGCGCGGCCTGGGCGGTGCGCTTGCTGTCCGGCGGCGGCAACCCCGGCAGCAACGCGGCGGTCAGCCGCGCGAACGGCAGCGTCGGCTTCTGGGTGTATGCCGGCGGCAGCGGCATGAGCGTCGGCATCGGCATCGACGACAGCGATGGCACCGAGCGCTCGGTCAGCCGCGCGCTCGCGGCCAACAGCTGGACCTATGTGTCCTGGTCACTCACCGACGCCAACCAGTGGAACGCGTGGGTCGGCGGCAACGGCGCGATCACCGCGGCGAGCGTGAAGGTGGATGCGATCTGGCTGTACCACGCCAACACCAGCTACGACATCAACGTCTATATCGACGACGTGCAGGTCCGCAACTGACGGGCGTCCGGTGGGGCGGCCTGGCCGCCCCGCCGGCAACCGGTCAGAAGCGGAAGGTCACGCCCGCCATCGGGCCGTGCACCTTGAACTGCGTGCGCGCGGCGGCCGACCATTCGATGTCGGACAGCCCCGCGTCCGCCGGCGGCACGATGGTGCCGGCATAGGTGTCGCGCAGCTTGAGGCGGAACCAGTCGTAGCCGACGTGGACGCCGAAGCGCTCGGTGACCAGGTACTCGACGACGATGCCGGCACGCTCGAAGTGGCCGTCCTCTTCGATGAAGTCGCCCCAGTTCGCATTGAGGTACTGGCCGTCCAGGTCGACGCGCCAGCGGTCCGCGGGCCGCCAGGTCACGCGCGTGTGCAGGGCCGGGCTCCAGCCGTCGAAGCCTTCGCGGAACCCGGCGTTGCCGGCGTCCAGCTCGTCGGTGGCCGACCAGGCGACGTCGGCCATGGCCTCCAGGTCGAGATGGGTGGCACCCAGGCCCAGGCCCCACTCGAACGCCGGCGTCGCGACCACCGCGTACTCGTAGTGGGCGGAGGCCATCGCGAACTTGATCCTGCCGCTCGCGTCGACCGCGGGCAGGCCCACGGGGCCGCCCGGGCCCGGATCGACGCTGCCGCCGCCGAAACTCCAGTCCTGGTCGTTCTCGTAGTCGTAGTAGCTGGCGCCGATCGACTGCCGGTCGCTGATGCGGAAGTTCAGCGCGCCGCGCGGGCGCCACTCGTCGCCGGTGTCGAAGTCGACGGCGTCGGAGAACACCGCCGTCTCGCCGTCGCTGGTGGCGTCGCCTTCCAGGCCGAGGCGCAGGTCGGCGCTGGGATTGAAGGCGCTCAGGCGCAGGGTGAAGCGGTCGTCGCGCGGATTGGCGTCCTGGGCCAGCGCCGGCTGCGCGGCGGCCAGGGCAAGCACCGCGCATGCAAGCGCGGTGCGGCGGAGACGGTGCGTCGCAAGGGCGTTCGATCCTTGGGTCATGGAAGATCCGGGGGAATGTGGGGGCGACAGTGTGGTTGGCGCGCAGGTCTCCGATCCGTGAACGAGGACTATGCTTCGATGCGCCCGTTGCCATCGAGGAATCGCTGCCATGGTCTTCCGCATTTCGCTGGCACTCGTCGTGCTGCTGTCGCTCGTCGCCGGTGTCGCGCCGGTGCGCTTCGGCGAAGTCACCGGTGCCGCGCTGGCCGCGGTGCTCGCGCACGCGGGCTGGCTGTACCTGCTGATCGTGTTCCTCACGCTCGCGTTCCTCGCCTGGCTGGCGTTCGGGCCGACCGGGCGCCTGCGCATCGGCGGGCGCGACGCCGAGCCCCAGTTCTCCAGCCCGGTGTGGCTGGCGATGCTGTTCGCCGCGGGCATGGGCATCGGCCTGGTCTTCTGGGGCGCGGCCGAGCCGGTCTCGCACCTGGTGAAGCCGCCCGAGGGCCTGCCGCCGGGCACGCCGCAGGCCGCGCGCGCGGCGATGCGCTACACCTTCTTCCACTGGGGCCTGCATCCGTGGGCGATCTACGCGCTGATGGGCCTTGCGATCGCGTGGTTCCAGTACAACCGCAGCGGGCGCGGACTGGTCAGCGACCTGCTGCAGCCGCTGATCGGCGACCGCCACCTGGGCTGGATCGGCGGCGTGGTCAACGTGGTGGCGGTGGTCGCGACCGCGATCGGCGTCGCCACCACGCTGGGCTTCGGCACGATGCAGATCAGCGCCGGCATGACGCGTGTGTTCGGACTGCCGGGTGGACTCGGCATGCAGCTGGCGGTGATCGGGGTGTGCTTCGTGCTGTACATGGCGTCCAGCGCCAGCGGCGTGGATCGCGGCATCAAGTGGCTGTCGACCTTCAACCTCGCGCTCGCCGGCCTGCTGCTGGTGGCGGTGGCGCTGCTGGGGCCGACCGGCTTCATCTTCGAGACCTTCACCACGTCGCTGGGCAGCTACCTCGACCACCTGGTCGAGATGAGCCTGACCATGACGCCGTTCTCCGGCAGCACCTGGGTGGCCGACTGGACGATCTTCTACTGGGCCTGGTGGATCTCGTGGTCGCCGTTCGTGGGGGCGTTCATCGCCCGCGTCTCCTACGGGCGCAGCGTGCGCGAATTCGTGCTGGGCGTGGTCGTGGTGCCGAGCCTGCTGGGCTTCGCCTGGTTCTCGACCTTCGGCGGCGCCGCGCTGTGGGGCCAGATCTTCGGTGGCGCGGACATGGCCGGTGCGCTCGCGAACGGCTACGAGACGGTGCTGTTCGACATGTACGCGATGTTGCCGTGGCCGGGCCTGCTCTCGGCGCTGACCATCCTGCTGCTGGTGATCTTCTTCGTGACCTCGGCCGACTCCGCGGTGCTGGTGCTGGGCTCGATGTCGAGCGAGCACGCGGGGGATCCGACGCTCGCGCGGAAGTTCGCCTGGGGCGTCGCCATCGCGCTGATCGCCGCGGCCATGCTCGTCGCCGGCGGGCTGGAGGCGCTGCAGGCACTGATCACCGTGGCCGCGCTGCCGTTCGCGCTGCTGATGGTGGGCGTGATGGTCGGCCTGCACCGCGTGCTCGCGCTGGAAGTGCTGCGCGAGAAGGCCGAGGAGCGACGGACCCGCCGCGCGGTCGCCGACTGGATCGCGCGCGAGCAGCAGGAGCGCGGACCCGGGCGCGGCGAGGGTGAGGGCGGGTGAGAAAAGTCGAAGCCCCGGCGGAGTGCCGGGGCTTCTGCGGACCCGTGCGGATCGACGAGGGGAGAGCACACGGGTCGCGCAGACGTGGGACAGCGCAGCCGGCCGGAGGTTCCGCGCAGACGACGGCAATTTCCTGAATGCGCCCGATCGCCGGGAATCCCGGCGGGGCGCAGCCTGCCGACGGGCCGCATCGGACGGCGTCGCGTGCCGGCACGGCCGCGGGTTGCACCAGGTTGGCCGCGCGCCGCCATCGCCTGATATACTTCCGGGGCTTTACGGGGCCGATTCAAGCCGGGCCGGCTCCCGCACCAGGGCTACAGGACACCATGCTCAATCCCCTTGCCGCAGGAACGCGGCTGGTGCGGCGCACGATCGCCTTCCAGGTGGTCGCGGTCGCCGCGCTTTCGCTTGCGCTGCTGGCGAAGGGTCCCGCGTGGTCCCTGGCGGCACTGGCGGGCGGCGGGGCCATCGCCGCGGGCGGCGCGCTGTACGGCGTGCTCGCGCTGGGTGGCGGCATCGGTCCCGCCGCCGGCGCGCTGTCGCGCCTGGTGCTGGGACTGCTGGCGAAGTGGTTGGTGGTGATCGCGACGCTGTTCATCGCGATCGCCGTGGCGAGGCTGCCGGCCCTGGCAGTGATCGGGGGCGCGGTCGTCGCCCTGGTGGCACAGGTGCTGGCCATGGCCAGCGGACATCGAAACAGGAATTCATGACATGGCGGCTGCGGCGGATCTCACCCCCACCAGCTACATCCAGCACCACCTGCAGAACCTGACCGCGTCGGTCGGCGAGGGGTCGTTCATGACCCTGCACGTCGATACGCTGGTCAGCTCGCTGGCGATGGGGCTGCTGATCACCTTCCTGTTCTGGGCCGGTACCCGCCGCGCCACCGCCGGCGTGCCCGGCAAGTGGCAGGCCTTCGTCGAGATCATGCTCGAGTTCGTCGACCGCCAGGCCCGCGACACCTACCACGGTTCCAGCAAGCTGGTGACGCCCATCGCGATCACCCTGTTCTTCTGGATCCTGATGATGAACATGCTGAAGTTCATCCCGGCCGACTTCTTCGCCGTCCCGCTGTCCTGGATCGGCGTCGAGTACTGGAAGCCGGTGCCCACGGCCGACGTCAACGCCACGCTCGGCCTGTCGATCAGCGTGTTCTTCCTGATGCTGTTCTTCGCCCTGCGCTCGAAGGGCCTCGGCGGATTCACCAAGGAATTCCTGACCGCGCCGTTCGGCAAGTGGATGATGCCCTTCAACCTCATCCTCAACATCGTCGAGTGGCTGTCGAAGCCGATCTCGCTGGCGATGCGACTGTTCGGCAACATGTTCGGCGGCGAGATCGTCTTCCTGCTGATCTGGGTCCTCGGCGGCGCCAGCCTCCTCGGCCTCATCGGCGGTGCGCTGTTCGGCTTCGGCTGGATGATCTTCCACATCCTGGTGATCCCGCTGCAGGCCTTCATCTTCATGATGCTGTCGATCGTCTACCTGAGCCTGTCGGAAGACAGCCACTGAGTCACCGCTTCATCCAGTTCCACCCTTCACCTTTCGTCCAACCCTCAAAGCACCACGCCCGGAGATCACCATGGAAACCATCCTCGCCACGCTTGCCCAGGTCCAGGCCTCGACCGCCCTCGGTATCGGCATCATGATCGGCCTCGCCGCGCTCGGCGCCGGTCTCGGCCTCGCCATCATGTCGGGCAAGTTCCTCGAGTCGGCCGCGCGCCAGCCGGAGCTGATCCCGGTGCTGCAGGTCCGCATGTTCATCACCGCCGGCCTGATCGACGCCGCGTTCATCATCTCGGTCGCCGTCGGCCTGCTGTTCGCCTTCGCCAGCCCGTTCATCGGTCCGTGGACCGAGCAGCTGGCGCGACTGGCCGGCTGATCGCCTCGCCGCGCACGGTACGGGCGGCATCCGCCGCCCGGGCCCCGCAGCAAGGCCGGCATGCGCCCCGCATGCCCCGACCACCACGACAGGCACTGCCATGAACATCAATCTCACCCTGATCGCCCAGGCGCTTTCGTTCGCTGCGCTGATCTGGCTGATCGCCACCTTCGTCTGGCCGCCGCTGCTCAAGGCCATCGAGGAGCGCCAGCAGAAGATCGCCGAGGGCCTCGCCGCCGCCGACAACAGCCAGCGCGCGCTTGCGCAGGCCCAGGACACGGCGAACGAGGAGCTCAAGGCCGCGCGCAGCAAGGCCAACGAGATCATCGACCAGGCGCACCAGCGCGCCAACCAGATCGTCGACGCCGCGCGCGTGGAAGCGCAGACCGAGGCCATCCGGCAGAAGGCCATGTTCGACGCGGAGATCGAGGCCTCGGCCAATCGTGCCCGCGAGGACCTGCGCCGCCAGGTGTCCGCGCTCGCCGTCACCGGCGCGGAGAAGCTGCTGAAGCGTGAGATCGACGCCAGCGCCCACAAGGCGCTGCTCGACGAACTCGCCGCGGAGATCTGAGCCCGATGAGCCAGGAGATCACCCTCGCCCGTCCCTACGCCCGCGCCGCCTTCGGCATCGCGCGCGACCGCGGCGATTTCGCGGGCTGGTCGAAGGCGCTGGCGTTCTCCGCCCGCGTCGCGGCCGATCCGCGCGTCGCGCCGCTGCTGGGCCACCCCTCGCTGGCCGATGCCGACGCCGTCGAGCTGCTGGCCATCGACGGCGCGGACGCTGGACAGCGCGATTTCCTCGCGCTGCTGGCGACCAATGGCCGCCTGGCCCAGCTGCCCGAGATCGCCGGCCTCTACGAGGACCTGCGCGCCGAGGCCGAGAACGTCGTGCGCGCCACGGTGACCTCCGCCGCGGAGCTGTCGGAGTCCGAGATGGCCGGCATCCGTGCCGCGCTGGAGCGCCGCTTCGGTGCCGCGGTCGAGGTCGAGACCGCGGTCGATCCCGCGCTCATCGGCGGCGCCATCATCAGCGCGGGGGATGTCGTCATCGACGGCTCGCTGCGCGGCAAGCTCGCGCGCCTGCAGTCGGCGCTGAGCCAGTAAGCACAGGGCGCCGCGGCCATCCCGCCGCGGCGCCACCACAAGATCCACTTACCGCGCACCACCACCGCTGGCGCGCACCGAGGAACCGGAAATGGCAAGCACCCAGCTCAACCCCTCTGAAATCAGCGAACTGATCAAGAGCCGCATCGAGAAGGTCAAGCTGGCCGCCGAGGCGCGCAACGAGGGCACGGTCACCTCCGTGTCCGACGGCATCGTGCGCATCTACGGCCTGGCCGACGTGATGCAGGGCGAAATGATCGAGCTGCCGAACGACACGTTCGCGCTCGCCCTGAACCTCGAGCGCGACTCCGTCGGCGCCGTGGTCCTGGGTGACTACGAGCACCTGCGCGAGGGCGACGTGGCCAAGACCACCGGCCGCATCCTCGAAGTGCCGGTGGGTCCCGAGCTGCTGGGCCGCGTGGTCAACGCGCTCGGCGAGCCGATCGACGGCAAGGGTCCGATCACCGCGTCGCTGACCGCGCCGGTCGAGCGCGTGGCCCCGGGCGTCATCTGGCGCAAGTCGGTCGACCAGCCGGTGCAGACCGGCTACAAGTCGGTCGACGCCATGATCCCGATCGGCCGCGGCCAGCGCGAGCTGATCATCGGCGACCGCCAGACCGGCAAGACCGCGATGGCCATCGACGCCGTGATCAACCAGAAGGGCACGGGCATCAAGTGCGTGTACGTGGCGATCGGCCAGAAGGCCTCGACCGTCGCCAACATCGTGCGCAAGCTCGAGGAGAACGGCGCCCTGGCGCACACGATCGTGGTCGCCGCCACGGCGTCCGAGTCGGCCGCGATGCAGTACATCA